>NZ_JAQYWT010000367.1:0-438750 GCF_036322545.1 Streptomyces sp. SP18BB07
AACCTCTCCGGCCAGTACTTCACCGACCCCAACCTCGTCGCCGCCGGAGCCCTGCTCACCGCGATCCCCACGCTGATCGTGTACTTCGCACTCCAGCGCCAGTTCGTCAGCGGCCTCACCCTCGGCGCCAACAAGGGCTGACCGGCCACTTCTGAGAGAGAACCTTCGTGCACCACCCCTTCACCCACGTGGTCTCCGTGCCCGTGGACACCAGTACGGCACGGGTCCACGAGGAGGGCTGGCAGTCCTGGAGCCCCAGCGGCTCCTACGCCCTCGACGCGACCCCGTACCGCCCGACCAACGACAACTGGGCCACGGTCTGCTACCGCCCAGGGGTCACCGTGCCCGCCGGCACCTTCCAGGGCGAGGGCCTGCTGGCCCTCGACCCGGGCGACGGGACGCCGGTCCGCCTGTGGGCCGCCCCCGACCCCGTGCGCGAGGTCCCCTCCGTCCGCCTGGTGGTGCGGGACGGGGTCGCCGAGGTCAGCGCCGACGGCCCGGTGAAGGAGTGGACCGGCACGGACATCCGGGCGGTGCTGGGCGAGTGGGCGGCGGGCCTCGGCCTCGCGGCCCCCCGCCCGGCCCCCACTGTCTGGTGCTCCTGGTACGAGTACTTCACCTCCGTCACCGAGGACGACATCCACGAGAACCTCCGTGCGATGGACACCCTCGACCTCCCCATCGACGTCGTCCAGATCGACGACGGCTACCAGAGCGCCCTGGGCGACTGGCTCACACTCTCCGGCCGCTTCCGCTCCCGCGCGGGCATCGCGGAGGTGATCAGGGCGAGGGGGCGCCGCGCCGGCATCTGGACGGCCCCCTTCCTCGTCGACCCGTCCAGCGTCCTGGCCGCCGAGCACCCCGAGTGGCTGGTGCGCGACGAGACCGGCGGCTTCACCCACGCCGGCCACAACTGGGGCCACGACCTGTATGTCCTCGACACCACCCACCCCGAGGCGGCGGCGTACCTCACCGAGGTCTTCACCACCCTGCGCGCCGAGGGCTACGACTACTTCAAGGTCGACTTCCTGTACGCGGGCGCCCTGGACGGCGTACGCCACGCCTCCGTGGACGCCCTCACGGCGTACCGCCAGGGCATCGAGCTGATCCGCGCCGCCATCGGCCCCGACGCCTACCTGCTGGGCTGCGGCGCGCCGATCCTCCCCTCCATCGGCCTGTTCGACGCGATGCGGGTCAGCCCCGACACGGCCCCGCACCGCCGCCCCGAGGCCGACGACTACAGCCAGCCCGGCCAGGACCCCGCCGAGTTCACCGGCGTGGGCCGCCAGTGGCAGCACGGCCGCCTCTGGGTGAACGACCCCGACTGCCTGATGGCCCGCCCCGCCGTCGAGACCCGCGAGCGCTGGGCGGCCCACGTCGAGGCCACCGGAGGCCTGATGGCCTCCAGCGACCGGCTGCTCTCGCTGGACACCTGGGGCGTGGAGACGACCCGCCGACTGCTGACGAAGGGCCCGGAGGCCTCCGAATGAAGCGCGAACTGAACGTCCCCGGCATCGCCTACGGCGGTGACTACAACCCCGAGCAGTGGCCCGAGGAGGTCTGGGCCGAGGACGTACGCCTCATGCGCGAGGCGGGTGTGAACATGGTCAGCGTCAACATCTTCTCCTGGGCGCTGCTTGAGCCGCGTGAGGGCGAGTACGACTTCTCCCGCCTGGACAAGATCCTCGCGCTGCTGCACGAGAACGGGATCGCCGCCGACCTGGCGACCCCGACGGCGGCCCCGCCGGCCTGGTTCTTCGTCAAGTACCCCGAGGCGCTGCCGGTCGACCGGGACGGCCGCACCCTCTCCTACGGCAGCCGTCAGACGTTCTGCCCGTCGAGCCCGGCCTACCGCGAGGCGGCGCTGCGGATCGCCCGCGTCCTGGGCGAGCGGTACGCCGACCACCCGGCCGTCGTCATGTGGCACGTCCACAACGAGTACGGCTGCCACAACGGCGAGTGCCACTGCGACACCAGCGCGGCCGCCTTCCGCCTCTGGCTCCGCGAGAAGTACGACGACGACCTGGCGGCGCTCAACCACGCCTGGGGCACGACGTTCTGGAGCCAGTGGTACTACGACTGGGACGAGATCATCCCGCCCCGCGCGACGGGCGCGGTCCCGAACCCGACCCACCAGCTGGACTGGCGCCGCTTCTGCAGCGACGCGCTGCTGTCGCTGTGCAAGGCGGAGCGGGAGGTGCTGCTGGAGGCGGCCCCCTCCACGCCCGCCACCACCAACTTCATGGTGATGTACAACTTCGACAAGCTGGACTACTGGCGCTGGGCGCCGGAGCTGGACATCGTCTCCAACGACCACTACCTCCAGTCGACGGACCCCGAGTCGCAGATCGACATCGCGCTCAGCGGCGACCTGGTGCGCTCCCTGGCCGGCGGCAGTCCGTGGCTGCTGATGGAACACTCCACCGGCGCGGTCAACTGGCAGCCCGTCAACCGGGCCAAGACGGCGGGCGAGATGCGCCGCAACGCCCTCGCCCACGTGGCCCGGGGCGCCGACGGCATCGCCTACTTCCAGTGGCGGGCCGCCAAGGCCGGTGCCGAGCAGTGGCACTCGGCGATGCTGCCGCACGCCGGCACCGACAGCCAGATCTGGCGCGACGTGGTGCAACTGGGCGCGGACCTGCGGTCGTTGGCGGAGGTACGGGGCAGCAGGGGCGTCGCCGAGGTCGCCATCGTCTGGGACTGGAACGCCTGGTGGGCGGTGGAACTCCCCTCCCAGCCCAGCGAGAAGCTCCGCTTCCAGGACCTGAGCCGCGCCTGGTACGAGCCGTTGTGGCGGTCCGGTGTGGCGGTGGACTTCGTCCGCCCGGACGCGGACCTGTCCGCGTACAAGCTGGTGCTGGCCCCGAGCCTGTACCTGGTCGACGACCAGGGCGCGGCGAACCTGACGGGCTTCGCGCAGGCAGGCGGCACGCTGGCCGTCGGCTTCCACAGCGGCGCGGTGGACGAGAACTGCCACGTCCGGCTGGGCGGTTACCCGGGCGCCTTCCGCGAGACCCTCGGCGTCCGCACCGACGAACTCTTCCCCCTCCTTCCGGGGGAGACGGTGGGCCTGAGCGACGGCGGTACGGCGTCCCTGTGGTCGGAGCGGGTCGCCCTGGCGGGCGCGGAGGCGGTGACGTCGTACACCTCCGGCCCCCTGACCGGAGTCCCCGCCGTCACCCGCCACACCCACGGCTCCGGCACGGCCTGGTACGTCGCCACCCGCCCGGAGCCGACGACCCTCGCCTCCCTACTGGACCGCATCCGCGAGGAGGCGGGCGTGACATCGGTGCGCCCGACCCCGGAGGGCGTGGAAGCGGCCCTGCGCCGGGGCGCGGACGCGGACTTCCTCTTCCTGATCAACCACGGCGACGCCGACGCCGAGATCGAGGTCGCCGCCGGCTCCGTCGACCTGCTGACGGGCAAGCCCGTCACCACGACCGACGCCCCGGCGACCGTGCTGGTACCGGCCGGGGAGGTGGCGGTCGTCCGCGAACCCCGCTGACACCGATCACGACGGCACAGGGCCGCGGCCCCTTCGGGGGCGCGGCCCTGTGCCGTTCAGAAGGCGCCGTGCACCACGTCACGCCCAGCCGTACTGGGACATCCGGGGACCGTCGGCGAGGTAACCGCGCAACGCGTCGGCGTTGCCCTCCACGAAGTCCTCGGGGAGGGAGTCGGTGGCGAACCAGCGGAGCTGGGAGTGCTTGTGCGGTTCCCGGTTCTCGGGCTCGCCCGTCCACTCGTGGGCGACGAAGACGACGGTGAGGAAGCCGTCCGGCGCCCCGACGCCCCGGGCCGCGTGGACGACGTGCGCGACCTCCAGCGCCTCCGGCTTCACGGTCAGCCCGGTCTCCTCGTACAGCTCGCGCACGGCGGTCCCGGTGACGGGTTCTCCGGGCTCTCTCTTCCCGGCGGGCAGATCCCACCTGCCCCGGGCGAACCTGGCGTGCTCGCCCCGCTGGAGGAGGAGGACCCGGCCCGCGGCCCGGTCGTGGACGATGACGGCGGCGACCAATGGCGTCACGGGCACGTCTCCTTTCCTGGTCGGACAGGCCCTAGCATGGCGTGTATGGAGTGCTTCGCGTCCTGGCGTACCCGCCACTGAGGTCGGCCCACCGACACGTCTCTGTGATCGGCGGGCCAGAGGTGTCCTTTTCCTCCCTCAGGTTCCGAGAGGTCCACTCCATGCTCATTCGCGCATACGCCCGGGACGACCTGGCACGACTGACCGAACTCACCATCGACACGTTCCGGCCGTTCTTCGAGGACTCCGTCGGACCGGTGCTCGACGGGCTCGTCCTCACCACGCTGCACGCCGACTGGCGCGGTGACTACCGCGAACTCGTGCCCACCCTGCACGACCCGGCCGAGCACAGGTACGTCGCGGTGGCCGAGTCCGCCGACGGCGTGCTCGCCGGGTACGTCGCCTGGCAGGCCGACCTGACCCGGCACCACGGCGAGATCATCCTGCTCGCCGTGGCCGAGCGGCACCGCGGCGACGGCACGGGCACCGCCCTGTGCGAGCACGCCTTCGCCGACCTGCGCGGACGCGGCACGAGGCTCGTCGAGATCGGCACCGGCGGCGACGCCTTCCATGCCCCCGCCCGCGCCCTCTACGAGAGCCTCGGCTGCGTCCCGTTCCCCACGGCGCACTACTACCGGCGGCTCTGACCACCGACGTCCGGGGCGCGACGCTCCCCTATGTGCGCCGCGCCCCGGACCCCCGCTCCCCCGTTTCCCCCAGGGGGCTCCCCAGCCCCCGGCCCTGTGGTTCCGTTACGCCGGAGTCGTCGCCAGCGGCGGCAGCGCGCCCGTCTTCGCCGCCTGGCCGTACCAGTACGCGCTCGACTTCGGCGTACGGGTGAGGGTCGCGTAGTCGACGTACACGGCACCGAACCGCTTCCCGTAGCCGTACGCCCACTCGAAGTTGTCCATCAGCGACCAGAGGTAGTAGCCGCGGACGTCCGCCCCCTCGGCGATCGCGCGGCGCACCGCGCGCAGGTGGCCGTGGAGGTAGGCGATGCGCTCGGGGTCGTGGACGCGGCCGTCGGAGTCCATCTTGTCGTCGTACGCGGCCCCGTTCTCCGTCACGTACATCGGCAGCCCCGGAGCCTCCCGCGCGTACCGCATGATCAGCTCGTGCAGGCCCGTCGGGTCGATGGTCCAGCCCATCTCCGTACGGTCGCCCGGCGTCTGGTGGAACAGGACGTCGTCCGCGCCCGGCCACGGCGAGTGCTCGCTCGCCCCGTGCCCGTCGGCCCGGGGGCCCTTCAGGTCGACGTCCGCCGCGCCCACCAGCGTCGGCGTGTAGTAGTTCAACCCCAGTGCGTCCAGCGGCTGGTTGGCCGTCTCCACGTCGCCGTCCTGCACGAACGACCAGTCCGTCAGCGACGACGTCGCGGCGAACAGGGTCTCCGGGTACGCGCCGTGCAGCATCGGACCGTGGAAGACACCGTTGGCCAGGTCGTCGATCTTCCGCGCCGCCGCCACGTCCTCGGGGGAGCTGGTGATCGGCCGGACCACCGACGAGTTCAGGCTCACCGCGATCGCGTTGCGGGCGGGCATCGCCGAGCGGAGCGCCGCGACGCCCAGCCCGTGCGCCACGTTCAGATGGTGGGCCGCCCGCAGCGACGCCACCGGGTCCGTACGGCCCGGCGCGTGCACCCCGGAGCCGTAGCCCAGGAACGCGGTGCACCACGGCTCGTTGAGCGTGATCCACTGCTCGACCCGGTCGCCCAGCGCCTCGCCCACGATCCGCGCGTACTCGGCGAAGCGGTGCACGATGTCCCGCTCGGGCCAGCCGCCCGCGTCCTCCAACTCCTGCGGGAGGTCCCAGTGGTAGAGGGTCACGGCCGGCTTGATGCCCTTGTCCAGCAGCTCGTCGACCAGCCGGCGGTAGAAGTCCAGGCCCTTCTGCACGGCCGGGCCCCGGCCCGTCGGCTGCACCCGCGACCAGGAGATCGAGAAGCGGTACGAGTTGAGGCCCAGGTCGGCCATCATCGCCACGTCGTCGCGGTAGCGGTGGTAGTGGTCGACAGCGATGTCACCGGTCTCACCACCGGCGGTCTTGCCCGGGGTGTGGCTGAAGGTGTCCCAGATGGAGGGCGTACGGCCGTCCTCCCGCACCGCCCCCTCGATCTGGTAGGCGGAGGTGGCCGCGCCCCAGAGGAAGGCGGGAGGAAAGGTCACCGGGGCGACCGGGTTCACGGGTTCAGGCATGGAAGCGCTCCCATAGGTGGTCGTTGCAGACCGACGGAGGTGGGTGGGGGGAAGGAGAACAGCGGGAGGAAAGGGGCCGAGGCGGCGGTGACCCGGCCCCTTTGGAGAACGTACGCACGGCGCGGGCCGTCAGCCCTTGACCGCGCCTTGCATGATGCCGCCCACGATCTGCTTGCCGAAGATCGCGAAGACCAGCAGCAGCGGCAGGGTGCCCAGCAGCGCGCCGGCCATGATCAGGGACTGGTCGGGGGTGTACCCGCGGCCCAGCGCCGCGACCGCGACCTGCACGGTCGGATTGCCGGTCTGGGTCAGGACCAGGAAGGGCCACAGGAAGTCGTTCCAGGTCTGCACGAACACCAGCATGCCGAGCACGGCCATCGCGGGCCGGGCGGCCGGGAACACCACGTGCCACACCACCCGCCAGCTGCTCGCCCCGTCGACCCGGGCGGCCTCGATGATCTCGTCCGGCAGGGCCTGGATCAGGTATTGCCGCATGAAGAACACGCCGAACGCGCTCACCAGCGACGGGAAGATGACCGCCTGCAACTGGTCGGTCCAGTCGAGCTTGGCGACCATCATGTACAGCGGGATCACGCTCAGCTGCGGTGGCACCATCATGGTGCCGATCACGATCAGCATCAGCGCGCCACGGCCCCTGAACCGCAGTTTGGCGAAGGCGAATCCGGCGATGGTCGACAGGAAGACGACGGTCGCCGCCGAAACCCCCGCGACCACCGTGGTGTTGAAGAACGCCTCACCCAGATTCGCGTCCGTCCAGGCCAGTTCGATCTTGTCGAAGAGGCCGCTGCCGAACCAGAACGGTGGTGGCGTCTGTGCCAGCCGGTTGTTGTCGCGGGAGGCGGCGATCGCCGACCACACGAGGGGGAAGATCGAGATGATCGTGAACACGATGAGGATCGCGTAGGCGATCGGGCCGCCGTGCAGCTGCCCACCGGCCCGCGCCGCCTTGGGCAGGCGCGGCCGCCTGGTCCTGTCCGCGGGCTTGGCGTCGTCGGGTTTCGCGTCAGTGGGCGTCACCGTAGTAGTCACGGCCGGAACTCCTTAACTACTGGCGCGCAGCCGGCGCGAGATGACGTAGTTGATGACACCGATGACGATCAGTATCAGGAACATCGCCCAGGCGATCGCCGAGGCACGGCCCAGGTGCTGGGCGACCCAGCCCTGCTCGTACAGATACAGGCCGAGCGTCTGGAACTGGTGCTCCGCACCGCCGGAGGTGCCCTTGTTGGCGTCGAACAGCAGCGGCTCCCCGAAGACCTGGCTCGCCCCGATCGTCGACACCACGCACGTGAACAGGATCGTCGGACGCAGCGCGGGCACGGTCACATGGATGAACTGCTGCCAGCGACTGGCCCCGTCCAGGGCCGCCGACTCGTACAGGTCGTGCGGGATCGCCTGCATCGCGGCGAGATAGATCAGCGCGTTGTAACCGGTCCAGCGCCAGATGATGATCGACGACACGGCGATCTGTGAGGCCCACTTGTCGTTCTGCCAGTCGACCGGGTTGATGCCGACGGCGTCGAGCGCCCAGTTGATCATGCCGTAGTCGCGGCCGAACAGCATGACGAACACCAGCGAGGCGGCGGCGATCGAGGTCGCGTACGGCGCGAGCATCGCGACCCTGAAGAAGGTCGAGGCCCGCAGCTTGTAGTTGAGGATGTGGGCGATGCCCATCGCCATCAACAACTGCGGAACGGTGGAGATGATGCCGATGGTCAGGGTGTTCCGAGCCGCGTTCCAGAAGAACTCGTCGTCGAAGATCCGGGTGTAGTTGCGCAGCCCCACCCAGTTCATGTCGGTCGGCGCGGTCAGCTCCACCTGATGCAGCGAGGCCCAGCCGGTGTAGACCAGCGGGAACAGGCCGAACGCGACGAACAGCAGGAAGAACGGGGAGACGAAGGCGTACGGGCTCCAGCGGATGTCCCGCTGCCAGCGCCGGGACAGCCGCTCCCGTTTCCGCTGCGCCGCGGCGGAGGTGTCGTCACCCGGCGGGCGGCCCGGGGCCGCGCCCCCCTCCTTCAAGGGGGACGCGGCGATGTCGTGACGGGTGGTCATCCGGGTCACTGGTCCAGCTTGTTGTCGATGGACTTGACCGCGGAGTCCCAGGCTTCCTTCGCCGACTTGCCCTTCGTCACCAGGATGACGCCGTTGTCGGACAGGCCCTGCTGGATGATCTGGTCCTTCGGGCCGATCACCTGGACCGGGGCGGACTTGGCGGCTGCGGCGAAGACCGTGCCGATGGGCTGGTCGCCGGTCATCTCGTTCACCGCGCCGGTGACTTCGGGCGAGGTGTACGCGGCCGGGGCGCTCGGGAAGCTGCCCTGCACCTTGAACAGCTTCGCCTGCTGCTCCGGCGCGGTCAGCCAGGCCACGAACTTCTGGGCCTCTTCCACGTTCTTGCCGCTCTTGGGCACGGTCAGGAAGGAGCCGCCCCAGTTACCGCTCTTGGGCGCGGTGGCGACGGCCCACTTGCCCTTCGCCTCCGGCTTCGAGTTGTCCTTCAGCGTGCCGAGCATCCACGGCGGGCAGGAGATCGCGGCGAACTTGTTGTTGGCGATCGTCGAGTTCCAGGAGGGCTGGAACTGCGTCTGCGACTGGACCAGTCCCTTCTCGGCGGCCTCGGCGGTCAGGTCGAAGGCGGCCTTGACGGCAGGGTTCGTCTTGTAGATGACCTCGCCGGAGGAGTCGTAGAACTTCTCCTTCTCGCTGCCGATGATCCCGTTGAGCAGACCGCCGGGGGAGTCCATGAAGAAGGTGCCCTTGGGCGCCTTCTTCTTGTACTGCTCGCCGACGCTGATCAGCTTGGCCCAGTCACCGGCCCACAGCGCGCCCACCTCCGCGGGGTCCGTGGGCAGGCCGGCCTCCTTGAAGAGGTCGGTGCGGTAGCAGATCGCCATCGGGCCCACGTCGGTACCGAGGCCGATCGTCTGGCCGTCCTTGGTCGTGGCCTGCTCCCACTTCCAGTCGAGCCACTTGCTCTTGTCCACTCCCGGGACCTTGGAGAAGTCCGAGAGCTTGTCGGCCTGGGTGTTGACGATCTCGGCGATGTTGGCGACCTCGACGGCCTGGACGTCCAGCAGACCGCTGTTGGTCGTGAGGTGGTTCAGCAGCGGCGGGTAGTAGTTCTCGTTGCGCTGGATGACGTTGTCGGCGATCTTGATCTTGGGGTTGAGCTTCTCGTACTCGGCGTAGAGGCCGGCTTCCTTGAAGCCCATGGTGCCGAAGAGACCCAGAGTGATCGTGGTCTTGCCACCGCTGTCGCCCGAAGAGGACTTGTCGCCGCCGTCATCGCCGTCGTCGGCACAGCCGGCCAGCAGCCCGGCGCCCAGCGCGGCGACGGCCGCGATGGCCACCGTCCTGCGCGTCCTGCGGGCGATACGGGTGCCCCCGCCCGACCGGAGCCGAGAGTGGGGGAGGGTACGTGCTCGCATTGCGTCCTCCTGATGCCCTGACGTGCCGACCCCCCGGCCAACTGCGTTGTTGGGCCCTTTGGTTCATGCTGCGGCTCGGGCGGGGAACGTGCGGGATGTGTAAGTGCCAGGTATCGTGGGAGCGCTCCCACAAGTGATGTGTTGAAGAGTCGTCGGTTCCTGCGGGGGTGTCAAGGGAGCGAGCGCGGAGAGATGTCTTCGGTTATCGGGCTGTTAACTAACCCGGGGGCCGGGTGGTCGGCCATGCCCGGCGGCGACCGGGCGGGGCACGGACGAGGCCCGGGCCGCCCGGGTGCGGACGGGGTGGGCGTGGGGCTTCGCGGGCCGGCGGAACGGGGCCACCGCCGGGCGGGGACCCGGGGCGCGCACCCTGTGGGACCGTGGAAGGACCGTTGGACTCGTGTAACCAACAGGTCTGAGACGGTCGTGCCGAAACCCGGAAGACCACTTCCCGGACGTCGTACGAGGATCAGGACTGTTAGATTCCACGCCAGCGCGGTGTGAACGGGAGGCGACCATGGTGGCAGGCCACGGAGCACGGGGCCGGAGCGGTGGGCGGCCGACGTTGGAAGAGGTCGCCGCACGGGCCGGTGTGGGCCGGGGGACGGTGTCCCGGGTGATCAACGGTTCGCCCCGGGTCAGTGACGCGACCCGCGCGGCGGTCGAGGCGGCCGTCGCGGAGCTCGGCTATGTCCCGAACACGGCGGCCCGTGCCCTGGCGGCGAACCGCACCGATGCGATCGCGATGGTGGTCCCCGAGCCGGAGACCCGCTTCTTCGCCGAGCCGTACTTCTCCGACATCCTCAAGGGCGTGGGCGCCCAGCTGTCCGACACGGAGATGCAGCTCCTGCTGATCTTCGCGGGCAGCGACCGGGAGCGGCGCCGACTGGCCCAGTACCTGGCCGCGCACCGTGTCGACGGGGTCCTCCTGGTCTCGGTCCACGCCGACGACCCGCTCCCGGATTTGCTGTCACAACTGGAGATCCCGGCGGTGATCAGCGGCCCCCGCTCGGAGCGCGAGACGCTCCCCTCCGTCGACTCCGACAACTACGGCGGCGGCCGTTCAGCGGTCGAGCACCTGATCGAACGGGGCCGCGCCCGCATCGCCACGATCACCGGGCGCCTGGACGTCTACGGTGCCCAGCGCCGGGTCGTCGGCTACCGCGAGGCCCTCGTCGACGCCGGCCGCGAGGTCGACGAGCGCCTGATCGTCCCCGGTGACTTCACGGAGGAGGGCGGCCGCCGGGCGATGAAGGAACTGCTGGCCCGCTGCCCCGACCTCGACGCGGTCTTCGTCGAGTCCGACGTCATGGCGTCGGGCGCCCGCCAGGTGCTGCGCGAGGCGGGCCGCCGTATACCGGACGACGTCGCCCTCGTCGGCTACGACGACTCGGCGATCGCCCGCCACATGGACCCGCCCCTCACCAGCGTCCGCCAGCCCATAGTGGAAATGGGCCGGGCCATGATCGACCTCCTCCTGGACGAGATCGCGGACCGCCGCCCGGCGGTGTCGAGGGGGTTGGAACGACGCCAGGTGGTGCTGCCTACGGAGTTGGTGGCGCGGGATTCTTCCTGAGGGTGCTGCTGCCTCTGCCCGGGTCTGCACGTACGTGCGCTGCCGAGAAGGGGCGGCGGGTCATGGCCTGGGGGCGCGTCCGTCGCGGGGGGCGAAGGCTGCGAGGGCCTCGGCGTCGGTCGCGCGAGCGTGCAGGAAGTAGTCGGCCCATTCGGTGATGTCGCGGTAGGACGATTCCTGGCTTAGCTGGGCGGCCGCGGCTTGGACGTCGAAGTGCGTGGTGCGGAGTTCGACGCCTGGGCCCAGGAGGGCCCAGTGTGCTCCGGCTCGTCCGTAGGGCATGCCGATGCTGCCGGGGTTGATCACGAGTCGGCCGTGGGCGATGCGGACGAATGGCATGTGGGTGTGTCCGCAGACCACGGTGCGAATGCCGGTATCGAGTCCGTCGAAGACTTCCTTCCAGCGGTCGAGGCGGGAGTCGACCAGGACAACCTCCTCGTCGTCGCGAGGGGTGGCATGGCAGAACAGCACCTTTCCCAGGCCATTCACGGACAGAGTGTGTGATCGCGGTAGCGAGCCGAGAAGGTCGAGATGGTCCTCACGGAGCTGTGCGGCTGCCCACGGGGCGATCGGATCGGGGATCGTGTCGCGTTGACCCCGGCGCTATTCAAGGAGTTCGCGGTCGGCGTTGCCGCTGATCCAGATGACGCGGTCGCCGAGGCTGGTCAACAGGTCGAGAACCTGGGTCGGTTGCGGACCGGCGGCGATGTCGCCGGTCAGCACTATGCGTTCGGCAGCGCTGACGTCTGGTTCGGCGAGCACTGCCTCCAGGGCTGGCAGGACTCCGTGAATATCGGACAGGACGGCTACTCGGTTCGGCATGGTCACCACAGTGGCGTGAAGGCAGCCGAGTGGTGTGATCTTTCGCCCGGCGCGTAGTGCCGAGTCTCAGTCGGCGGAGTCGCTGTCTTCGGTTGCACCCGGGTTCGTGTGTTCCATGACGAACGACCCTTTCCCGCGCACAGTGACGATGAGGCCGCGCTGACTCAGGAGCTGGAGAGCGGATCGTGCGGTCGGGCGCGAGACGCTGAACTCGTCGCAGATGGCCGCTTCGGACGGGACCCGGCGGCGGGGAGGATATGTGCCGTCCTCGATGCGCGCGCTGAGTATGACGGCGATCTGTTCGTACAGCGGCTCAGGTCCTTCAAGGTCGACAGTCATATATCGACCCTATTTGACCTGCGACGATGCCTATCGATACATGAAGCCATATGACATCACCTGACAACACCTTACAAGTGGCGTAATCTCTCGACATGGAAAGACCCCGGCGAGGTTGTGCGACCTCCCGGGGCATGGCCACCAGCTTCGAAGGAGCTGACGACAGTGAGCATTATCCACGCGTTCCTGCGATGGGCCCTGGGCGTTGTCGCCCCCGGCACCGGCAGGCGACGGGCCGTTTCCCGGCCTGCCGGAGCCCTTGCAGTGCCTCGACCGCATACGTCCCCCACGGCCCCGCGACGCCTCCTGGCCCAGCGGTCCCCGTACGGGCTCCACGGCCCTCTCGACGGCAACGCCACCGCCATGGTCCGGCCGTACGTCGTCGAGTCCGAACGGGAGCAGGATCGGCAGTCCCGGCGGAGGCTCGCCCTGGTGCTCGCGGCGGACTTCGGTATCGATCTCGATGAGCATGTGATCGGCGCGAAGGCGGTGGCGTGATGAGCACCTGCGAACCTCCCCGCCGTCCCGAGCCGCTGCCGGTGAGCCTCGGCGACACCGTTCGGGATGCCGGAACCGGGCGGATCGGCAAGGTGATGGCTTTCGTCGGCCCGTACGTGCAACTGCGGCCGGTCGGTGGCGGGCGGGAGTGGGACGCCCGGCCGGAACGGCTCATGCCGGTGACGCGGTCCGACGCGCTGAGTGAAGGTGTCGCAAGAAGCAACGCGCGGTCGAGAGGGGAGAGGTTGTAGCGGCGGGCCTGACGTCCGGGCACCTGTTGCAGCACGCCCCACCGCCGCTGGGGTGTGCTGCTGGCAGCCTGGCCTCCATGGAGAGCCTTGGTGCGGGACAAAGCGCGGGCAGCCACCCGCTGTTGGGTCTGGAGCGGATCGACGACCAGCCGGCGGCGTATCTGGCTCGGATCGGTGACGTCTTCCGGGTGTTCGAGAAGTAGGACTCGGGGTGTGTCGCGTACGGCGTGCGGTTGCCGGACCGCGGTGAGCGGTGGTTCGTGAAGACGGCGGTCACCGGGGCGGGGCTGCGGTCGCTGGAGCGGGCGTGGCGCTTCCACCGGGCCGTGCGGCATCCGGTGATCGTCCCGCAGGTGCGCCGGATCGTGGTGGGGGACGGGCAGGCCGTGGTCATGCCCTGGCGGGACGGCGAGGTGCTGTACGACCCGGCGGAGCGCTGGCGAGCAGACCGTACGCGCCCCGGCAGCCCCATGGCCCGCTTCCGGGCCCTGCCCGTCCATCGGATCGAGGACGCCTTCGCCCGTGTCCTCGACGCCCACCTCGCCGTCGAGGCCGCCGGGTACGTCGCCGTGGACCTCTACGACGGGGCCCTGCTGTACGACTTCGCGGCGGCGAAGATGCGTCTGATCGACCTCGACGAGTACCGTCCCGGCCCCTTCGTGCTGGACGCCGAGCGGTTGCCGGGCTCCACGCGCTTCATGGCGCCGGAGGAGTTCGAACGCGGTGCGACCATCGACTCCCGCACCACGGTCCACGCGCTGGGCCGCACCGCACGGCTGCTGCTCGACGCGGGCGACGAGGAGAGCGCCTGGCGGGGTACGGCGGCCCAACTGGCTGTCCTGGAGCGGGCCACGCACCCCGACCCGGCCCAACGCTTCGCCGGCGTGCGGGAGTTCAGGGAAGCGTGGCTGCGTAGCTGAGGCCTTCGCTGTGAGCGAGTCGGGGGTCAGGCGCAGCCACATCGTGCCTCGTTCGGCCGGGGCGTCGTGCAGGTAGTGCACGAAGCGCGCGTCCCAGGTGGTTTCGTCGGCCCCCAGTTGGTCGCGAGGCGAGCGGTGAGGGGCTGGCGTAGGAAGTCGTCCACGTCGAAGGCATGAGGGGCCACGGCTCCCATCCTCCGGCACCGTGTGGTTCCCGCCCACCGACCTTGGACCCAGGACCTGGTGCCCGGGGCCCGGGGCCCGGGGCCCAGGCACCGGCGTGCGGTGAACGGTGGCGTGCCAGGATGCCTGTTCGACACACACGTTCTCAGGGGGGAAACATGCGCACCCGTGCCACCGTCTTACTCTTCGCCGCCCTCTTCGCGCTCACCGCGTGCACATCCGACGACGAGCCCGGCGACAACACCGACCGCACACCGTCCGCCGCGGCGAGGCAGCCGAGCGCCACGCCCAGCCGGTCCGCGACCTCGGACGCCGACACCGCCGGCCTCGAAGCGGCGGTCCGTGCCTACAACGCCGCGTACTTCGCGAACGACCCCGACACCACCCACGGCATGCTGTCCGCCCGCTGCCAGAAGCTGATCACACGCGCCGGCATGGCCGTGCTGACCGAACGGGCCGAGCAGACCGAGCGGGCCGTCGGCGACTCCGAGCCGAAGGACGTGAAGCGGTTCGAGGTCGACGAGATATCCACATCCGGCGACGAGGCGCGCGTCTCGTACGGCGTCGGCCTGCCCAAGTTCGACCAGAAGCAGGAGCCGTGGGTCCGCGAGGCCGGGGACTGGCGCTACGACGACTGCTGAGCCCGGCGGCGGGTGACCGACCGCACACGAACAAGCCCCGATCTGTTCCCAGATCGGGGCTTGTTCCTCAAGGGTGAGTGACGGGACTCGAACCCGCGACATCCTGGACCACAACCAGGTGCTCTACCAGCTGAGCTACACCCACCATGACCGGCGGTTCATCCGAAGGTTTCACCGACCGGCCGAGAAAAAGTGTACAGGGTCTGAAGGGGTGCCCGTGCACGCGTTTCGGTGGGGGCGGTTCCGGGGCCGGCGGGCCCCGGGGGCGGGGCTACTGGCCGGGCAGGACGTGCTTCGCGGCGATCGTGCGGGCCGTGTCCGAGTCGGGGCCGGGCTGGGGCACGAAGATCGCCTCGCGGTAGTAGCGGAGTTCGGCGATGGATTCGCGGATGTCGGCGAGGGCCCGGTGGTTGCCGTTCTTCTCCGGGCTGTTGAAGTACGCCCTCGGGTACCAGCGGCGCGCCAGCTCCTTGATCGAGGAGACGTCCACGATGCGGTAGTGCAGGTACTCCTCCAGCGTCGGCATGTCCCGCAGGAGGAAGCCCCGGTCCGTGCCCACCGAGTTGCCGCACAGCGGAGCCTTGCGTGGTTCCTTCACGTGTTCCCGTACGTACGTCAGGACCTGCTCCTCGGCGTCGGCGAGCGTCGTGCCGCCGGCCAGGGCGTCCAGCAGGCCGGACGCGGTGTGCATCTCGCGCACCACCTCCGGCATCGTCTCCAGCGCCGAGTCCGGCGGGCGGACGACGATGTCGACTCCTTCGCCGAGCACGTTCAGCTCGGAGTCGGTGACGAGGGCGGCCACCTCGATGAGCGCGTCGTCCGACAGCGAGAGGCCGGTCATCTCGCAGTCGATCCACACCATGCGATCGTTCATATGTCTCACCTTACGGCCCGTGACAGCCGTACGGCCCGGTCCTGCACCAGGGTGATCACGGGGTGATCAGGTGCGGGACCGGGCCGTCACCCAGTCGTGCGGGCTATGGCGCGCTGCGCTGGCCCGGCAGGCGGCCCGTCGCGTACAGCTCCGGCTTGGCGCCCTCCGTGGACATGGACGCCGACGACGCCAGAGCGCTCGCCGCGGCCGTGCGCCGGGCCTGCAGCGGCACCGGCGCGTGCTCCGGTGCCACCGGGGGCGGCCCCGGGACGCCGTGCGGGCCGTCGTGGTGGTCGCCGGGCTTGTCGCCCTGCGGCCGCCGGGCCCGGTACGCCGCTCGGTACGCCGCCGGCGACGAACCCAGCTGCCGCCGGAAGTGCCCGCGCAACGCCACCGGCGAACGGAAGCCGCAGCGCCCCGCGACCTCGTCCACCGAGTAGTCCGACGTCTCCAGGAGACGCTGCGCCTGCAGGACGCGCTGAGTGATCAGCCACTGCAGGGGAGCGCTCCCGGTGAGCGAGCGGAACCGGCGGTCGAACGTACGACGGCTCATGTACGCCCGTGCCGCGAGCGTCTCCACGTCGAACTGCTCGTGGAGGTGCTCCAGCGCCCAGGCGACGACCTCGGCGAGCGGGTCGGCGCCGATCTCCTCGGGTAAAGACCGATCGAGGTAGCGCTCCTGGCCGCCCGATCGACGTGGTGGGACCACCAGACGACGGGCCAGCGCGCCCGCCGCCTCGTTCCCGTGATCCGTCCGCACGATGTGCAGACAGAGATCGATTCCGGCCGCGGTGCCGGCCGAGGTGAGTACGTCCCCGTCGTCCACGAAGAGTTCTCGTGGGTCGACGTGGACGGACGGATAGCGCTTGGCCAGCGTCGGCGCGTACATCCAGTGCGTCGTCGCGGGCCTGCCGTCCAGCAGGCCGGCGGCGGCCAGCACGAATGCGCCGGTGCACAGCCCGACGATGCGGGCGCCCTCTTCGTGCGCTCGGCGCAGTGCGTCGAGCGCCTCCTCCGGCGGCGGTGAGGTGATCGAACGCCATGCGGGCACGACCACCGTGCCCGCCCGCGAGATCGCCTCCAGGCCGTTCGGTGCGGTGAGTTCCAGGCCCCCTGTGGTCCGCAGCGGGCCTTCCTCGCCCGCGCACACCAGCAGGCGGTAGCGCGGTACGCCGGCGTCCTGGCGGTCGATCCCGAACACCGACAGTGGTATGGAACTCTCGAAGATGGGGCCGCCGCTGAACAGCAGCACCGCGACGATCTCCTTGCGGCGTCGCCCGGACAGTTTCCGGGCCGCGGCTTCCGGCGCGGCGGTGGAGTCGTGGCTCATACTGCTAAGCCCCCCTCGGTGGTCGCGGCTCCTCGGTTGTGTCGCTCCTGCACGTTTCCCCTTGGTCCTGCACGAGTCCCCCGCCATAAGACAGTCATGATCGAATCTACTGTGTCCCGTGGTGCCGGCGTGACCAGATCGCCAACCGGCACATTGTCGACATGGCAACTTGGCGTAAAGCATTCGATCACGAAGCGTTGCACTCGCGGGCCGCGCAGGGAAGTGCGCCTTGTCCCAGTGGCCGGTCCACGTAGGGTGCGCGCGGGCCCTGGACCCCTTTCAGTGCAGGTCGAACGGGGGGTGGAGGGGTGTTCGACCAAGGGATGCGCAGGTGGCCGAAGTTGGCTGAAAAGATACGGGGGTGTGCGCGGAAACCGGTCAGTCGACCGGCGTACTCGTACCGGAGTTCCGTCCGCCCCCGTGCGCCCCGGAGGCAGGGCGTCCGCGTCGGCCGCGTGCGGAGGCGCGATCTTCGGCCATCGAACGGGCGGCGGTGGTGCGGACCGTGCGGGCTCCGCTAGCCGCGCGGGCCACTCCGCGTTCGGACTGGCGGAGGAGGACGCGGCAGACGCCGGTGACCGCGGCGAGGCCGAGGGCCGCGCCGGTGGCGCCGGCGAGTGAGGTGCCGTACCAGACGAGGACGACCGGGACGAGGACGCAGCTGAACGCCGCCCAGCGGACCACGTCCGTGGCCGTGTCGGCGGGAGGCGGGGGTGGGGTCGGCGTCGGGGTGCTGTCGTCGGCTGTGGCCGCGGCTGCGGCCGGGGCTTCGGCTTCCGGGGCGGGGGCGGGGGCGGGGGCGGACCGGGGAGCGGTGCGGGGTGTCGTGCGGGGTGCGGTTCGGTGTGCTGTGCGGTGGGCGGGCACTGCGGGCTCCCTCCTGGCTCCCTCGGGATCGGCTTACGGGGGTTCAACGCGTGTTCGACCCGTCGGTCACTGGTGCCGCTTGATCGGGTGGCCGCGGGGCGCGGGGGCGGCGTTCACCTACCCGCGTAAACCGGCTGTACGTGGCAGCAACCATTGCGTTACGGGGGCGTGCTCGTGCATGCTCCCTGGAACCCCGCGCAGCCGGTGCGGGATCTGGGCGGGGGAGGCGTGCGGTCGTACCCTTGGGGGTATGGGGTTGGGAAGATGTTTCCCGGACACGGCTCCGCCGCGCACCGACGTCCCATCCACGTCGTCCCATCCACGAGGATCCGAACGCCGAGACACCCATGGCCGGTCACGAATTCTTCGACTCCGCGGACCGCAAGCGGCGGCCCGTCGCCGATCACGCGGCGGCAGAGCCTCTCGCGGCGGAAGAGGCACGCCCCTCCTGCGACCCCGCCTTCCAGCACGGCGTCGTCGTCGGCTTCGACGGTTCGACGTCCAGTGAGCGTGCCCTCGCGTACGCCATCGGCATGGCCCGCCGCTCCGGTTCGGGCCTGATCATCGTGCACGTAGCCAACCGGCTGCCCACGACCGTGTGGGCCGGCTGCGAGCCGCCCGTCTTCGTCGACGTCCCCGATCACCGCACCGAGGTCCTCGGGCTGGAGCTCGCCTGCGCGGACTACCTCGTCGAGGTGCCCTGGATCCTCGTCGAGCGCGGTGGCGACATCTGCCACGAACTCGAAGAGGTGGGGCGGGAGTACGAGGCCGACGCGATCGTCGTCGGGTCGACGCACGGCATCGTGGGGCGGATCTTCGGGTCCGTCGCCGGGCGGCTCGCCAAGCGGGCGCAACGTCCCGTCATCGTCATTCCCTGACCCCGACCCTGCCGCGGCCCTGGGGCCCCGCTTTCGAGAACGCGCAAGTCTACTGGCGCGTAGGGGTGTTTGTGTCCTTGTGAAGGGCATAACCCGCGTGATGCCGGACCGAGTGGTGTGACGGCCACGGTAGTTGGCAGCGGCGCTGGGATGTTGGGCGACCCCGGTGTCATGGAACGGACCCCCTTGTGATGGGTGGCATCACGTGGGGGTCCGTCTTCGTTGCGGGGCCTCGAGCCCTTACTCCACCGTCACCGACTTGGCCAGGTTGCGGGGCTTGTCGATGTCCCGGCCGAGGGCCAACGCCGTGTGGTAGGCGAGGAGTTGGAGGGGGATGCCCATCAGGATCGGGTCGAGCTCGTCCTCGTTCTTGGGGACGACGATCGTCTGGTCGGCCTTCTCCTGCTCCTGGTGGGCGACGGCGAGGATCTTGCCGCTGCGGGCCTTGATCTCCTCCAGGGCGGCGCGGTTCTTCTCCAGCAGGTCGTCGTTCGGGACGATCGCGACCGTGGGCAGGGCGGGCTCGATGAGGGCCAGCGGGCCGTGCTTGAGCTCGGAGGCGGGGTAGGCCTCCGCGTGGATGTAGGAGACCTCCTTGAGCTTCAGGGAGGCCTCGCGGGCCACCGGGTAGCCCCGGACGCGGCCGATGAAGAGCATCGAGCGGGCCTCGGCGTAATCCTGGGCCAGCTTCTTGATCTCCTCCTCCTGCTCCAGCATCTCGGAGATCTGGGCGGGGAGCCTGCGCAGGCCCTCGATGATCCGCTTGCCGTCGCGGACGGAGAGGTCACGGGTGCGGCCCAGGTGCAGCGCCAACAGGGCGAAGGCGACGGTGGTGTTGGTGAAGCACTTGGTGGAGACGACGCAGACCTCGGGGCCCGCGTGCACGTAGATGCCGCCGTCCGCCTCGCGGGCGATCGCCGAGCCGACGACGTTCACCACGCCGAGGACGCGGGCGCCCTTGCGCTTCAGCTCCTGGACGGCCGCCAGCACGTCGTAGGTCTCGCCGGACTGGGAGACGGCGATGTAGAGGGTGTCGGGGTCGACGACCGCGTTGCGGTAGCGGAACTCCGAGGCCGGCTCGGCGTCCGCGGGGATGCGGGCCAGCTCCTCGATCATCTGGGCGCCGATCATGCCCGCGTGGTACGAGGTGCCGCAGCCGAGGATCTTGACGCGGCGGATCTGGCGCGCCTCGCGGGCGTCCAGGTTGAGGCCGCCGAGGTGCACGGTGGAGAAGCGGTCGTCGATGCGGCCGCGCAGCACGCGGTCCACGGCGTCGGCCTGCTCGTGGATCTCCTTGTGCATGTACGTGTCGTGGCCGCCCATGTCGTACGAGGCGACCTCCCACTCCACGGTGGTGGGCTCGGCCGTGGTGCGGGTGCCCTCCGTGGTGTAGGTGCGGAAGTCGTCGGCCTTGAGGGTCGCCATCTCGCCGTCGTCGAGGGTGACGATCTGGCGGGTGTGGGCGACCAGAGCGGCTATGTCCGAGGCGACGAACATCTCCTTCTCGCCGATGCCGAGCACGACGGGGGAGCCGTTGCGGGCGACCACGATGCGGTCGTTGAAGTCGGCGTGCATGACGGCGATGCCGTACGTGCCCTCGATGATGCGGACCGCCTGGCGGACCTTCTCCTCCAGGGTGGTGGCCTGGGAGCGGGCGATGAGGTGGGTGAGGACCTCGGTGTCGGTCTCGGAGAGGAACTCGACGCCGTCCGCTTCGAGCTTCTTCCGCAGGTCGGAGGCGTTGTCGATGATGCCGTTGTGGACGACGGCGACCTTGTTGTCGGCCGACATGTGCGGGTGGGCGTTCACGTCGGACGGGGCGCCGTGGGTGGCCCAGCGGGTGTGGGCGATGCCGGTGGTGCCCTTGAAACGCGCGGGGACCTTGGCCTCCAGGTCACGGACGCGGCCCTTGGCCTTGACCATCTTCAGGCCGGCCGTCTTGGGCGACGTGACCACTATGCCCGCCGAGTCGTAGCCCCGGTACTCGAGGCGCTGCAGGCCCTCCAGGAGCAGCGGCGCCACGTCGCGCTTGCCGATGTAACCGACAATCCCGCACATATAAACGTATCCCCTAGCCGTAGGTGTTCAGCCGTAGCTGTTCAGCCGTAGACGATGCGGCGCAGCTGCCTGAGCGTGAGCTCCGGTGGTGCGACCGCCCGGTACTTCAGGTCCGCCTCGATCTGTTCGAAGATCGTCGCGTTGACCAGGCCCTGGGCCTGGAGCTCGCGGTGGCGGCGACGGACGTATTCCTCGGTCGTCTCGTCGAAATAGGCGAGCACGTCCTGGATCACACGCAGCGCCTCGCCCCGGTTGAGGGGCGAGGATCGCGTCAGATGATCGACAAGTTCGTCGTGCACTCGGTAGATCCTGGGGGACGGGAGAGGGTTTCGCAAGAAATCTGCCCGATATCGGGCAGGGTGCAGTTACTGGCCCTTGGGGGAACGTTGAATGTGTTATGAGAGCCTGTTCGTGAGCTGTCCATCCGGCCGCCCGTATCCCGTCGCCTGAGGCGACGAGTTTCGGACGCCATGGACATTCCTCGTATGGGCGTACCCGAGCAGCTGGCCGAGCGCATGAGCATGGCCGAGCAGCACGAGTACCTGCGCTCCACGTTCTCCCGCCGCTCGATGATCAGAGGCGGCGCGGTCACGCTCGGCGCCGTCACGGGCGGCGTGTTCGTCCCGGCCACGGCCGCCCGGGCCGCCACTCCGGCCACGCTCCGCTCCTCCTCCGTCCCGACCCAGGCCCGTACGAGCGCCGAGCGTGTCGACGGCTCCCTCGTCGCTCCCTTCGGCCGCCATCTCGCCTTCGGCAACGACCCGCGCACCGAGGTCACCGTCTCGTGGCAGGTCCCGGTTGCCGTGAAGAAACCGTTCATCCGGATCGGCGCCCACCCGCAGGACCTCTCCCGGCGCCTCGACGCCGAGGTCCGCACCCTCCACACCCCGGCCGGGGTCGGCGCGAGCGGCGACCACACGCAGTACTACGTCCACGCCGAGCTCACCCATCTCAAGCCCGGCCGCACCTACTACTACGGCGTCGGCCACGCCGGCTTCGATCCGGCCGAGCCGCACCTGCTGGGCACCCTCGGCACCTTCACCACCGCCCCCGCCTACAAGGCGCCCTTCACCTTCACCGCCTTCGGCGACGAGGGCGTCGGCTACCACGGCCTCGCCAACAACAGCCTGCTGCTCGGCCAGAACCCGGCCTTCCATCTGCACGCCGGTGACATCGCCTACGCCGACCAGGCCGGCCAGGGCAAGACCGCCGACACCGGCTTCGACTCCCGGGTGTGGGACCAGTTCCTGGCCCAGACCGAGTCCGTCGCCAAGTCCGTGCCGTGGATGCCCGCCTATGGCAACCACGACATGGAGGCCTGGTACTCGCCCAACGGCTACGGCGGCGAGGAGGCCCGCTGGAACCTCCCCGACAACGGCCCCGACAAGAAGAACCTGCCGGGCGTCTACTCCTTCGTCTACGGCAACACGGCCGTCATCTCGCTCGACGCCAACGACATCTCCTTCGAGATCCCGGCCAACCTCGGCATCTCCGGCGGCACCCAGACCACGTGGCTGGAGGCGCAGCTCAAGAGGTTCCGCGCCTCGCGCGACGTCGACTTCGTCGTGATCTTCTTCCACCACTGCGCGTACTGCACCTCCACGGCGCACGCCTCGGAAGGCGGCGTGCGACAGGAGTGGGTGCCGCTGTTCGAGAAGTACTCGGTGGACCTGGTCATCAACGGCCACAACCACCAGTACGAGCGCACCGACGTCATCAAGGGCGGCGCGGTCGTCAAGAAGCTGCCGATCGGTGGCACGGCGTACCCGGAGACCGAGGGCGTGGTGTACGTCACGGCGGGCGCGGCCGGCCGCAGCCTCTACGCCTTCAGCGCTCCGCTGTCGTACGAGGGTCACGAGAACGAGGTCGAGTCGGTCTCCTCCTACATCAACGTGAAGGACGGCAAGCAGAACGAGACCGTCGCCTGGTCGCGGGTGCGGTACCTCGACTACTCCTTCCTACGGGTGGACGTGAAGCCCGCGCCGAAGGGGCACTACGCCACGCTGACCGTGAGCGGCATCGCCGAGACCGGCGCGCGGGTCGACCACTTCACGGTGGCGCGCCGGGCGAAGTAGGCCCAACCGGGGCCCAGTTGGCTCACATCCGTTTCAGAACCGCCTGTTTGGCCCGGGTGAACTCCTCGTCCGTGAGGACACCCGACCGGTGGAGCTCCCCCAGTTCGCGCAGCCGTCGCAGCAGGGCGTCGTGATCGTCCTCGCCCCGGGCGGACGCGAGCTGGGGGACCGGCTCGAACCCGGGCGGCCGGGCGTCCGTGACGGCCGCCGCGGGATGCGGCAGCCGCGCCTGTACGGCCGCCGCGACCAGGGCCATCAGCGGGTCCTTCTTGAAGCCCCACAGCTCCACGGAGTTGGGGTCGTACTTGGGCGGGGCCTTGGTCGGCGCGTTCCGCACGGTGAAGCGGAGGTAGCCGTTCTCCAGGCCGACCGAGGGATGCCACTCGACGCCCGCTATGTCCGTCAGCGACAGCGTCCGCGCCCCGGCCGCGGCCTTCGCGTCCTCCGTCTTCCAGTTCCACTCCAGGCGTACGTGGTCGCCGTCGAAGCTTGCGGTGCCGTCCCCGGCGGAGACGGAGAGCGGGACGGCCGGACCGGCGAGGAGATAGGCGTCGACCGCGTCGGTCGGCACCTCGTCCAGGAGCAGCGCGTTGCGGATCTCGTCCACGAAGTACTCGGCGACGCCGTACCGGTCGGCGTCGACGCTCAGCTGGTACGGGTCGTTGGTGTCGGCGAGCCGGCCGCCGGTCGCCTGGAGGAGCGGGTCGGAGCCGTCGCGCAGCCGTAGCCGCAGCCGTCCCGACTTCCTGCCCTGCTCGAAGGAGATGCCCGCCAACGCGCCCAGCGGGACGGAGAGTTCACCCAGGGTCTTGCGGAGCAGGCTCACGCTCTTGTCGCGGCCGGGGGTCAGCCGCAGTGTGTCGCCGTCGAAGGTCCACGTGCCGTCCCGTTGGAGAATTTCCGCCATGCAGAGGATTGTTCCACCGGCTGCGGGGAGAGATGGTCTAGACCTGGAGGGGGTCGAGGGGCGATGGTGGGGAGCGCACCGTTCGATACGTGGAGGGAGCTCGCCGTGAGATCGCACCACAGATCGACCCGCCTTCTCGGCTCGCTGCTGCTGGTGGTGGCGGCCGGGATCTTCGCCGTGGGAGCCGCACCCGTGTCCGACAACGCCCCTTCCGACACCCCCGCCGACGCCGCCACCGTCCCCCTCGGGCAGGTGATCCCGGCACCCGCCTCCGTCCGGGCCCACGGCTCGCCGTACCGGCTCACGAGCGGTACGCGCATCGTCGTGGACAGCGGGTCCGAGGCTCGCCGCGCGGGGGAGTACCTCGCCGGGATCCTGCGGCCCTCGACCGGTTTCCGGCTGCCGCTGACGGAACGTCAGGAGGCCGGAATCCGCCTTCGGTTGGCCCCTGGAGAGACGGGTCTCGGCCAGGAGGGCTACCGGCTGGAGAGCGGCCGCTCGGGCGTCACCCTCACCGCCCGCGCGCCCGCCGGGCTCTTCCACGCCGTCCAGACCCTGCGTCAACTGCTGCCCGCCGCCGTCGAGAAGGACTCCGTGCAGCCGGGCCCCTGGCTGGTCGCGGGCGGCACGATCAAGGACACCCCGCGCTACGGCTGGCGCGGCGCGATGCTCGACGTCTCCCGCCACTTCTTCACCGTCGGCCAGGTCAAGCGCTACATCGACCAACTGGCGCTCTACAAGTTCAACAAGCTGCATCTGCACCTCTCCGACGACCAGGGCTGGCGCATCGCGATCGACTCCTGGCCGCGTCTCGCCTCGTACGGCGGCTCCACCCAGGTCGGCGGCGGACCCGGCGGCCACTACAGCAAGGCCGACTACCAGGAGATCGTCCGGTACGCGGCCTCGCGCCACCTGGAGGTCGTCCCCGAGATCGACATGCCGGGCCACACCAACGCGGCGCTCGCCTCCTACGCCGAGCTGAACTGCGACGGCGTCGCGCCCCCGCTCTACACCGGCACCGAGGTCGGGTTCAGCTCCCTGTGCGTCGACAAGGACGTGACGTACGACTTCGTGGACGACGTCGTACGGGAGCTGGCCGCGCTCACGCCCGGGCGGTATCTGCACATCGGCGGCGACGAGGCGCACTCCACCAGCCACGAGGACTACGTGAAGTTCATGGACCGGGTGCAGCCGGTCGTCGAGCGGTACGGGAAGACCGTGGTCGGCTGGCACCAGCTGACCGGGGCGACGCCGGCGCGGGGCGCTCTCGCACAGTACTGGGGGCTGGACAGCACGAGTGCGGAGGAGCAGGAGCGGGTCGTCGCGGCGGCGCGCAACGGGACGGGGGTCGTCCTCTCGCCCGCCGACCGGATCTACCTCGACATGAAGTACGACAAGGACACGCCGCTGGGGCTCGACTGGGCGGGATACGTGGATGTGCGGCGGGCGTACGACTGGGATCCGGGGGCGTATCTGGCGGGGGTGCCTGATGCCGCGATCCGGGGGGTCGAGGCGCCGTTGTGGACCGAGACGATCGGTTCCTCGGCGGATGTTGAGTACATGGCGTTCCCGAGGTTGCCGGGGGTTGCCGAGTTGGGGTGGTCGTCCGTGTCCGCGCTCGACTGGGAGGCGTACCGGGTGCGGCTCGGCGCGCAGGGGCCGAGGTGGGAGGCGCTGGGGATCGGGTACTTCCGTGCGCCGGGGGTGCCGTGGCCCGCGCGGTAGGGCTCGGGGCGCTCCTCGGGCGGTGCGGCTGAGGAGGTGAGATGCGACGTCATGGCCCCGGCGATAACATGAACGAAACGGCCGCGCGAGCCCAGTGACCGGTGGCCGAATTCCCGTGCTTCTTCCTCGTTTTCCCCGTGTTCTTTCGCGCGCCTTCGTGTTCTCCGTTCCCTGGGCCCGCACACCGGGAAAAGGAGATGGACAGGATGGGTCAGACGGACACCCTCATCGCCATCGAGAAGACCGAAGTGGGATATCGCGAGGGTTTCTCGAACGGGCACTACAACAACCATCAGAAGTTCTCCCCTGCGGTTCCCGGACTGGAGTGGTCGCAGAACCAGGCATGGTGCCAGACCTTCCAGTCCTGGGCCTTCCAGCAGGCCGGTGTGAAGAGCCTGGCTCCGGTGACCGCCTCCTGCATCGCGGCGGTCAACTGGTACAAGAGCCGCGGCAGGTTCTCGTACTATCCCGCGATCGGGGCGATGGTGTTCTTCGGTCCTTCGGGAGGACGGCACGTCGGACTCGTCCACAAGTACGACGAGGACTACACGTACACCATCGAGGGGAACACCAACGCCCATGGTTCGGCCGAGGGCAACGGTGTCTACCTGAAAAAGCGCGCCCGTCGGGACGCCAATCTCTACGGATACGGGCTGCCGCAATTCGAGGAGGGAGTCGTCACCGCTGATCCGGGGCTGAAGAACAAACCCGGATTCACGTACATGGCCACCGCCGTCTCCCGTGAGTCCGACGGTCTGTTCGTGGCGGAGGCCGACGAGGCGCTGCCCTGGGTGTCCGCGAACCAGATCACCTGGGCGGCCACGCACCCCACCGCCGAGGACCAGATCGAGGGCAACGGCCACGGCGCGACGGCGGACGATGTCGCTCTCGTCCAGGATGCGCTGGAGAAGGTCATGGGCGTCGCCCCGGACGACCCGCACTCCGTGTTCGAGGCGGAGACACAGGAACTCTTCGAGCGGTTCCGCGCGGAGAAACTGGGGCACGCCGGGGCGGACGGCCACGGGGTGCCCCGCACCCGGGAGTTGGTCGAACTGGGCAGGCGGTCGGACCTGTTCAACGTCAGGGCGGGCTCCTCCCCGGCCGCGGAGCAGCCCTGGGTCAGCCTGAACCAGGTGGTCTGGGCCTCGACGCACAGCGCCGAGGACGAGCGGGCCCAACCGGGCGGGGACGCCAGCCCGAAGGCCGATGTGGGGCTGGTGCAGGACGGGCTGGAGAAGGTCATGCACACGGACGCGGCCGACGAACACGGGATCTTCGAGAACGGCACGCAGGCCCTCTACGACGAGTTCCGCCGGACGGTGCTGCACTACTCCGGCAGCGACGCCACCGGGACCCCCGGCATGCAGTCCCTGACGGAACTCGGGGAGCGAGCGGGGCTGTTCCGGGTCCGTGCCGGGTTCCCGGCGGGCGGGCCGCCGAGCGGGGGCGGCATCGAGGAGCTGGGGCAGATCGACCCGAAGCAGGTGACGTTCCACCGGTTCACGGGCGAGGGCACGCTGGAGGACTGGATCGACCAGGCGGCCACGGCGGCCGGAGTCCAGCCGAGCCGCTATTGGGTGCGGGGCTTCATGACGGCGATCCCGCGTGAATCGTCGGGCAACCCCAACGCCTGCAATCTCTGGGACTCCAACGCCAGGACACCGGCCGGTTTCAGCAGGGTCAAGGACTTCGGGGACGGCTACCGCAGCGGTGGGGGGATCGTGCGGCTGAACGGCGCGCTCACGCACTTCCAGTGCTCCCGGGGCATCGTGCAGTGCATCCCGCAGACCTTCGCCCAGCGTCACGCCCCCGGTACCTCGGTGAACATCTACGACCCGGTGGCCTGCATCGCCGCCGCGATGCGCTACGTCCGCAACCGGTACGGCGTCACCATCGACGGGTCCAATCTCGCCAGGAGGGTCCAGCAGTTCGACCCGAACCGTCCTCCCCGCGGGTACTGACGGCTAGGCCTGTCCCGTACGAGGAGCAAGGGAGTACGACGGGCACCTCGGAGGACCGTACTCCGAGGTGCCCGTCTGTTCATGGGGGGCCGTGCCGTTCGGCTACAGGTCCGCGATGGGGTTCTTCAGGGTGCCGATCAGTTGGAGCGCGCCCGCGGGGTCCGCCAGGTCCACCATCTGCTTGTTGTTGCGGAGTTGGAGACGGTTGAGGCAGGACAGCGCGAACTCGGGGGCGAACATGTCGTACTGGGCGAACTTGTCGGCCAGTTCGGGCATCGCGTGCTGGTAGTCGCGGACGGTCTCGGCGACCGTGCGCCAGAAGTCCTCCTCGTCCAGGACGCCTTCCTCGGCGAGGTTCGCGGCCAGGAAGCGGAAGAAGCAGTCGAAGACGTCCGTGAAGATCGAGAGGAGTTTCTTGTCCTCGGGGACGTCCACCCGGAGGCGTTCGACCGTCGGGGGGAGCACCGCGTCCGGGTCCATGACCGCGATCTCCTCGGCGATGTCCTTGTAGATCGCCCGTTCGACCACGCCGTCCTTCAGGACCAGGATCACGTTCTCGCCGTGCGGCATGAAGACCAGGTCGTAGGCGTAGAAGCTGTGGAGGAGGGGGGTGAAGTAGGCCCGCAGGTAGCGGCGCAGCCATTCCGTCGGGGTCAGGCCCGAGCGTTCGATCAGGGCGGCCGCGAAGCCGTTGCCCTCGTGGTCGACGTGGACCAGGGAGGCCATCGTCGCCAGGGACTCGCCCTCCTGGAGGGAGGCCACCGGGCTCTCGCGCCAGAGCGCGGCCAGCATCTTGCGGTACGCGGAGAACTTGTCGGTGGCGGCCTCGTACTCCAGGTGCCGGTAGCCGACGGCCGCGCGCTCGCGGATGATCGACAGGCCGGTCGACTTCAGCACCGGGTCGTTGTCGATGAGCCCGGCCAGCCAGTCGTTGATCGCCGGGGTCGCCTCCATGTACGCCGCCGACAGACCGCGCATGAAGCCCATGTTGAGGACCGAGAGGGCCGTCTTGACGTAGTGCTTCTCGGGGGCGGAGCTGTTGAAGAACGTCCGGATCGACTGCTGGGCCAGGTACTCGTCGTCGCCCTCGCCGAGGCAGACAAGGTGCTGCTGGGCGACCTCGGCGGCGAAGGTGACGGACAGCTTGTTCCACCACTGCCAGGGGTGGACCGGGATGAAGAGGTAGTCGGCCGGGTCCAACTCCTGTTCGGTCAGTACGGAGTTGAAGCGGGCGACCGTCTCCTCGCCCAGCTCGTCCCGCAGGAACGTCTCGTACTCGATGCCCACGCCCGCCGTGAACGCCGCCCGTGAGCGGTGCGCGGCCAGCCAGACCAGGCGGACCGGGCTCGCCGTCTCGGGGGCGTAGGAGAGGTACTCGTGGACGCCGAAGCCGAGCCGGCCGTTGTTGGCGACGAAGCAGGGGTGGCCCTCGGTCATCCCGGTCTCGATGGCCTGGAAGCCGGCGTCCACCAGGTCGGCGACGGGTGTCTGCGGCTTGGTGAGCTTGTAGCAGGTGCCGGAGAGGGTGGAGGAGATCTCCTCGAGGTAGACCGGGAGGATCTCGTCGCTCAGGCCGAGGGACCCCTTCAGCTCGATGAAGAAGTCCAGGGCGGCCAGAGGGAGGTCGACGCCGTCTCGTTGACGGGTGATCGAGTCGGCGTCGACCTGCCAGTGGTCGAGGGCGCGCCGGACGGCGGTGAACCCGTAGTGGGTCGCACCGTCGTCGCTGCGGACCTCGAAGCGGCCGTCGGCGGTCGCCTGCGGCGTGATGAGCCGCTCGTGGGCGAACTCGGCGAGTGCCTTGCGGATGAGCAGGCGGTTGGCCCGTGCCCAGCGGTGGGGGGACAGATGCGCTACGGCGTCGGACAGGGTCATACGGCTACTCCTCGGGCAGCCAGGCTCTGGCTGCGAAAGAACTGCTCTCGCGTGCAGAAGCTCAGCAGGGCACGCTTCTCGGGCTTGTCGATCTCGCGGTCGGGGACGAAACCGACGACTTCGTTGAGGGCGTGGACGGCCTTGTTGGAGACGTCCGGCTCGACGACGACCCGGTGGGTGGCCGGGTCCTCGAAGAGGTGTGCCATCACGGCGGTGATCACGGACCGGGTGAAGCCGTGCACCGGGGTGTCCGTCGGCGGCACCAGGAAGTGCATGCCGACGTCGCCGGGCTCGGGCTCGTACAGGCCGACGAGTTCACGGTGGGCCGGGTCGTACTTCTCCATGAGGAACACGGGTTCGCCGTCGCGCAGCCCCAGCAGGGCGTGGTGGTGCGGGTCGGCCGCGATCTCCATGTACGCCCGCTCGACGTCCTCCAGCCGGGCGTCCTGCATCATCCAGTACGCGGCCTTGGGGTGCGTGACCCAGCCGTGCAGCAGCTCGGCGTCGGTCAGCGGGTCCAGGGGGCGGAAGGTGAAGGGCGTACCGCCGATGTCGCTGACGGGGCTCATACGGCGAACTCCTGGAAGGCGATCGTCTTCTCGACCGGGTAGTACTCGGTGCCGAGCAGTTCGCGGATGATGTACGCGTTGCGGTACGCGCCCATGCCCAGGTCGGGCGAGGTGATGCTGTGGGTGTGGACGCCCGCGTTCTGCAGGAAGACACCGCGGCCGGTGGTGTCGATGGAGTAGTTGCGGGCCACGTCGAAGCGGCCGTGGCCGTCGAAGACGAGCCGGTCGTTGATCGAGGAGAGGAAGGCCGGCGGCCGGTAGTGGTAGCCGGTGGCCAGGACCAGGCCCTCGGTCTCGATCTCGAAGTCCTTGCCCTGCTCGTCCTGGCGCAGGCCGAGCGTGTAGCGCCCGTCCTCGTAGGTGGCGGTGTTCAGGGACGAGTTGGTGAGCAGCCGCGTCGGGACGGGGCGGCCGTGGGCGGTGACGTTCTTCTGGTAGAGCAGGTCGAAGATCGAGTCGATCAGATCCCCGTTGATGCCCTTGAACAGGCCCTTCTGCTGCTTCTCCAGCCGGTAGCGGGTCTCCTCGGGCAGCGCGCGGAAGTAGTCGATGTAGTCCGGGGACGTCATCTCCAGCGTCAGCTTGGTGTATTCGAGGGGGAAGAACCGCGGGGAGCGGGTGACCCAGTTGAGCTGGTAGCCGTGGACGTCGATCTCGGAGAGGAGCTCGTAGTAGATCTCCGCGGCGCTCTGGCCGCTGCCGACGATCGTGATCGACTTCTTCGACCGCAGCTCCGCCTTGCGGTGCATGTACTGCGCGTTGTGGAAGAAGTCGCCGCCCAGGTCCTGGCAGGCCTCGGGGATGTACGGGACGGTGCCGGTGCCGAGGACGAGGCGCCGGGCGCGCAGGACGTCCCCGCCGGTCGTGCGTACGACGTAGACGTCGTCCTCGTACGTCACCTCGCTGACCGTCGTGTTGAAGCGGACGTTGCTCAGCCGGCTCGCGGCCCAGCGGCAGTAGTCGTCGTACTCGACCCGCAGCGGGTAGAAGTTCTCCCGGATGTAGAACGAGTACAGACGGCCCGAGTCCTTCAGGTAGTTCAGGAAGGAGTACGGGGAGGTCGGGTCGGCGAGGGTGACCAGGTCCGACATGAACGGGGTCTGGAGGTGGGCGCCGTCGAGGAACATCCCCGAGTGCCACTCGAAGTGCGGCTTCGAGTCCAGGAAGATCCCGTCGAGTTCGGCGATGGGCTCGGTGAGGCAGGCGAGGCCGAGGTTGAAGGGTCCCAGTCCGATGCCGATGAAGTCGTGGGTTTTCACGGCGTTCTCAGCGGATTCAGGAAGCGACGCGGTCAAGGGATTCTCCCAGGTACTGCTCGGCATGGCCGGCGATCAGATCGAGCACGGTGGCGATGTCCTCGATCGTGGTCTCGGGGTTGAGCAGGGTGAACTTCAGGTAGTGGCGACCGCCGACCTTGGTGCCCGCGACCACGGCGTCGCCCGAGGCGAACAGGGCCTTGCGGGCGTACAGGTTGGCGCGGTCGATCTCCGCCGGGTCGGTGACGGCCTCGGGGATGTAGCGATAGACCAGCGTGGACAGCTGGGGCTCCACGACCACGTCGTAGCGCGGGTCGGCGGCGAGCAGTTTCCAGCCCTCCTGAGCCAGGTCGCAGACCTCGTCGAAGAGCTGGCCGATGCCGTCGGCGCCCATCGTGCGCAGGGTCATCCACAGCTTGAGCGCGTCGAAACGGCGGGTGGTCTGCAGGGACTTGTCGACCTGGTTGGGGATGCGCTCGGTGACCATACGGCGCGGGTTCAAGTACTCCGCGTGGTAGGTGGCGTGGCGCAGGGTGTCACCGTCGCGGACCAGGACGGCGGACGAACTCACCGGCTGGAAGAAGGACTTGTGGTAGTCCACGGTGACGGAGTCGGCGCGCTCGATGCCGTTCAGCAGGTCGCGGCGCTTGCGGGAGACCAGGAGGCCGCAGCCGTAGGCGGCGTCGACGTGCATCCAGGTGTCGTACTGGGCGCAGAGCTCGGCTATCTCGGGCAGCGGGTCTATGGAACCGAAGTCGGTGGTGCCGGAGGTGGCGACGACGGCCATGGGGACGAGACCGTCGTTCTTGCAGCGCTCCAGCTCCCGGGCGAGCGCCATGGTCTGCATGCGCTTGTTGCCGTCGACCGGGATGGAGACGACCGCGTCCTGGTCCAGGCCCAGCAGTTTCGCCGACTTCTTCACGCTGAAGTGGCTGACCTCGGAGGCGAAGATCCGCAGTTTGGCGGTGCTGTCGGTCTTGGCCTCCTCACGGGCGAGGAGCAGCGCCTGGAGGTTGGACTGCGAGCCGCCGGAGGTGAACACCCCGTCGGCGGAGGGGCCGAACCCGATGCGCTCGTTGGTCCAGTCGATCAGTTTGCGCTCGATCAGGGTGCCGCCGGCCGACTGGTCCCAGGTGTCCAGGGAGGAGTTGACGGCGGAGAGCACGGCCTCGCCGAGCACGGCCGGGATGACGACCGGGCAGTTGAGGTGGGCGAGGTAACGCGGGTGGTGGAAGTAGATCGCGTCCCGCAGATAGACGTCCTCCAGCTCGTCGAGGACGGCGGCCGTGTCGTGCAGCGGCTCGTCGAGGTCGATCTTCTCGATGCGGGGGGCGAGGGCGTCGACGGTGATACCGGTGAACGGTCGTTCGGTGGTGGCGAGTTTGGCCGCCACCCGCTCCACGCCTTCGGTCACGGTGCGGCGGTACCGCTCCGCGGTCGTGTCATTGAGCAGGTGCGAGCGCATGGGGAGGTCCTCCGAGCGGGGCGGTCCGGGTGGGACGGAGAGGTGAGTGGGGGGTGACATCACGTCGTCCAACTTAGGTAAGCCTAACCTAATTAACTTGCGGGAAATCCAGCCCCTTCCGTGACTGTGGTCACTTCGGCGACTCCGGTTCCGGTCTCTCGACGAGCCGACTACTCGCCGCGCTCCCGCAACTGCTCCTCCGTCAGACCCTCACGCCAGTACCCGACGAAGGTGACGCGCCGCTTGTCGAGCCCGCGCTCGCGCACGAGATGGCGGCGCAACTCCTTCACGCGGCCGGACTCGCCGGCGATCCAGGCGTACGGCAGCTCGGCGGACGGGAGTTGGGCGGCGCGGATGGTGTCGAGGGCGGGCGGCGCCCCCTCGCCCCGCACCAGCCAGGTGATCTCGGCGTCGGCCGCGGTCGTCAGGTCCTGGATGTCCCCGGCGTGGTGGACCTCCAGCCAGACCCGGGCCGGGGTGCCGGCCGGCAGCGACTCCAGGATCGCCGAGGCGGCCGGCAACGCCGTGTCGTCACCCCAGATCAGCACCAGGTCGGCGTCCGCCGGCGGCCGGAACCGGATCGCGCGGTTGTCGGCGATCGCGGGCCCGAGCAGGACGACCCGGTCCCCGGGAGCGGCCTGGGACGCCCACCGCGAGGCGGGCCCGGCGGGCACGGCGGCCCCCGGCTCCACGCCGTGCAGCACGAAGTCGATGTCGATCTCTACGGTGTCGCCGCGCGGGTCGCGCCGCAGCCCCCGCAGGGTGTACGAACGCATCACCGCCCGCACGTCGTCCGGCAGCTCCCGCCATGCCTGCCACCAGCCGTCGCCCAACTCATAGGGAATGGCCGGGACTTCCTGTCCGGGATGCGGCAGGAACAACGACAGTGACTGGTCCCGGCCGTCGGAGTGGAAGAACCGCAGATCGTCCCCCGCGAACGAGACACGCACGAGAGACGGCCCGAGCCGCTCCGTCCGCACGACCTGAAGAGAGAAGAAACGGAAGGGAGCGGCTACGGCCGTCGTCATGGGGGCTCCTGGATAGGGGGCGGGAGCGTGTGGGGTTGCGGGTTCGTCGGTGGGTGCGGGTCCGGTGGGGGCTGGTCGCGCAGTTCCCCGCGCCCCTGAAAAAGCAGGGGCTGCGCCCCGTGCTTTTTCGGCCCGAAAGGGCCGTAGGCCCTTAAGGGGCGCGGGGAACTGCGCGAGCAACCACGACGCTCCCGCAGCTCACCCACGGCCTCGGCCTCAGCTGACCTTCTTCGCCTTCTCGATCGCCTCGGCCAGCTCCTCGAGAAGCGGCGCGCACTTGTCGTAGGACAGGATCGGCTCGGGGTTGCGCCCGATGACCTGACCGGCCTTCACCGCGGGAAGCTTCTTCCACGTCGCCTCCTCGATCGCGTCCGGCTGGATCGCGGAGGTGCGGTTGTCCATGATGACGACGTCCGCGTCGTACTTGTCGACGTTCTCCCAGCTGAGGTTCTCGAACCAGCCGCCGCTGGCCTTCAGCGCGGCGGCGCTCGGCTCGACGAAGTTCACGCCGAGGGCCTTGAAGTACTCCAGGTCGATGGAGAGGTTCGAGCCGGACACGTAGAAGATGTCCTGGCTGGCGGAGCCGGCGAGCACCTTGATGTCGGGCTTGGCCTTGGTGGCCGCGCGCAGCCGGGCGGCCGCGTCCTCGAACCGCTTCTTGGCGGCGGTGACCTTCTCGGACTCCGTGTCCGCGCCGAGGGACTTGGCCAGCTCCAGCACGCGCTGCAGCGGCTCGGTCAGCTGGCGGTCGTACGCGGAGATGCCGACGCTCGGCGCGAGCTTGGCGATCTTGTCCTTGGAGGCCTCGGGGACGTACCAGAGGGTGCCGGCGTCGTCGAACATCGTGGTGATGAGGACGTCGGGGGCGAGGGCGGCGTACTTCTCGACGTTGAACTCGTCCCAGACGTTGCCGAGGACGGTGACCTTGCTGATGTCGAGGTCGCCGGCCTGGACGTCGGCCTTGCCGTCGGTCGTCTTGGTGGGACCGAAGACGCCCTTGACGCCGACGCCGTAGTCGTGGAGCGCGGCGGCGACACCGACGAAGGCGACGATGTTCGAGGGGACCTTGTCGGTCTTGGCGGTCTCGCCGCGGTCGTCCTTGAACGACCAGGGGCCGGACTTGGCGGCAGCCGTCTCCTTGTCGGAGCCAGTGCTGCCGCTCGTCGAGTTCTCGTCGCCGCAGGCGGCGAGCACGGCACCGAGGCCGAGTGCGCCACCGGCGGCGAGGATGCCACGGCGGGTGAGGTGGGCGGCTCTGGCGTTGGACATGTGTATGGCTACTTTCGAACGGGGCGGAGTGCCGCCCGAGGGTCAGTTCGAAGGTAGGTTAGCCTAACCTCAGTCCTTGTCCAGTGGGTGGTCCCAGGGAGTGGAATGCCCAGGTCCACTCCTGCCCTAATCTTTGAATCCCCTGTGAATCGAAGGCTCGTTGGGTTTGCGGGGCTCAGTTGAAGCGTAAGCCTGTGGGATGTGACCCTGATGCGCAGGGAGTGTGACCGGACCGCACGTCCCCCGCGAAAGGGACGAAAAGACACCCGGCCCGCCTGTGGCGAGCCGGGTGGGTGGGTGCCGGAGCCGTGCCGTCACGGCTGCTTCCGGCCATGGTTTCGAACGTACCCTGTCGGTCAGCCCACCAGCCCCAACTCCCGTGCGATCAGCATGCGTTGCACCTCGCTCGTGCCCTCGCCGATCTCCAGGATCTTGGAGTCGCGCCACATGCGGGCGACCGGGTACTCGTTCATGAAGCCGTAGCCGCCGTGGATCTGGGTGGCGTCGCGGGCGTTGTCGACGGCGATGGTGGAGGAGTGGAGCTTGGCCAGTGCCGCCTCCTTCTTGAAGGGTTCACCGGCAACGAGGCGGTAGGCGGCGTCGCGCCAGGCGAGGCGGGCGGTGTGGGCCTTCATCTCCATGTCGGCGATCTTGAACTGGATCGCCTGGTTGGCGCCGATCGGCCGGCCGAAGGCGTGCCGCTCCTTGGCGTACTTCACCGACTCGTCCACACAGCCCTGCGCCAGCCCCGTGGCCAGCGCCGAGATGGCGATCCGGCCCTCGTCGAGGATGCGCAGGAACTGGGCGTAGCCACGGCCCTGTTCGCCGAGGAGGTTCTCCGCCGGGACCCGGACGTCCGCGAAGGACAGCTCACGGGTGTCGGAGGCGTTCCAGCCGACCTTGGAGTACGGGGCGGCCACCGTGAAGCCCGGCGTGCCGGACGGGACGATGATCGAGGAGATCAGCGGCTTGCCCTCCGGGGTGCGGCCGGTGACCGCCGTGACCGTGACCAGGCCCGTGATGTCCGTGCCCGAGTTGGTGATGAAGCACTTGCTGCCGTTGATGACCCATTCGTTCGTCGACTCGTCCAGCCGGGCCGTCGTCCGGGTGGCTCCCGCGTCCGAGCCGCCGTCGGGCTCGGTGAGGCCGAACGCGCCCAGCATCTCGCCGGAGCACAGCCGCGGCAGCCACTCCTCCTTCTGCGCCGGGGTACCGAACAGATGGATCGGCATCGCGCCCAGGGAGACCCCGGCCTCCAGGGTGATCGCCACGGACGAGTCCACCCGGGCCAGCTCCTCCAGCGCGATGCCCAGCGCCAGATAGTCGCCGCCCATGCCGCCGTACTCCTCGGGGAACGGCAGGCCGAACAGCCCCATGCGGCCCATCTCGCGCACGATCTCGTACGGGAACTCGTGCCGCTCGTAGAAGTCGCCGATCTTGGGCGCGACGACCTCGTGCGCGAACTCCTCCACCGTACGGCGGAGTTCTTCCAGCTCGGGGGAGAGACGGTGGTTCATGGACGTCACTGCTCCTTGGTGTCCTCGTGGCCCTCGGCGTCCTCGTGGGACAGGGCTCGTACGGTGCGGGACGGGCTGGGTCGGCCCAGGTGTTCGGCCATCCACACGCTGGTGGCGACGAGGCGGCCGAGGTCGACCCCGGTGTCGATGCCGAGTCCGCGCAGCATCCACACGAGGTCTTCGGTGGCGAGGTTTCCGGTGGCGGACTTCGCGTACGGGCAGCCGCCGAGGCCGCCCGCGGAGGCGTCCACGGTCGTGACGCCGTGCTGGAGCGCCGCGTAGGTGTTGGCGAGGGCCTGGCCGTAGGTGTCGTGGAAGTGCACGCCCAGCTTCTCGACGGGGACGTCTTCGACGAGTGGGGTCAGCAGTGCCCGGACATGACCCGGTGTCGCCACCCCGATCGTGTCGCCGAGGCTGAGTTCGTCGCAGCCCATGTCGAGCAGGGCGCGGCAGACCCGGGTGACCTGGGGGATCGGGACCGCGCCCTCCCAGGGGTCGCCGAAGCACATGGAGAGGTATCCGCGGACATGCGCGCCCTCGGCCTTCGCCCGGTCGACGACCGGTGCGAACATCGCCAGCGCCTCGTCGACCGTGCGGTTGAGGTTGGCCTTGGCGAAGGACTCGGTGGCGCTGGCGAAGACGGCGATCCGGCGGGCGCCGAGCGCGAGGGCGCGGTCGAGGCCCCGCTCGTTGGGGACGAGCACGGGGAGGGCCACCGCCAGGTCCCTCACCAGCGGGAACAGGGCCTCCGCGTCCGCCAGTTGGGGCACCCACGTGGGGTGGACGAAGCTCGTGGCCTCGATCGTCGTGAGCCCCGCGGCGGCCAGGCGGCGGACGAACTCCGCCTTGACCTCGGTGGGCACGGTCGACTTCTCGTTCTGCAGGCCGTCCCGGGCGCCGACCTCGTGGATACGGACACGGGGCGGCAGGCCGGGTTCGGGGACCGCCAAGGGCAGGGACGCGGTCATGGCGCCACCTCCTCGTGCGCCGCGGGCTCTCCGTTCGCCGCGGGGTCCCCGGGCTCCCCCGGCTCCTCGTGGGGGGCGACGACCGCCAGCACCTGGTCCATCGCGACCGTCGCGCCCGGTGCGACGTCCAGCTCGGTGACCGTCCCGGCGTGCGGCGCGGAGACGACGTGCTCCATCTTCATCGCCTCCACCACCAGCAGGCTCTGCCCGGCGGTCACCTCGTCCCCGACGGCCACCTTCACCACGGTGACGGTGCCGGGCATGGGGGCGGTGAGCGAGTCGGCGCCGGCGTGCGCGGACCGGTTCAGCGACGCCGCGACGGGGTCGTGGTCGCGCACGTGCCAGGCGTCACCGTCACGGCCTAGCCAGTCGGCGGCGTGGTGGAACGTGTGCGTGACGCCGTCGAGGTGGAACGTGAGCCGGCCCTCGCCCCCGGGACGCGGGGGCACGCCCCCGGACCCCCGGAGCGGGGTGTCGGCCCCGTCCGGCAGCACCTCCGTCCCGCCGTCCGCCGTGCGGCGCACCCGCACGGTCACCGGCTCGTGGCCCGGCAGCCGCAGATGGTGTGCCGTCCAGGCCCGCTCGCCGCCCAGCCGCCAGCCGACCGCCGTGTCGAAGGGATCGGTCCAGCCCGTGCCGCCGGCGTCGGCCGGGACAAGCGCGGCCTGGCGCAGCAACGCCGCCGCCGCGTGGACCTCCACCGGTACCTCGTCCGGCACGAGCCCCTCCACCTCCCGCTCCACCAACCCCGTGTCCAACTCGCCCGCCACCACCGCCGGATGGGCCAGCAGGCGCCGCAGGAACCCCGCGTTCGTCTGGACGCCGAGGGTGACCGTCTCCGCGAGGGCCGCGCGGAGCCGGCGCAGGGCGGTGGCGCGGTCGGGGCCGTACGCGATGACCTTGGAGAGCATCGGGTCGTACAGCGAGCCGACCTCCGTGCCCTCGCTGAGGCCGGAGTCCGTGCGGACGCCGTCGCCCTGGGGCTCGCGCAGCCGCAGGATCGTGCCGCCGGAGGGGAGGAAGCCGCGCGCGGGGTCCTCGGCGCAGAGGCGGGCCTCGACCGCGTGCCCCGTCAGCGTCACGTCCTCCTGCGCGAAGGCGAGGCGCTCGCCCGCCGCGACCCGGAGCTGCCACTCCACCAGGTCGACGCCGGTGACCAGCTCGGTCACCGGGTGCTCGACCTGGAGGCGGGTGTTCATCTCCATGAAGTAGTACGAGGACGGGTCGCCGCCGGGGACGATGAACTCGACCGTGCCCGCGCCGGAGTAGCCGCAGGAGCGGGCCGCCTGGACGGCCGCCTCGCCCATCGCCGCCCGCGTCGCCTCGTCGAGCAGGACGCTGGGTGCCTCCTCGATGATCTTCTGGTGGCGGCGCTGGAGGGAGCACTCGCGCTCGCCGAGGTGGACGACGCCGCCGTGGCCGTCGGCGAGGACCTGGATCTCGATGTGCCGGGGGCGGTCGATCCACCGCTCCACGAGGAGGGTGTCGTCACCGAAGGAGGCGCGGGCCTCGCGCCGGGCGGCGGCGATCTCGTCGCCCAGCGCGGCCGCGTCCCGGACCAGCCGCATGCCCTTGCCGCCGCCGCCCGCGCTGGGCTTCAGCAGCACCGGCATGCCGATCTCCCGTGCCGCGTCGGCGAGTTGGCCGTCGGTCAGGCCGCTGCCGCTGGAGCCCGGCACCACCGGCACCCCGGCCGCCCGTACCGTCTCCTTGGCGCGGATCTTGTCGCCCATGAGGGAGATGGCGTCGGCGGGGGGACCGATGAAGACGAGGCCCGCGTCGGCGCACGCCCGCGCGAACGCGGCGTTCTCCGCGAGGAAGCCGTACCCGGGGTGGACGGCCTGGGCGCCGGTGCGGGCGGCGGCCTCCAGCAGCCGCTCCACCGACAGATAGCTCTCCGCCGCCGACGCCGGGCCGATCCGTACCGCCGTGTCGGCCTCCCGGACGTGCCGGGCGTCGGCGTCCGCGTCGGAGTACACGGCGACGGAGCGGACGCCGAGCGACCGCAGCGTACGGATGACGCGGACGGCGATCTCGCCCCGGTTGGCCACGAGGACCGTGTCGAACATGCTCATGGTCAGCTCCCCCTCACATCCGGAAGACGCCGAACTGGGGGTCGCCCAGTGGCGCGTTGGCACAGGCGGTCAGGGCGAGGCCCAGGACCTGCCGGGTGTCGAGGGGGTCGATGACCCCGTCGTCCCAGAGCCGGGCGGTGGCGTAGTAGGCGTTGCCCTGGCGCTCGTACTGGGCGCGGATCGGGGCCTTGAAGGCCTCCTCGTCCTCGGCGGGCCAGGAGTCCCCCCGCGCCTCCAACTGGTCCCGCTTGACCGTGGCGAGGACGGACGCGGCCTGCTCGCCGCCCATCACGGAGATCTTGGCGTTGGGCCACATCCACAGGAAGCGCGGCGAGTACGCCCGGCCGCACATCGAGTAGTTGCCCGCGCCGTACGACCCGCCGACGACGACCGTCAGCTTCGGGACCCTCGTACAGGCCACGGCCGTCACCATCTTGGCGCCGTGCTTGGCGATGCCCCCGGCCTCGTAGTCCCGGCCGACCATGAAACCGGAGATGTTCTGCAGGAAGACCAGCGGGATGCCGCGCTGGTCGCACAGCTCGATGAAGTGGGCGCCCTTCTGGGCGGACTCGGAGAACAGGATGCCGTTGTTGGCGACGATCCCGACCGGGTGCCCGTGGATCCGGGCGAAGCCGGTCACGAGGGTCTGCCCGAACTCCGCCTTGAACTCGGCGAACCGCGAGCCGTCGACCACGCGGGCGATGACCTCGCGGACGTCGTACGGGGTGCGGGAGTCGACCGGCACCGCGCCGTACAGCGTGTACGGGTCGACCTTGGGCTCGACGGCCGGCTCGACCGACCAGGGCAGCGGGCCTCGGGCGGGCAGGGTGGAGACGATGGTCCGCACGATCCGCAGGGCGTGGGCGTCGTTCTCCGCGAGGTGGTCGGTGACGCCGGAGATCCGGGAGTGGACCTCGCCGCCGCCCAGTTCCTCGGCGGTGACGACCTCGCCGGTGGCGGCCTTCACCAGCGGCGGGCCGCCCAGGAAGATCGTGCCCTGCCCCCGGACGATCACGGCCTCGTCGCTCATGGCGGGGACGTACGCGCCGCCCGCCGTGCACGAGCCCAGCACGGCGGCGATCTGCGGGATGCCCGCGCCTGACATCCGCGCCTGGTTGTAGAAGATCCGGCCGAAGTGCTCACGGTCGGGGAAGACCTCGTCCTGCATCGGCAGGAAGGCACCGCCGGAGTCGACGAGGTAGAGGCAGGGCAGCCGGTTCTCCAGGGCCACCTCCTGCGCGCGCAGGTGCTTCTTCACCGTCATCGGGTAGTAGGTGCCGCCCTTGACGGTGGCGTCGTTGGCGACGACGACGCACTCGCGCCCGCCGACCCGGCCGATCCCGGCGATCACGCCCGCCGCCGGTGCCTGCCCCTCGTACATCCCGTCGGCGGCCAGCGGCGCCAGCTCCAGGAAGGGGGAGCCGGGGTCGAGGAGGGTGTCGACCCGGTCGCGCGGCAGCAGCTTGCCGCGCGCGGTGTGCCGGGCGCGCGCCTTCTCACCCCCGCCGAGCCGGGCGGCGGCGAGCTTGCCGCGCAGCTCGTCCACCAGCGCCCGGTGGGCCTCCTCGTTGGCCCGCCAGGCTTCCGACGCGGGATCGGCCGCGCTGTGAAGCTCCGGTGCCTCGTGCATCCTGCGAACCCCTCACCTTGTTAATGAGCGTTAACGCATTTCCTCCAGGTTAACGACCGCTAACCTCCCTGTCTAGAATTGCTTCCATGGCCACCAGAACCGACGCCCCCACCCGTCGCGAGCAGATCCTCAAGGAGGCCGCGCGGCTCTTCGCCGAGCGCGGCTTCCACGGCGTCGGTGTCGACGAGATAGGCGCCGCCGTGGGTATCAGCGGTCCCGGTCTCTACCGGCACTTCGCCGGCAAGGACGCGATGCTCGCCGAGCTGCTGGTGGGCATCAGTGAACAGCTCCTCACGGGCGCCAAGCGGCGGCTGGCGGAGGCCGACGGGGGGCCGGCCGAGGCGGTCCTCGACTCCCTCATCGAGGGGCACATCGACTTCGCCCTGGACGACCGCCCCCTGATCACCCTGCACGACCGTGAGCTGGACCGCCTCCGCGACAGCGACCGCAAGCTGGTCCGCCAGCTCCAGCGCCAGTACGTCGAGCTGTGGGTGCAGGTGCTGCGCGAGGTCCACGGCGGCCTCACGGAGCCCGCCGCCCGCTCCGCCGTGCACTCGGTCTTCGGCCTGCTGAACTCCACCCCGCACCTCGGCCGCCCCGGCTCCCTCCCGGGCCGGACGGCCACCGCGGCCCTCCTGCACCGGATGGCCCGGGGGGCCTTCGGGGCGGCTGCTGCGCAGGAGTGACGAGCGTTACGGGGGGAGGGGTCTGGACGGGCTTCCCTACCCGCCGGTACGGTTGTCTGAGCAAGCGCTTAGCCGACTCGGATGCGTCCGGTGGGGCGCTGGGCACATCCGAAAGCACTCAGGTGGAGGTGACGGCGTGCGCCGTACGGTGTTCAACGAGGATCACGAGGCGTTCCGGGAGACCCTCCGTGCCTTCATCGAGGCCGAGGTCGTGCCCGTCTACGACGAGTGGCTCGCCGCGGGCCAGGCGCCGCGCGAGTTCTACTACAAGCTCGCCGAGCTCGGCGTCTTCGGCATCCGCGTCGACGAGGAGTACGGCGGCGCCGGCATCGACTCCTACAAGTTCGAGGCCGTCCTGTACGAGGAGACCGCCCGCGCGGGCATCACCTTCGGCGGCTCCGGCGTGCACGTGCTGCTCGGCCTGCCCTACATCAAGCTGCTCGCCACCGACGAGCAGAAGAAGCGCTTCCTGCCGAAGTTCTGCTCCGGCGAGGAGATGTGGGCCATCGCGATGACCGAGCCGGGCACCGGCTCCGACCTCGCGGGCATGCGCACCACCGCCAAGCTCTCCGAGGACGGCACGCACTACGTCCTCAACGGCGCCAAGACCTTCATCACCGGCGGCGTCCACGCCGACCGCATGATCGTCTGCGCCCGCACCGCCGCCCCGACCAAGGAGGACCGCCGCCACGGCATCTCCCTCTTCGTCGTGGACACCAAGGCCGAGGGCTACTCGGTCGGCCGCAAGCTCGACAAGCTCGGCCTGAAGACCTCCGACACCGCCGAGCTGGCCTTCGTCGACGTCAAGGTGCCCGTCGAGGACCTCCTCGGCGAGGAGAACAAGGGCTTCTACTACCTCGGCCACAACCTCGCCTCCGAGCGCTGGGGCATCGCCTACGGCGCCTACGCGCAGGCCAAGGCGGCCATCCGGTTCGCCAAGCAGTACGTGCAGGAGCGCGTCGTCTTCGGCCAGCCCGTCGCCGCCTTCCAGAACACCAAGTTCGAGCTGGCCGCCTGCCAGGCCGAGGTCGACGCCGCCGAGGCCGTCGTGGACCGCGCCACCGAGGCGCTGGACGCGGGCGAGCTGACCGCCGCCGAGGCCGCCTCCGCCAAGCTGTTCACCACCGAGGTCGCCCACCGCGTCATCGACCGCTGCCTCCAGCTGCACGGCGGCTACGGCTTCATGAACGAGTACCCCATCGCCCGCCTGTACGCGGACAACCGCGTCAACCGCATCTACGGCGGCACCAGCGAGATCATGAAGACGATCATCGCCAAGGACATGGGTCTGTAAGGGCACGGGTCCGTAAGACACCGGAAACCCCTGCACAGTACAACTGACCCCATGAGTCAGCCCGCATTTCAGTCTCTCCTCGATCTGCTCGACCTGGAGCAGATCGAGGAGAACATCTTCCGCGGCCAGTCCCGGCCCGCCATCGTCCCCCGGGTCTTCGGCGGGCAGGTCGCGGCCCAGGCGCTCGTCGCCGCCGGGCGCACGGTCCCCGCCGACCGGCTCCCGCACTCCCTCCACGCGTACTTCCTGCGCATCGGCGACGCCGGCGCGCCCATCGTCTACACCGTGGAGCGCATGAACGACGGCCGCTCCTTCACCGCGCGCCGCGTCGTCGCCGTCCAGCACGGCCAGCCGATCTTCGCCCTCTCCGCGTCCTTCCAGCGGTACGAGGACGGTCTCGACCACCAGGCCCCGATGCCCGCCGCGCCCGACCCGGAGACGCTCCCCACCGCCGAGGAACGCCTCCCGGCGTACGGCCTCGACCCGGCCGTGGTGGAGAAGATGCTCGAAGCACGCGCTGCCGTCGACCTGCGCTACGTCGACGACCCGCCCTACGGCCGCTACGGCGCGCCCCGCGAACCGCGCTCCCAGGTCTGGTTCCGCGCCAACGGCAAGCTCGACGACGACCCCCTCCTGCACGTCGTCCTCGCCACCTACGTCTCCGACATGACGCTCCTGGACTCCGTCCTGCTCGCGCACGGGCGCGGCGGCTGGGCCGTCGGCGACGTCGTCGGGGCCTCGCTCGACCACGCCATGTGGTTCCACCGGCCCTTCCGCGCCGACGAATGGCTCCTGTACGACCAGGAGTCACCGTCGGCGGCGGCCGGCCGAGGACTCGGCCAGGGCCGGATCTACACCCAGGACGGCCGCCTCGCGATCTCCGTGATCCAGGAGGGCGTGGTCCGCGTCCCGAGGGAGCGGCCGAAGGAGCCGGCGGAGCCGGGGGAGCCCGGGGCTACTCCCCGCTGAGCCCCGCCTGCTCCAGCAGGTACGCCGACATCGGGTCGTAGTGGCGCGGGCTGACCACATGGTCGTCCAGGGGCACCACGACCTGGAGGGTGCCCTCGGACTCGCCGAGGAAGAGGGCCGGGTCGTTGGAGTCCGCGTACCCGACGGAGTCGATGCCGAGCTGGCCCGCGCAGCCCGCCCAGCCGTGGTCGGCGACGACCAGGTCGGGCAGCGGGCGGCCCGCGCCCTCCAGTCCCCGCAGGATGGCGCGCATCGGCTCGGGGGAGTGGGTGTGCCACAGGGTGGCGCCGTGTTCGAGGACGGCCACGTCCGCGAACTGCATGACGTACCCCTCCTCCGTCTGCAGGCCCTCCGGGATGACGACGATCTCGCAGCCGGCCGCGCGCAGCGCCCGCGCGGTCTCGTGGTGCACCTGGAGCAGCCCGCCGGGGTGCCCGGTGGCGAACAGGACGCGCTGCCCGCCCTCCGCCGCCTTGCGCAGCCGGGCCGCCATGCGCTCCAGCGCGTCGACCGTCAGATCCGGGTCGATGGTGTCCTGGCCGTAGCGGTGTCCCGGGTCGTCGTTCACCCCGACGCGCTCCGCCATCACGGCCAGCACGTCCTGCTCGTCGGTCCAGCGGTCCCCGAGCTCCAGGCCGAGCCAGTAGTGGCGGTTGCCGTTGGCCAGTTCGCGGTAGTGGGAGAGGTTGTTCTCGCGCGGCGTGGCGACGTCGCCCGCGATACGCGTCCTGACGAGGTGCTCGACGAGCTCGGCGCGGCTGGGGGTCCCGGGTATCGGCATGGGTCCATTGTGAGGCAGACAACTGCCGGAGTCGCGGGCGTCCCGCCCGCTGCGACCTGCGTCACTCCGCGTCGACCGGTCGTACGCGCCCACCGGCTCACTCCCGGCGCAGCGCGAACCACAACTCCATGCGGACGTCCGGGTCGTCCAGGTCCGCCTCCAGCAACGCGGCGCAGCGGGCGATGCGTTGGCGGACCGTGTTGCGGTGGACGGTCAGGGCGACGGCCGTGCGGTCCCAACTGCCGTGCAGGGAGAGCCAGGTGCGCAGGGTCTCGGTGAGCGCGGCGGCACCGGGGGCGGAGGCGACCGGGGCCAGCAGGGCCTCGGCGTGGGCGGTCGCGTCCTCCGCCGGCACGAGGTGCGCCAGCGTCGTACGGGCCCCGTGCCGGACCAGCGCCGACCGGGTGGCCCTGGCGCGGGCCAGCGCCCGGGCGGCCTGCACGTCGGCGGTGGGCCACGCATGCGGCTCGGCGGGGGCGCTCACCCCGCACATCCAGCCGGGCTGCTCGGGGATCTCACGGTCGGCGGGGACGAGGACGCGGACGACGCCGTCGTGGACGTCGACCAGCGCGGAGCCCAGGGCCGCGCCGAGGGCGGCCGCGGCGAGGGCCTCCGGCCGGGGGACGCCCTCGGCCGGGCCGGCGTGGACGACGTGCCAGTGGGTGCCCGTGCCCAGCAGGGGAGCGACCTCCCGCACCTCGGCGCCGAGCAGGAGCCGTACCAGCGCCGAGGTGCGGGCCGTGCCGGTGCCGCTCTGGCGTTCGCCGGTGAGGAGGGAGAGGAGGACGGCGGCGACGGAGGCGATGGTGTGGTCGCCGGGGGTGCGGTGGGGGGTGGCTACGCCGAGGGTGAAGGCGTGTCCTTGGGAGGTGAGGGCGTAGGCGGTGAGGTAGGTGCCGTCGACTGTGTCGGTGGCGGAGGTGGGGGGTGAGGTGCGCGGGGAGGGGGCGGGGGGTCGGGGTGCGTCGGCGGGTGCGGGTTCGTGGGGGCTGGTCGCGCCGTTCCCCGCGCCCCTGGTGGGGTGGGGGCGGACCACGGTGGTGAGTGCTGCCAGGGCTTGGGTGACCGGGTCGCCGTACTCGTGCCCCGTCGATGCCAGTTCCGTGCCGTCCGGGCCGTACAGGACCGCTCGGCCCTTCACTCGCCGGGCGAGCTGCCGCAGGACCGCACGGACGGGGTCCGGGCGGGAGGCGGCTGCCGCGAGGGCCTGTTGGGCCTCGGTCACGCGGCGGAGCTCCGTGTGTCTGGCCCGGGCCATCAGCTCCCAGACCGCGCGGGCGACCCCGGAGAAGGTCGTGCGGGGCGGGACCTCGATCAGCGGCAGGCCGTGGGTGTCGCAGGCGGAGACCAGGGCCCCCGGGACGCGGTCGTGGACGGGGGCCACGCCGAAGCCGAGGGCCGCGCCGCCCGCCGCGACGATGCGCGAGACGTAGCCGTCGAAGTAGTCGTCGGACCCGGTGCCCGAGCCGGCCGCCTCCGGGATGTGGACGCCGGCCGTCAGCAGCAGCTCGCCGCCGAGCAGATACGGGTACGGGTCCGACATCTCCGAGGTGTGCGCCCAGTGGATCGCCGTCCCCGCGTCGACCGGGCCGGCGATCTGCCGCAGCCCCAGGTCGCCATGGGCCAGCAGCGCCGAGAGGGGCACGGGTGGGGTGGGCGGGACGGCGGGGGCGGGGGGTACCGTCGGTTCCGAGACCATGTGCGTTTCCTCCGTTCCATCCCGCTCGAATGGATGAAACGTACACTTCGCAGTCGCTCGGCGGCGGCCTAGGGTCGATGCCCGTCACCGTCTCCGGCCGGTCTCCGGCCACCCGGCACCCCCGCAGGAAGAAGGCACAGCATCATGAGCGGCAACGAGACGCCCCGCGGCCCCCTCGACTCGCCCCGCGGCCCCGTCGACTCCTCCCGGGTCCCGCGCTACGCCGGGCCCGCGACCTACGCCCGGCTGCCGCGCCTCGACGAGGTGGGGCGGGCGGACGTCGCGGTCGTGGGGGTGCCGTTCGACTCGGGTGTCTCGTACCGGCCGGGCGCCCGCTTCGGCGGCAACGCGATCCGCGAGGCGTCCCGGCTGCTGCGCCCCTACAACCCGGCCCAGGACGCCTCCCCGTTCGCCCTCGCCCAGGTCGCGGACGCCGGTGACATCGCCGCCAACCCGTTCAACATCAACGAGGCGGTGGAGACGGTCGAGGCGGCGGCGGACGAGCTGCTCGGCACCGGGGCCCGGCTGATGACCCTCGGCGGCGACCACACCATCGCGCTCCCGCTGCTGCGGTCGGTCGCCAAGAAGCACGGCCCGGTGGCGCTGCTCCACTTCGACGCGCACCTCGACACCTGGGACACGTACTTCGGCGCCGAGTACACGCACGGCACCCCGTTCCGGCGGGCGGTCGAGGAGGGGATCCTGGACACCTCCGCGCTCTCCCACGTGGGCACGCGCGGGCCGCTGTACGGCAAGCAGGACCTCACCGACGACGAGAAGATGGGCTTCGGGATCGTCACGTCGGCGGACGTGATGCGGCGCGGAGTGGACGAGATCGCCGACCAGCTGCGCCAGCGGATCGGCGACCGGCCCCTCTACATCTCCATCGACATCGACTGCCTCGACCCCGCGCACGCGCCCGGCACCGGGACGCCCGAGGCCGGCGGCATGACCTCCCGCGAACTGCTGGAGATCCTGCGCGGCCTCGCCGCCTGCCACCTGGTCTCCGCCGACGTGGTCGAGGTGGCGCCCGCGTACGATCACGCCGAGATCACCGCGGTGGCCGCCTCGCACACGGCGTACGAGCTCACCACGATCATGTCCCGGCAGATCGCCGCAACCCGTGAGGAGAGCAAGGCCAAGTGACCCACGACCACGACCTGGTACTCCGCCCGACGGCCGCCCAGACGGAGGCCGCGCTGAACCCTCCACCCGGCCGCAACGGCGGAGACCTGGTCGTGGAGACGCTGGCCGGGCTCGGCGCGACGACGGTCTTCGGGCTGCCCGGCCAGCACGCGCTCGGCATGTTCGACGCACTGCGGCGGTCGGATCTGCGCTACATCGGCCTGCGGGTGGAGAACAACGCCGGGTTCGCGGCGGACGCGTACGGGCGGATCACGGGGGAGGCGGCGCCACTGCTGCTGTCGACCGGCCCCGGCGCGCTGACGTCGCTGGCCGCACTCCAGGAGGCCGCCTCCGCCTCCGCCCCCGTCCTCGCCATCAGCAGCCAGATCCCGACGGCGGGCCTGGGCGGCGGCCGGCACGGCTACCTCCATGAACTGCCGGACCAGGCGGCCTCGTTCCGGGGTGTGGTGAAGTCCGTCCACACCGTGCGGAGCCAGTCCCAGATCCCGTCCGCGATCGAGGCGGCCTGGAAGTCGGCGCTGTCCGCCCCGCACGGCCCGGTGTGGGTGGAGATCCCGCAGGACGTGCTGCTCGCCGAGACGTCGATCCCGGTGGTGACGGGCGGCGACGCCTTTCCTGAGGAGTTGCCGCCGCGTCCCGAACTGACCGCCGTGGCCGCCCACTTGCTGTCGTCCGCCGCCCGCCCGGCGATCATCGCGGGTGGCGGGGTCGTGCGGGCGGACGCCTCCGGCAAGCTGCGGACGCTGGCGGAGCGATTGTCGGCGCCGGTCGTGACGACGTACGGGGGGAAGGGGGCCTTCCCGTGGACGCATCCGCTGTCCCTCCAGTCCTGGCTGGAGGACCGGCACACGACGGACTTCCTGGAGGACGCGGACGTGTTGTTGGTGGTCGGTTCGGGACTGGGTGAACTCTCCTCGAACTACCACACGTTCAGGCCCCGGGGCCGGGTGATCCAGATCGAGGCGGACCTCGGGAAGCTGGAGTCCAACCACCCGGCGCTGGGCATCCACGCGGACGCGCGCCTGGCGCTCCAGGCCCTGCTGGAGACGATCGAGGGCACACGGGAGGACGCATCCGCCCCCGACCGGGTCCGTGAGGTGCTCGACCGTGTCCGCACGCGCATCGACTCCCAGGAACTCACCCTGGAACAGGACCTGTTGACGTCCATCCGGCGGGCCCTGCCGGCCCGCGCCCCCTCCTTCTGGGACATGACGATCCTGTCCTACTGGGCCTGGTCGGCGTTCGACCCCAAGGGCCCCAACACCATGCACTCCGCGCAGGGCTCCGGCGGCCTCGGCTACGCGTTCCCGGCCGCCCTCGGCGCGGCGGCGGCCGACCCGACCCAGCCGGTGCTGGCCGTCTCCGGCGACGGCGGCGCGCTCTACTCGATCGCGGAGCTGGCCACGGCCCGGCAGTACGACCTGAACGTCACCTGGCTGATCGTCGACGACGGCGGGTACGGCATCCTGCGCGAGTACATGACGGACGCGTTCGGCGAGACGACCGGCACGGAACTGACTCGGCCGGACTACGTGGCCCTGGCCGAGTCCTTCGGCGTCCCGGCCACCCGCACGACCCCCGAAACCCTCACGGCCGACCTCACCAAGTCCCTCGCCACCCCGGGCCCTTCGGTGGTCGTCCTCCCGACGGTGTTGCGGATGTTCGCACCGACGCACGTCTGACGGCCGTCGCGCGAGCGGCGGTTCTCCGGGGGATCGGGGGCTCCGGGCGATCGGGGGGGACCGGGTCAGGGGCGCAGGCGTGCCGTCAACCCCTCGAAATAGCCGCGGTGTACGGCCGGTAGGTCCACCTGGTCGGGGTCCAGGAGCCAGAGGAGGTGGGCGCCCTCCAGGAAGGCGGCCACCTCTGTGGCCAGTGTCGTCGGGTTCACGTCCGGGCGGGCCGAGCCGTCCGATGCCGCGCGGGTGAAGAGGGCCGTCAGGTGGGCGCGGAGGGCTCGGCCCCGGTCGCGGAACCAGGTGTGCAGGGCGGTGCCGGGGGTCAGGTTCTCCGCCGTCAAGGTGGTGTGCAGGGCGGTCAGTTCGCGTTCGGCGGCTGCCGTGTGCTCCGCGTCCCGTACGAACCAGTCGAAGGCTTCGGCGAGGGTCGGCTCCGAGGTCGGGGTGGCCGACAGGCGGGCCAGGGCGCGGCGGTCGGCCTCCTCCAGGACCGCCCGGACCAGGCCGTCCTTGCTGCCGAAGTGGTGGATGAGGGCGGACGGGGTGACGCCTGCCTGTTCGGCGATCGCGGCGACGCCCGTGCCCCGTACGCCCTGTCGGGAGAAGAGCGTGATCGCGGCGTCCACCATCGCGCGGCGGCGCTCCACGCCCCGCTTCTGCACCTGCCCCTTGACTCCGGCCATGTGATCAGGGTGCCGGGCGCGGCGGTGAGGCGTCCACTTCGAAAAACCCGTGCGTGATCCGCACCGAGTCATTATCTTGAACGACCATGCAGGAAAATACAGAGATGGACGACGACGTCCTGGCCGGTCGCGAGCGGATCGTCCCCGTGGACGGCATCGAGCTGTGGGCCGAGGAGTTCGGCGAGCCGGAGCATCCGGTCGTGCTGCTGGTGATGGGTGCGCAGGCGCAGGGCGTGCAGTGGAACGACGGGATCGTGCGGCGGCTGGTGGACGGTGGGCGGCGGGTGATCCGGTACGACCACCGTGACACCGGGCGGTCCTCCGTCGTCGACTTCGCCGTGCGGCCGTACACCGTCGCCGACCTGGCCTCGGACGCGCTCGCCGTGCTGGACGCGTTCGGGGTGCGGCGGGCGCATCTGGTGGGGGCCTCTCTGGGCGGGATCATCGCGCAGCGGATCGCCGTCACCGATCCGGAGCGGGTGCTGACCCTGACGAGCCTGTCGTCCCAGCCGCTCGGTACGGACACGGCGGCGGTGGTGACCCGGGCCATGGCGGGGGAGCCCCCGGCGCCGGGTGAACTACCGCCGCCCAGCGCCGAGTTGCTGGCGGCGCTCGCCGCCTCCCTCCCCGATCCGGAGGCGGGCCTCGACGCGCACCTCGCCCTGCGGCTGCCGCTGTGGCGGGTGCTGCACGGCCCGGTGCTGCCGTTCGACGAGGAGGAGTACCGGGCCATGGAGCGGCGGGTGTTCGCGCGGGCGCGTGATCTGGCGGCCGGGTTCAACCACACGCTCGCCGGGGCGGCCGGCGGGGACGACACAGCGGCCCTGGCCTCCGTCACCGCGCCGACGCTCGTGCTGCACGGTACCGAGGACCCGCTGTTCCCGCCGGCGCACGCGGAGGCGACCGCCGCCGCCGTACCGGGTGCCAGGCTGGTCATGATCGAGGGGCTCGGGCACACCCTGCCGTCCGCCCTGGACGCCCGCCTGGCCGAGGAGATCCTGCGCCACACGGCCTGACCGGCGGCTCGCCGACGTGATGCGGCACTCGTACGGGCGCGGCGCGCGTACCCGGTGCCGCCGGGTGCGCGCGCCGCGATAGTTGCTCACTCAGCGCAGGGCCGCGCCGAACATCGCGTCCGTGGCCGGGCCCGCCACGTCGCCGGGGCCGAAGGCCAGGGCCGATGTGGTGGTCGGGCCGGTGGTGGTGCCGGGCAGGACCCAGACGGCGCCGTTGTCGCTGTTCTCGGCGGGGGCGCCCACGGCGAGGTCGGGGTGACCGTTGCCGTTGAGGTCCAGCAGGGCCGTGGTGGTACCGAACTTGTCGTCCGCCTCGGCGACCCCGGGGATCCCGGCGGTGTTCTGGTGGAAGACCTTCGTGCCGGCGCCCGTGACACCGGAGGCGGTGCCGGGGACGAGGGCGACGGAGCCGGTGTTCACGATGTCGTCGACATCCTCGTACGCGATGCCGAGCGCGATGTCGGCGTAACCGTCGCCGGTGACGTCGGCGACCGAGACCGCCGAGCCGACGAGGTCGCCCTCCTCCTGCGCGCCGGGGAAGCCGGGCAGGCTCTGGTCGAAGGTCTGGACGTTCGCCTGAGACGGGCCGGTGGGCGAGCCGTAGGCCACACGGACCTGGTCGGACCAGCCCTCCGCGCCCACGACCACGTCGTCGTAACCGTCACCGTTCACATCGCCGATGCCCGTGCCCGCCGGGTCACGGCTCGTGTCGTCCCCGGGCACCCAGCCGCGGGTGAAGCCCGAAGCGCCGCCCAGGAGCAGGCGGTTGCCCCAGGTGCCGTCGCCCGTGTAGTGCCACTGGACGATGTCGTCCCGGCCGTCGCCGTTGACGTCGCCCACCTGGCCGGAGACCACCGGGCCGGTGATGGAGGCCGGGCCGTTCTCGCAGCCGCCGCCGGTCGCGCAGGACGCGTCGTCCTCGTCCCAGCCCCACCACAGGGACTTGTCGAGGAGGTTCAGTACGGCGGCGGGCTCGCCCGCGCGGGAGACCGGGCCCTTCCACAGGGCCGCCGGGGCGCCCTCGGGGTCGTCGCCGCCGACGGACTGCGCGGAGAACAGCGCGAGGTCCGTCTTGCCGTCGCCGTCGAAGTCGCCCGCCTGCGGGGCCGCCCCGTACTGGGCAATGCTCGTGCCGCCGGTCAGCCCGGACGCCGAGCCCCAGACGATCACCGAGCCCGCCGTACCGCCCGCGATCACCAGGTCGCCGTAGCCGTCACGGTCCAGGTCGCCCTTGGTGAACGTCGAGCCGAAGCGCTGGTTCGCGGTGGCGGAGCCGGGGACACCGGTCGTCGAGCGGCTGATCAGCTTCTTGTTCGTGGGGGAGACGCCGCTCTTCGAGCCGTACAGGACGGCCACGTAGCCCGCCTTGGCCTTCCCCGAGATCGTGGCGTTCGGGGCGCCGACGACCAGGTCGGCGTACCCGTCGCCGTTGAAGTCGTCCGCCGCGCCCACCGTCGCGGGGGCCGCCGAGGCCGGGCCGAGCGACAGGGCGGTCAGCCCTCCGGCCAGCAGGACCACCGCTGCCAAGGGGGCGCTCACGCGTGCCGTGCGGGTGCTGCGTCGTGCTGCTGCTCGTGCTCGTGACATGCACGTGCCTTTCGGGTCGGTGGGGTCCGGCGTGGCGGAATCGCCGCGTCCATGTAGTCCGACTCGATAAAGGGTTCGCCGGTTGTACGTCCGAATGTCATGGGTGCGTAACTGCCGGGCCCCCTGGACGCGGCGACGTCCAGGGGGCTCCGGGTCGGGTACGGCCTCGGTGCTTGCCTACGTCACGTCCGACGGGTCCAGGCGGTACACACTCGCCGACGTCTCGCTGCCGCCGTACTCGCTCGCCGTCACCGCCGTGCCGTTCTCCTGTACCCAGGCGGTGACCTCGGAGCTGAGGGAGGAGTTGCCGTCGGGGCCGCCGCCCTCCCCCACGCTCGAATTCGCTCGCGCGGGGGGACCCCCATCGCCGCCGAGCTGGATGTAGTGCAGTTCGCCGGCCTCGACGAGTTCCTTGAGCTTGGCGAGGGTCATGGCCTGGTCGCTGCCTGACCAACCCCACATCGAGATGACGGGCTCGCCGCTGCTCAGGATGAGCTGGGCCGCGCTCTGCGAACTCGACACCGCGAGCAGCCACTTGGCGCCGTCCTGGTTCTTCTCCAGGTAGGAGATCAGCTCGCTGCTCGCACCGCCGCCCATGCCGCCGCCGCCCATGCCCCCACCGGGGCCGCCGCTCGTGCCGCCCTGCGGGGCCTGCCCGCCGCCCTGTTGCTGACCGCCACCCTGCGGGGCCTGAGTGCCGCCCTGTTGCTGGCCGCCGGGCGCTCCGCTCGGGGGCGTACCCAACCGGCCGCCGCTCCCCGCGCGGTTGCCGCCGCCCCCGCCGAAGCCGCCCATGCCGCTTCCCGTCGTGGGCCCGGCGGTCGGGTTCGTGCCGCCCATGCCCCCGCCGGTGGCGGAGAGTTCGGTGGCGGCGTACGCGGCCGGGCCCGCGACCGAGGCGACGATCGCGGCGGCGAGGGAGGCCGCCAGCAGGCGCAGCCGGGTGCCGGACGAGCCGGAGCGGAACACGACCAGGCCCGCGACCGCGACCACCATCACCACCGCGATCGCCGGCCACAGCCAGGTGTTCCAGTCGGTGGCCCGGCGCAGCAGGAGCACCGCCCACACCCCGGTGACCGCGAACGCGGCCGGCAGCACCCACAGCCACCGCCTGTCCGTGCGGAAGGCGCGCAGCAGCATCAGCCCGCCGCCCCCGCAGAGCGCCGCGATACCGGGGGCGAGCGCGGTCGTGTAGTACGGGTGCATCGTGCCCTCGGCCAGGCTGAAGGTCAGGTAGTGCAGGGCGGTCCAGCCGCCCCACATCACCAGCGCGGCCCGCGTGAGATCCGTACGCGGGGCGCGCCCGCACCGCACCAGCCCGCCGATGAGCGCGACACCGGCGAACGGGAGCAGCCAGGAGATCTGGCCGCCGAGGATGTCGTTGAACATCCGGCCGAGCCCCGCCGTGCCGGAGAAGCCGCCGCCCCCGCCTCCGCCGCCGTTGCCCTCGCCGCCGAGGATCCGGCCCAGACCGTTGTAGCCCATGATCAGGTTCCAGGCGGTGCCGTCCGTGGAGCCGCCGATGTACGGCCGGTCGGCGGCGGGTACGAGGGAGACGGCCGCCGCCCACCAGAAGCTGGAGACGGCCAGCGCCACGCCCGCGAGCGCCAGGTTGACGATCCGCTTCATCAGACCGGTGTCGGCCGCGTAGAGGTAGACGGCGAAGACGGCGGGCAGGGCGATGTAGCCCTGGAGCATCTTGGTGTTGAAGGCGAGGCCGAAGCAGGCGGCCGAGCCGAGCAGCGGCAGCAGCCTGCCGTTGTGCACGGCGCGCAGGGCGAGGGCCGCGCCGGCGACCATCAGGAACACGAGAAGGGTGTCGGGGTTGTTGTCACGGTTGATGGCGACCGTGATGGGGGTGAGGGCGAGCACCAGCGCGGCGACGGCCGCCGCGCCGTGGCCCCAGACCCGCTTCACGGACGAGTGCAGGATCCAGATCGTGCCGAGCGCGGAGGCGATCAGCGGCGCCATCATCTGCCAGGTGCCGAAGCCGAACACCCGGCACGACAGCCCCATCACCATCAGCACGAACGGCGGCTTGTCGACGGTGAGGAAGTTGCCCGCGTCCAGCGAGCCGAAGAACCACGCCTTCCAGCTCTGCGTGCCGCTCAGCACGGCCGCGCTGTAGAAGCTGTTCAGGCCGGAGGAGGACAGGTTCCAGGAGTACAGCACCCCGGCCAGGACCATGATCCCGATGAGCGCGGGCAGCGACCAGCGCGGCGCGGTCTCCGGCGGCCGTACGGGACCGACGGGCGCGGTCGGCGATGGCGGCTCGGTGCCGGCGGTGCCGCCCGGGCCGGCGGTGGTGTCAGGGGCGTGGGGACGTGGATCGGTGGCAGATGTCACCACTGCACCGTGCGGCGACGGCATGGGCGCGCACTGTGGCGTACCTGGCAGCGGCCTGTGAATTCGCGCAGGGCTGGGTAAAACAGGGCGGGTAAAACAGGGCGGGTAAAACAGGGCCGGGTAAGAGGGGCCGCTCTGCGACGCGGTGGACCCCCGGCCCGTACGGGGGCCGGGGGTCCACCGGGCTCGGCGGGCGGCGTCTACCAGATCGCCTCGACCCACTCGGGGTGGTCGATGAACGGGTTCCGGTTGCGCTGGTAGTTGGTGTAGATCAGCTCGTTGCGGCGCTCCTCGAAGGCGTCCGGCGGGTCCTCGTCGTTCCAGGCCTTCAGTACGGACAGGCGGCCGTGGAAGCGGGTGCCGCCGTTGGTGACGAGGTCGTTGGGCTCCAGGTTGGGCCAGCCGTCGTCGCCCTCGTACCGGACGGCCATGTAGAGGATCATGCGGGCCACGTCGCCCTTGACGGCGTCCCGGGGCTCGAAGGAGTTCGAGTCGTAGAGGCTGCCGCCGCTGTTGGTGAAGCTGCTGCCGCCGTTGTCGAAGTCGAGGTTGCCGCGGATGGCGTTGACCGTGACGTCCTCGGGGCGGAGGTGGTGCAGGTCGGTGCCGGGGCCGGCGGAGGTGCCGAAGTCGCCGTGCGACTGGGCCCACACGTGCTCGCGGTTCCAGTTGCCGGAGTTGCCGCCGTTGAGGGTCTTGCTGCGGGAGATGCCGCTGTAGAGCAGCTTCACGTTGTTGGTGTTGTTGGGGTCCTGGTCGGTGACCTTCAGGGCCTCCCAGACAGCCGAGTACGACAGCTTCGTCTGAGGGCTGATGATCGTGTGCAGGGAGGACTTCAGGGCCGTGCCGGTCTTGCCGATCGCGTTCGCGTAGTACGTGGCGTCGTAGGCGGTCGTCGTGGCCGAGGCGGGGGTGGCGGTGGCCGCCGGGAGGACGATACCGACGAGCACGGCCGACGTCGCGAGAGCGACCGACTTCCAACTGCGTATCCGCGCAGCGGGCATGAGGGGTGTCCCTTCCCAAAGGGCCGCGCAGGACGAGGAGTTGCTTCGGGGAGCCTCGTTCTACGCGGGTTGACTGTGTGGGTAACCGAGAGATTGGCATGGACGGGTCAGTCCATGTGTTACGAAGGGGAGGCGATTTGGTGACGTTATGGAGAACGAGGCAACCCTCGCGCCCCAACTCCCCTGCCTGTGCCCCGAGTCGAGGGGAGACCCTCATTGACGTGGGGATTCAGCCGTGCTGGGCGGTACCCCGGTGCACGGAGTTGGCCGGTATCGGGCAACCTTGACAGGCGATTGACAGTCTTCAATAGAGCGATCACGTCAGTCGTGGTCCGGTTCACCCACCCGTCACACACCCGTGCTCCACCCGCTCGCCCTTGCCCCGCCCACCCACCGGGAAGTCATGCTGCCCACCACGAAGAGACCTGGCCGACCGAACAAGGCAGCGGTCGGATAGGTGATATCCATAGCCTCGCGGGCCCTCCCGCGCATACGTAGTGCCTTCGCGTCCACCGCATGGCGTCGGCCGAGGGCGATTCTGTGGGCCGCGGTGACCCTCGTGGGCCTCGGATTCATTCTCGCGCTGGAGATCGTCACCCGGGGATACGGTCAGCCGGGACCGATCACCAATCAGGCGCGAGAAGTGGTGTTCGCCCCGAAATCGGGGCCGTTGCTGTACGCCGGCATGGCGCTGACGATGGTGGTGCTCACCTGGCGGCAGCGGTTCATCGCGCTCGGGGTCGCCCTCGGCATCGACCTCGTCTTCTTCCTGGTGCGATGGGCCCTCGACGCCGAGATGATGTTCGGCAACGGCGCGCTGTGGGTACTGCTCGGCTGCGCGGTCATCGCCGTCACCCGCCGTACCGGCCGTGAACGGACGCTGCTGCTCAAGGGCGTGGGTCTCGGCCTGCTGCTGGTGGCCGGCCGCAAGACCGGTGACGCCTGGCTGCTGATCACCTCCAAGACCCGCCCGACCGTGCTCGACCCGTACCTGGCCACCGCCGACCACGCGCTCGGCAACCCGTCGTGGGTGGTGGGCCGGATGCTCAGGGCCACCGGACCGGTCGGCTCCACCCTCCTCGACTGGGTCTACGTCCAGCTCGCGGTGGCCGCGGTCGTCGTTGCGCTCTATCAGCTGCGGCACGTGGGGATCGAACGCCGCTTCCCGCGCCACCACCTGGTGCGCACGTTCCTGGTGATCGGCCTCCTCGGGCCGGGCATCTACATGATCTTCCCGGTGGTCGGGCCCGTCTTCGCCTACGGCACGGGCGCGTTCGGCACCGGCGGCGAGCCCTGGGCACTGGCCGACCTGTGGCCCGGCACGGCCCCGCCGATCAGCCCCCCGCACTCGATGCCGTACGACGACATCACCCCGCGCAACTGCATGCCCAGTCTGCACACGGCATGGGCCACCGCGATCTTCATCCACTCCCGCCGGGGCCCGCGCGCACTGCGCCACGCGGGCACGTTCTGGCTCGTCGCCACGCTCACCGCGACGCTGGGATTCGGCTACCACTACGGCGTGGACCTCATCGCCGGTGTCGTCTTCACGGTCACGATCGAGGCGGCGCTGCGCACGATCGACCGCGGCTGGGACCGCTCGGGACTGCGGCTGGTCGCCCACGGCGCGGCGGTGTTCGTCGCGCTGCTGCTGGGCTATCGCTTTCTGCCGATGGAAATGGCCCGACACCCGTGGTTGTACGGGCCACTCCTCCTCCTGCTGATGGCCTCGGTGGTGTACGGCTTCTTCCGGCTCGACCAGCGATGGGCGGCGGCGGCGGGGCCGGGGCTGGGTGCCTCAGCCCTTGAGGCGCTCCCGCAGCTCGCCGACATCCGCCAGGAACCAAGTCTGCCGGTTGCGGTTGCACTCACGGACGAAGTCCGCCAGCGCTGAACTGGCCGCCGTGTACCGGGAGATGTCACCGACGACGGCGAGGCCGACCCGGTACTGCACGAACTTCTGGATGATGTCGCCCGCGACGCGGGTGCTCAGCCGGAAGAACCGCTCGTCGAACCGCTCGACGGGGACGACGACCCATGCGGCGCCCTGGTACCCGGCATCACCGATGAGGTCCAGGGCGTCGCTCTCACCCCCGATCGACACGCCCTCGGCGGCGCACATCAGGACGGGCACGTCGTGGATCGTCTGCAGGGTGGTGGTCATGGGGGCCGAGGCTACCGGCCCACCAGAAGAAGGGAACTGAGGTACAACTATCGATCGTCCTTACGAGTCGACTGTGGTGAACCCGTCAGAGGCGGGTTCCAGTCGCTCAAGGGGATGGGACAGGTTTGATGACTCACCGGATATCGGGGGTATCCCGGGTGTCGCCGGCGTCCAGACGGGCGCGTGTGGTCGCTGCGGGCATCGGGGCCGGGATGGTCCTCACGTCGGCGGCGGCGGCGTTCGCGCCGGCCGCGGTCGCCGCGCCGCAGGTCAGTTGTACGTCGAAGCAGGCCGGACTGGCCGACAAGCTGAAGAAGGACATCACGGCGGCGCTGGCGAAGCGGAAGGGGACGGTGGCGGTCGGCCTGTACGACCGCGCGACCAACACCACCTGCACGCTGCGCGGGGACAGCGCCTTCGACTCGGCCAGCGTCGTGAAGGTGACGGTGCTCGCCGCGCTGCTGTTCGACGCCAAGAAGACGAACCGGTACCTCACCGACCGTGAGACCAAGCTCGCCACCGCCATGATCACCAAGTCGGACAACGCCTCCACCAGCACCCTGTGGAAGCAGCTCGGCGTGAAGAAGATCCAGGCGTTCCTCACCGCCGCCAAGATGACGCAGACCAAGCCGGGCGCGAACAACTACTGGGGCCTCACCCAGATCACCGTCCGGGACGAGCAGCGGCTGCTCGCACTGCTCACCGCGAAGAACACCGTCCTGAGCGACAACGCGCGCGCGTACGTCCTCAAGCTGATGAACAAGGTCGTCACCGGGCAGCGCTGGGGCACCCCGGCCGGGGCGCCCTCCAGCGTGAAGGTGCACGTCAAGAACGGGTGGCTGTCCCGCGCCACGCACGGCTGGCGGGTGCACAGCGTCGGCACGTTCGTGGGCGGCGGACGGGACTACACGATCACCGTCCTCACCCACGGCAACCCCGACATGCAGTACGGCGTGAACACGATCCAGGGCGTCGCCAAGGCCATCCACAAGGATCTCGTGCCCGCGCCGAAGACGGCCTCGGGGGCGACGGTGAGTGTGGAGCGGTACGTGCCCACGGACCGGCCGCAGGAGGCGACGGTTCCGGTTCCGGAGGCGGGGGGCGCGCAGTAGCTCGGGGGTGAGGGTTCACCGGCGACTGCGGGTCCGGTGGGGCTTCTCGCGCAGTTCCCCGCGCCCCTTGAGGGCCGCAGGCCCTCAAGGGGCTGCGGCCCTTTCGGTCCGAAAAAGCACGGGGCGCAGCCCCTGCTTTTTCAGGGGCGCGGGGAACTGCGCGACCAGCCCCCACCGGACCCGCACCCGCCGGTGAACCCACCTCCCCGAGCCATGAGGCGCCCCCACTCCGGATGACATCCGGACGTTCACGGTGACGCCATCTCCGTATCACCGGCGGCGCCCTACCGTGGCGCCATGCCTCTGAGAACCCTGCTCGCCACGCTCACCGCAGGCCTGGCGGCGGCCACGACCACCCTCGCCGCCGCCGGACCCGTCCACGCCGACTCGCCCTCGCGGCACGCCTGTTCGTCGTCCGTGTCGATCGAGGGCTACTCCGACGCCCTCGACAAGACGACGTACGCGGGCACCTTCGTCGGGAACTTCTCCGGCCTCGCCGTCGACCGGGACGGCTCGCTCCTCGCCGTCTCCGACCGGTCCGCCCTCTTCACCCTCGACCGCCGCACCCTCGCGCCGAAGGACGTCCTCCCGCTCGCCACGGAGACCGGTGCCGCGCTCGACTCCGAGGCGCTCGCCGTCGACCGGGACGGCACCCGGCTCATCACCTCCGAGACCGAGCCGACCGTACGGCGCTACGACCGGCGGGGCCGGATCGTGGGCAGCCTGCCCGTGCCCGACGCGCTGAAGGTCGCCCCGGTCGGCCGGGCGGTCGCCAACCAGACCTTCGAGGGGCTCACCCTCCTGCCCGGCGGCCGCACCCTGCTCGCCTCGATGGAGGGCACGCTCGCCGGGGACACCGCCGGGGTGGTCCGCCTCCAGACCTGGCAACGGCACGGCGGCGCGGGGGACTTCAGGCTCGCCGCCCAGTACGGCTACCGCGTGGACACCGGCCTCGGCGTCGTCGAGGTGGCCGGCCTCCCGGGCGGACGGCTGCTCGTCCTGGAGCGCGGATTCACCGCCGGCGTCGGCAACACGGTCCGCCTCTACGCCGCCGACACGCGCCGCGCGACCGACACCGGCGACGTCGCCGTCCTCACCGGCCAGGACGACGGCGTCCGGCTCGTCCGCAAGACGCTCCTCGCCGACCTCGTGAACTGCCCCTCCCTCGGTGCCACGGCCAAGCAGCCCCAGCCGAACCCACTGCTCGACAACATCGAGGGCATGACCGTCACCGGGGCGGCGCGGTCCGGGGGCCGGCTGGAGGTGCTGCTGGTCAGCGACGACAACCAGAACGCCGTCCAGACGACCCGCTTCTACTCCCTCAGGGTCCGGGCCGCCTGAGCCACGCCCGGACGCCCGCAGGAGCCCACACCCGGACCGTCAACCCCGCCTTTCGCAGCCGCAGTCGGCCGCCGCCACCCCGTCCTCCAGCAACCCGCTCCTGGCCGTGAGGTAGGCGAGCTGGGCGCGGCTGTTGCTGCCGAGCAGGTCGCCGACCTTCTTGAGGTGACTGGCGACCGTACGGGGGCTGATGCCCAGCCGGCTGGCGATGGCCGCGTCGGTGTAGCCGTCGACCATCAGGCGCAGCACATGCAGCCGGGTCTCGTCGGTGAGGAGCGCGGGGCGTTGCTGGTCGTGCTCGTAGACGACCGGCCTCGCCCGCTCCCAGGCGTACTCGAAGGCGGAGACCAGGAAGTGCACGACGCCCGGGTCGGTGACCTTGAGGGCGTGGGTGCCGTGGTCCTTGCCCATGTCGGGGATGAACGCGACGGACCGGTCGCAGATGATCATCCGGTCGAACACCTCGTCGACCGTGCGTACTTCGACGCCCAGGTCGGTGACCTGCTTGATGTAGTCGAGGGTCGGTCCGTGGGCGCGGATGGTGTGCTGGTAGAGCGTGCGCTGCTTGACGCCCTTGCGGTGTGCCTCCAGGGTGCGCGGCAGGGCTTTGACCAGGACCTCCTCGGGGCGCCTGCCGCCCGGGTGCGCGGTGAGCAGTTCGATCCGCGTGCCCCGGATCGCCTCGTCCAGCGCGGCGGTGATCGCCGGCGCGGGCGTGAGCCGCTGGGACGACTCGCTCTCCTTGCGGCGGGCGGTGCGGTAGACGCTCTCCGCCTGCGACATCGACGCCCGTACGGCGGCCAGGGCCTGCTGCTGTTCCAGGATCACCCGCTCCCTCGGGTGCGCCAGCGCCGCCGTCGCCACCGAGGGCGGGATCGGTACCAGCGTCTCCGGGTCGTCCACCGCCGGGGCCACGAGCCCGAACGCGCTCACACAGCCGGGCGCGTCCGTGCGCGGGGCTCTTCCCGCCAGCAGTGCGCTGCGATAGAACTCGATGCCCGCGCCGCATAGCTCCGCAGGGTCGTCGCCGCCCCCGGGTATGTCCGACTCACCGCACATGCCATCCCCCTTCAGAATCCTGCAGTGCACGATCATGACCCCTGCAATCACTTCCGGCAACTGGCCGACCACGGCATGCTCTTCGTGTGGGCAGCGGCGAAGATCCGCGAGTCCGAGAATTCTTCTGGGGGGTACGAGAAATGAAGTACATGTGCAGAATGGCCGGGGCGCTCGCGTTTGTCGCCGCCGCGGTACTGACCCTTTCTGTCGCCGCGGAGACGGCCGAACGCACCACGGTCGCGAGCGCCCAGGCGTCCAACGCGCCGGGCGACCCCGGCTGGCCCTGAGTTGACGTCACCGGCCCGGTCAACGCGCGTAAAGCACATGCGAACCGCGCGTAGAGCGTGCGTGGCGATCGCACAGTGCTCACCCGTCGCGCACGGAGCGTTCGCATGACACCGGGGCCCTGTCCGGTCGTTGACGAACCGTCAAATGACGTGCCTACCGTGTGGTTTGGCAAAGAAAGCGGTTGACGGCAGAGCCGTCCGGCCGGGTCGAGGCCCCATGCGCGGTCCATTCGATGTCCGGTGAATTCCGGCTGCCGGTTCACGGGTTCCGGCAATTCGGTTTCACATTGAACGAACGAGGGAGTCCAAGGAAAATGACCACCGCCATTGCCGCACCGAAGTGCCTGGTGTGCGACACCGAATTCGAGGTCCAGGAGGACTGGGAAAAGGGGGAGATCACCGAGTGCACGGCCTGCGGCCAGGAGCACGAGGTGGTCGAGAAGGCCGCCGCCGGCGTGCGGCTGGACCTCGCCCCCGAGGTGGAAGAGGACTGGGGCGAGTGACGACCGCCGATCAGGTCCTGCTCTCGGTGACGATGCTGCGGCCCGAGGAGAAACTGCTCCTCGCGGCGCTGCGGGCCGAGGGGCTGACGGCTCGGCCGTTGCTGACGGAGGATCTGGCGGAGGTCGTGGCGGGCCGCACCGGCGGCCCGCCCGCTCTCGCCGTGATCCGCAACCTGTCCCACCGGGACGCCATCGGCGTCTCCCGGCGGCTGGAGTACGCCGGGGTGACCACCCTCAACCGGTCCTCCGTCATCGAGGCCTGCAACGACAAGGGGCTGCAGTCGCTGCTGTTCGCCCGCCACGGCATTCCGCATCCGGTCACCCGGCACGCCTTCAGCTACGACCAAGTGCGGGCCGCCGTCGACGAGTTGGGGATACCGGCCGTTGTGAAGCCGGTGAGCGGCTCGTGGGGGCGGGGTGTCACCCGGATGGCCAACGCCGAGTGCGTCGAGGCGTGGGCCGGCGGGCGGGAGTCCGCGGACGCGGGCGGGAAGCTGTTTCCCGTCGTCGTCCAGGAGTACGTCGACAAGCCGGGCCACGATCTTCGGGTCGTGGTGGTGGGGCGGACGCCCGTGGTGGCGATCCAGCGGGTGTCGGAGGACTGGCGGACGAACACGCATCTGGGGGCGCGGGTTCAGCGGGTCGAGGTGAGCGCCGAGATCGGGGAGCTGTGCCGGCGGGTGGTGGACGTGCTGGGGCCCGGGTTCTACGGGGTGGATCTGGTGGAGGACCGGAGGGCTGGGGAGCTGCTGGTTCTCGAGGTCAACGCGAATCCGGAGTTCGCCAAGTCGTCCGCGGAGCATGGGGTGGATGTGGCGGGGTTGTACGCGGCGTATGTGGCTGAGCGGGTGGCTGCGCCCGCCGGTGCCGCCGCCGTCGTCTAGGGCGCCTTTTCTCGCCCCCGCCGCCCCTACCCGTCCCATCCCCAAGGGCTGCGCCCCTTCGACCCCCCGCGGTCGGTGGTCGGCCGCGGGTTCGGTGGGGGTTGCTCGCGCAGTTCCCCGCGCCCCTGAAAAGCAGGGGCTCCGCCCCGTGCTTTTCAGGCCCGCAGGGCCTGGCGCTTTTAGGGGCGCGGGGAACTGCGCGAGAAGCCCCACGCACCCGCACCCGCCAACGGACCCGCACCCACCGAACCCTCAGGCGCCCCCATCCCCTCCTCACGCCATCACATCAGAGAGGCCCTACGCCCTATGGAACTGTTCGACACCGCCACCGTGCTCACCCGGGTTCTGACCTCGGGCGTGGTGATGAGCATCGAGAAGAGTGACCGGGAGCTGCCCGGTCTGGAACGGCTGTTGACGAAGAAGACGCGGCGGAGCAAAGCCGTGCTGCTCAACAGCCGGACCGGGGCGATACACGCCGCGTTGGCCGGTCAGGGGATCGGCCACGGGGACAGCGTCGCCCTCGCGGAGCCCGACGCGGAGACCGCCGCGTTCCTGGCCTGGCTGGGCGTACGCGTGACGTCGTACGACGAGCCCGCCGCGTACGACCACCTCGCGCTGGACCCGGCCAACGCCCACCGGCTCGGCGAGCTGGCCGCGGGGTCCACCGCGCCGGCGCTGGTCGTCGACCTGACCGGCCTCGGCTTCGGCCCGGCCGCCGCCGTGCTCACCGACGACCCGAAGCTCTGGGCCCGCGCCGAGCGGCTGAAGATCTTCGGCGCCTACGACCTGCGCACGATGTGGACGCAGGAGGAGGCGGACGCCGACCTCGTCCCCGGCGTGCAGTTCAACTACCGGCTCAGTCCGCTGGTCGCCGCCTGCGTACGGATGGCCCTCACCCAGGCGGCCCAGACCCAGGCGGCCCAGACCCACAGCGCCCAGACCCGCCCCGTCGCGACCTCCGGAGCGAACCAGTCATGATCACCGACTTTCCCGACGCGCCGCTGCCGCTGCCGAATCCGGCCGACCTCGACGACGAACTCGCCGCCCTCGGCGGCGCCGAGATCATCCCCAAGACACAACGCCGCACGCTCTTCCCCGTCATCACCAAGGAAGACGTGTTCAACCTGATGCTCGCGCAGCGGCAGGCGCCCGAGAAGGTGGTCGGCGACTTCGCCGAGGCCTACCGGGCGTATGTGGGCGCCGGGTTCGCGCTGCCCACCGCCAGCGGCACCTCCAGCCTGCACATGGCGCTCGTCGGCGCCGGGGTGCGGCCCGGTGACGAGGTCATCGTGCCGGCGTTCACCTTCATCGCCACCGCGCAGGCGGTCGTCGCGGCCCACGCCGTCCCCGTCTTCGTCGACGTCGACCCGGTCACGTACTGCATGGACCCGGCCGCCGCCGCTGCCGCGATCACCGAGCGGACCCGGGCCCTCATGCCCGTGCACGTCCACGGGCTGCCCGCCGACGTGCCCGCGCTGCGCGCCCTCGCCGACCGGCACGGCATCGCCCTCGTCGAGGACGCCTCCCACGCCCACTCCGCGAAGATCGGCGACCGGGTCGCGGGATCGTTCGGGGACGCGGCGGGGCAGAGCCTGATGGCCGACAAGAACTTCCCGCTGGGCGGGGAGGGAGGTATCGCCTTCTTCGCGACCGAGGAGGCGTACGAGCGGGCCGTCTCCTATCTCGCCGAGCACGGCATCGACTACGGCATGTCCTGGGTCGCCGCCGCCTTCGGTAGCAGCCAGCTCAAGCGGCTGCCGTACTACGACCGGATCCGCGCCCGCAACGCGGCGCTGCTCGGTGACGCCCTGCGCGGGACGGGGCTGTTCACACCGCCGCACGTCCCGGACGGGCACGTCCACGCCTACAACATGTACCGGATCACCCTGCACCCCGAGGCGGTCGGCCTCGACGACCTGCCCGTGCACGCCGTCAAGGAGGCCGTGCACGAACTGCTGGTCGCCGAGGGCGTGCCGGCCCGGGAGTGGCAGAACACGCCGATCCCGTGCCACCTGCCCTTCCGGCACCGGGACGGGTTCGGCAACGGCTACCCGTTCAGCCTCAACCCCGGCGCCGTGCGCGACCACCGGCCGGAGGACTTCCCCGTCACCCTCGGCATGCTCGACTCCACCCTCGTCCTCTGCCGCGAGCTGCGCTCCCCGGTCGAGTACGAGCGGATCCTGCGCTACGCCGACGCCTTCCGCAAGGTCGCCCGCCGCCCCGACGCCATCCGCAAGCTCGTCCAGGAGCGCGACTACGTGCGGCCGTACGAGAAGGCGGCCCGCCTTGGCTGACATCCAGAACCCCGACCGGAGGATCCGCGTCGCCGTCATCGGCGCCAGCGGCTACACCGGGGGAGAGGTCATCCGACTGCTCCTCGAACACCCGCACGTCGAGCTGGCCTTCCTGTCCGCCGAACGGGCCGCCGGTGCCGCCATCGGCAGCGTGCACCCGTGGCTGCGCAACCACCCGAAGGCGGGCGGGCTGAGGTTCCGGCCGCTGGCCGAGCTGGCGGACACCGAACCCGTCGACATCGCCTTCGGCTGCCTGCCCACCGGGGCACTGCCCGAGCGGCTGCCGCTGATCGCGGCGCACGCCAAGCGGGTGCTGAACCTCGGCGGCGACTTCCGGCTGCGGACCGAGGACGAGGTGCGGGCGCACTACCCGAAGACGGCCGAGCACCCGCCGCTGGAGGACTTCGCCTACTACGTACCGGAGTTGAGCGGCGACGTGCCGGAGGGACGGTTCGTGAACCTGCCCGGCTGCATGGCCGTCACCACGATCTACGCCCTGTACCCCCTCTTCGCCGGAGCCGAGCCGCTCGCCACCGACCGGGTCGTCGTCGACGCCAAGACCGGCTCGACCGGCGGCGGCCGGGGCGGCAGCGAGCCGCCCGCCGAGCGCAGCGGGAACTTCCGGGTGCACAAGCTGTACGGGCACCGGCACGCGCCCGAGGTCCGGCAGGCCATCGCCGACTTCACCGGCGCGGCCGTGGACCTCCGGTTCTCCACGCACAGCCTGGACGTGGCCCGGGGCATCCTCGTCACCGCGTACGCCGAACTCCGCGACGGCGTCACCTCGTTGGACGTCAAGCGGGCCTACGCCAAGGCGTACGTCGGCAAGCCGTTCGTCCGGGTCCGCCCGGCGCCGAAGGCCCCGCAGGACTTCCCGATGCTGAAGGCGGTCGTCGGCTCCAACGTCGCCGAGGTCGCCATCGCCGTCCAGGGCGGTCAGGTCGTCGCCGTCGCCGCCCTGGACAACCTGATCAAGGGCGCGGCGGGCCAGGCCGTCCAGGCGATGAACCTGATCCACGGCTTCGACGAGACCTCCGGCCTGCCGACCACGGCGGTGTCCCCATGACGACCCAGCTGGAACGCCCGGTGACCACCGCACGAACCGCCCCGGCCCCGGCCGCCGCCCCCGAGGCGCGTGCCGGATCCGCTTCCGCCCCCGCCCGTCCCGCCCACCGGTCCACCCGGCCCCTCTACGTCGTCAAGGCCGGCAGCGCCACGCTTGATCGCGGCACCCTCCACAAGGAGCTCGCCGATCTGGTGGCCCGGGGCGCCCGGGTGCTGCTCGTGGCCGGTGGGGCCACCGGGATCGAACGGCACTACGCGGCGATCGACCGGCCGATGCCGCACCTGCGGCTGACCAACGGGGACCTGGTGCGGTACTGCCCGCCGGAGGAGATGACGCACCTGGTCGACGCCTACGAGCGGGTGACGCTGCCCGCCGTGGAGCGGGAGCTGCGCGCGCTCGGGATCACGGTGTTCACCTCCGTCGCCGCGCGCGGCGGGCTCGTGAGCGGCAGGGCCAACCGGCCGCTGAAGGCGGTGTCCGGCGAGGGCCGGACCCTGGTCGTGCGCGACCACCGGGCCGGCGTGCCGACGGACGTCGACGTCGACGGCCTGACCGCGCTGCTGGAGGCGTACGACGTCGTCTGTCTGTCGCCGCCGGTCGCCGACCCGGCGGGCGGCGCCCCGCTGAACGTGGACGCCGACGTGCTCGCCGCCGTGCTGACCGGCGCGCTCGGCGCCGACCATCTGCGGCTGGTCACCGGCACCGCCGGACTGCTGACCGACCCGGACGTCCCCGACTCCACGCTGTTCGACGCCTATCCGGGCGAGGGCGCGAAGTACGCGGGCGGCAGGATGCGGCAGAAGGTGCGGGCCGCCGAGATCGCCATGCGCGACAGCGGCGCCGACATCGCCATCACAGGTCCGCACACGATGGGCGCACCGTCCGGCTGGACCCGCTTCTGGCGTACGAAGGAACCGGCGGCCGACCTCGGGCTCCTCACCCGGATCGCCTGCGTGCCGTCGGTGTCGCGGGACGAGGCCGAACTCGCCGCCTACCTGGCCGAGTGGTGCCGGGAGCGCGGTATCGACGCCCATGTCGACGAGGTCGGCAACCTCGTCGCCACCCGCGGCGACGGCCCCCGGCGGCTGCTCCTCCTCGGCCACCTCGACACGGTCCCGCACCACTGGCCGGCCGAGTGGCGGGACGGCGAACTGTGGGCGCGCGGCAGCGTCGACGCCAAGGGCAGCCTGGCGAACTTCCTGGAGGTGCTCGCCCACGCGGACATCCCCGAGGACGCGCAGCTGCGGGTGGTCGGCGCGGTCGAGGAGGAGGTCTCCTCCTCCAAGGGCGCCTTCCACGTCCGCGACCGCTACCCGGCCGACGCCGTCGTCATCGGCGAGCCCAGCGGCTCGGGGACCCTGACCCTCGGATACTTCGGGCTGTTCAAGCTCCGGATCACGGCGTCAGTGGCCAGCGGCCACTCCGCCGGGATGGACGCCGTGTCCGCGCCGGACCACCTCATCGACGTCCTCGGCCGGATCCGGGCGTCGGTGCTCGCCGAGGCGCCGGACGCGCTCAGCGCGGTCATCGACGTCCACGTGGAGAACGGGCGCGAGCGCTCCACGGCCGTGGGGATCCTCAACTTCCGGGTGCCGCCGAAGGTGGACGTGGAGGCGCTCACGGCCGCCGCGCTGGGCCACGCCGCCGACGACGTGCGTGTCGAGGTGCTGCGGGCCACGCCGGGGCACGCCGGAGGCCGCGCCGGCGCGCTGGTGAAGGTCTTCACCCGGGCCTTCGCGCAGGCCGGGATCAGGCCCCGCTTCGTGGTGAAGAAGGGCACGTCCGACATGAACACGCTGGCCACCACCTGGCACGACGTCCCGATGGTGGCGTACGGCCCCGGCGACTCCTCCCTGGACCACACCGACGAGGAACGCATCGACCCCATGGAGTACCGCACCGCCCGCACTCTCCTCGCCGACGCGATCCACCGCTGGTTCGCCCTGCCGGCCCAGCCCGCCCTGCCCGACGAGGGGAGCCGACGATGACCACGGCCGTACTCGACGCGCTCCGGGCCGCGGACGACGACCCGGCCGCCCCGGCCGACCTCGTGGCCACCCTCGCCGGACGGGCCGTGCAGGCCCGGCGGTTGGTGGTCGACATGGCGGCGAGTTCGCGTGGGTGTCACCTCGGGGGCAGCCTCTCCGTGCTCGACATCCTGATCGCCGCCCTGCACCGGGCCTCCGCCGGCGACGGCACCGAGGTCGTGCTCAGCAAGGGCCACGCGGCCGCCGGGCTCTACGCGGCCCTGCACGTCAGCGGGGCCCTGCCGGAGAACCCGGCCCCGCTGTACGGCCTCGCCGGTCACCCCTACACCGGCCACCCCGGCCCCAAGGTGCCCGGCGTCCGCTTCCCCACCGGCAGCCTCGGCCACGGCGTCCCGTACGCCGCCGGCTGGGCGCTCTCGCAGCGGCTGCGGGGGCGGCACGGGCTCGGCATCGCCGTCGCCGGGGACGGCGAACTGCAGGAGGGCCTGGTCTGGGAGACCTGCCAGGTCGCCGCCGCACAGCAGCTCGGCAACTTCGTCCTCGTCGTCGACCGCAACGGCGGCCAGAACGACGGCATGGTCGCCGACATCTCCCCGCTGCCCCGGCTCGCCGAGCGGTTCGCCGCGTTCGGGTTCGACGTCACCGAGGTGGACGGCCACGACCTGGGCGCCCTCACCGCCCTGCTGGCCGAGGACCGCACGAGCGCCCGCCGCCCCCTCGCCGTCGTCGCCGACACCGTCAAGGGCAAGGGCGTACGCGCCGTCGAGGGCAAGGCCGCCTGCCACTACGTGACCATCGACCAGGCGCGCGCCGCCAAGTGGAAGCGAGCGATCCGATGAGCCCGACGGCAACCGCCGCGCCCGAGCGGCCGACGCCCGACACCGACGAGCGACCGGTGACCCTCTCCGGCCGCGACGCCTACCGGGACGAGCTGACCCGGCTCGCCGCCTCCGACGACACGATCGTCTGCCTGGAGGCGGACCTGGGCGGCAAGGGACACCCCTTCCAGGCCGCCCACCCGGAGCGCTTCTTCAACCTCGGGATCGCCGAGGGCGCGATGGTCGACATGGCGGCGGGGCTCGCGGCCGGCGGCCACAAGCCGTTCGTCAGCACCTTCGCCCCGTTCGCCGCCCTGCGCGCGGCGGAGAGCCTGAAGCTGACCCTCGGCTACCTCGCCGCCGGGGTCACGGTCGTGGCGCCGTACGCCGGTGTCTCGGGCGCCTGGTTCGGGACCACCCACCACTGCCTGGAGGACCTGGCCATCCTGCGCAGCGTGCCGGGCGTGACCATCGCGGCGCCGTACGGGGACGCGGAGATGCGCGCGGTGGTCCGGGAGGCCGTCCGCTCCGGACGTCCGCACTACATCCGTACGGGACGCAACGCGAGGTACGAGTCCCTGCCGGTGAACGGCGCCGAACTCCCGCTCGTGAACTGGGAGTTCACCGCCGACGACCCCGGCGCGGTCTGCCTCGTCTCGGTGGGCGAGGAGGGCACCCGCCTCGCCCTCGCCGCCCGCCGGGCCGCGCCCGGCACCGCGCACGCGCACCTCACCTATCTGGACCACGAGAACCTGACGCCGGCCGCCGCCGAACTCGCCCGCCACCACTCCCGGTTCGTGGTGGTGGAGGAGCACCGGGGCCAGGGCGGAGTCGCCGAGGCCCTCGCCCTGCTGCTGCCGGCCTGCCGGGTCACGTCCGTGAGCGCGGACCGGAGCTGGCCCTCCGAGGGCGGCGACCACGAGGAGGTCATGGCCGCGCTCGGCCTGGACCTGCCCGCCGTACTGGACGCACTGGACCGCGCCGCCCGCTGACCGCGCTGCCCGCGCCCCTCGAACTGATCGCCCCCACCCTCGGACTGATCGCCCCCACACGCCTCTTCAAGGAGTTCTGACATGCACGTCCTCATGATCGAATGCAACCCGAACGGCATGGCCGGTATCGCCAACGCCCTGGATCTCGGCCACGACGTCACCCTCGTCTCGGTCGACCCCGACTTCTACCTCGCCGTCTCCCCGCTCACCGAGGCCGCCTACGCGCACCCCAACTGCCGGGTCGTCAAGAGCGAGAAGGCCTTCTCCATCGAGGAGCTGACGGCCCTGGCCCGCGAGGTCCACGCCGAGCGCCCGGTGCACGGCGTGACCACGTACAGCGAGTACCACACCGTCCACACCGCAGCCGTCGCCGAGGCGCTGGGCCTGCCCGGGATGAGCGTCGACGGCGCCCGCAACGCCCGCCACAAGCACCTGACCCGCCTCACCCTCGACGGCGCGGGCATCCGGCAGCCGCGCTTCGCGCACGTCTCGGACCCGACGAAGGTCGAGGCGGCCGTCCGCGAGATCGGCTTCCCCTGCGTGGTGAAGCCGTCCGACGGCACCGCCAGCCTGCACGTCCTGCACCTGAAGGACGAGGACGACCTGACCGCCTACCTGGCCGAGCTGGCGGAGGTCGTCGACTACGGGCGCGGCGTCGTCCGCATCCCGGACATCCTGATCGAGGAGTTCGTCACCGGCGAGCTGATCTCGGTGGAGTCGTGCGTGCTCGGCAAGGGCGAGGTCGTCAACCTCGGGCTGACCGACCGCCCGCTGAGCGGCTTCCCGCACTTCATCGAGATGGGCGCCACCTACTTCACCGGACACCCGCTCCAGGACGAGCTGTTCGCGATGACCACCAAGGTCCTGGACGAGCTGGGCGTCGACTTCGGCTTCATCCACACCGAGTTCCTGCTCGGCCCCGACGGCCCGGTGCTGTGCGAGGTCAACGGCCGGCTCATCGGCGGCATCGTGCCGAGTCTGATGCAGATCAGCTCCGGTGTGGACGCCTATCTGGAGGTCATCCGCCAGGCCCTCGGCGAGCGCCCCGAACTGCCCTTCCCCGGCGAGACGATCGCGGGCGGCCACTGGTTCGGCTCCCCGCTCGCCGGCACGGTCGAGTCGATCGGCTTCGACGGCCTGACGGACCTGCCCGGCTTCCACAGCGCCCTCGCCTACAAGAAGCCCGGCGTCGAGGTCAGCCGCCTGTCCAAGAGCAACTTCGACTGGATCGGCCACGTCATCTTCACCGGCGCCGACCGCGACGAGGTCAACAAGCGCAACGAGGAGGCCCTGGACGCCATCGAGCTGCGCCTCAAGGTCGAGGTGGCCCGATGAGCGAGGCCGCGGACGGCCGCACGGGGACGGCCACCCTGCACGGGGTGGCCGTACCGGCCCTCGACCCCGAGGCCCGCTACGACGTCACGACGCAGGACGGCCTCTTCACCGCCTTCACCCCCACCGGCCCCCGGCAGGGCGGCGAAACCGAGCTCTGGCCCGGCTACACCGAGGCCCACGCCCATGTCTCGCTCCCCGCGAACTGGGACGACACGGTCGAGGACCCCCGGATCGTGGCCCTCCAGTACCTGTACCACGGGGTCACCCACGTCGTGGACATGTTCGGGTTCCCGCTGGTCGCCGACGCCTGGGCGGGTGGCCGCGAGGCCTCCCCGTGGCCGTACCCGGAGATCGTCCACTGCGGCTACGCGGTGACGGCGACGACCGACGCGGCGGGCCGCACCGGCCACGGCGTCGAGTTCCCCGCGCCTGTCCACATGCTGGCCGTCGAGTCCGACCTCGACCACGCCCTGCGCGCCAACGCCGAACGCGGCGGCACCTTCCTGAAGGTGATGTTCACCGACGGCACCGAACAGCCCGGCAGCCCGGTCCGCTTCTCCCGTCTGTCGGAGAAGGTCCTGCGCTTCACCGCCCGCATGGCGCGGGAACGCGGTGTCACGGCCGTCATCGACTGCAACACCCTCCAGGAGACCCGCTGGGCGTACGCGTGCGGCTTCCGCCTCTTCGCCCACACCGTGCGCGACCGCACCCTCGACGCCATCGACTGGAAGGAGTTCGAGGGGGCGCGCTTCGTGTCCACCCTGGCCGGCCTCCGCCCGATGATCATGACGGGGGAGGAGTTCCTGACCGAATACTCCCGCGAGGGCTTCGTCGAGACCCAGGACGTCCGCAACCTCGACTTCGTCAAGGGCATCGAGAAGCCGTACGGCATCGAGTACGGCGTCCAGGAGACCCGGACCGCCGCCCTCGCCGACATGCGCCGCAACGCCCTCGCGGCGCTCGGCCGGGGCGACCTGCTTGTCGGCACCGACTCCGGCAACACCGGCGCCTACCACGGCTACTCCCTGCTCAGCGAGCTGGACCTGCTGCGCGGCGACGACACCTCCCTGGACGGGATGCTGCGCCACCAGGCCACGGTCGGCGGCCGCCGGTACTTCGCGGAACTCAGCGGCGACACGACCGGCACGCACCCTCTCCGGCCCGGCGCGCCCGCCACCTACAACCTCCTCCACCCCTCCGCCCCCGACCGCCCGCTGTCGGCCCTGCCCGTCCGCACCGTCGTCCGGGGCACGGAGATCGACCGTCCGGCGCTGGCCCGCGCGATAGCGGACCTGCGCACCCCCCGTACTCCGTCCGACCCGAAGGGAACGGCCGCGTGACCATCGAACGCAGGCGGGCTCTGATCGGCGTGAACGCCGGCATCTTCCTCGCCCACATCGGGAACTTCATCTGGTTCCCCGTACTCGTCGCCTCCCTCGGCGGCACCGACAGCGGCTTCTGGGCCGGGGTCGTGATGTGCATGACCTACGTGGGCCGCCTCGCCGCGACCTTCTTCTACGAGGGGGTCGCCGCCCGGATCGGCATCCGGGGCGCGGTGTTCGCGGGCACCGCGACGGAGGCGGTGGCCCTGTTCCTGATGGGCTTCGGCGACGGCGTCCTCGTCTACTCCGTCCTGGCCTTCCTCATCGGCCTCGGCTCCGGCACGGCCTTCCCCGGCCTGAAGAACATCCTGGTCTCGTACCCCGACGACGAGCGCCCGAAGGCCTTCTCGACCTTCCAGATGTCGGCGCAGGTGGGGCTCTTCGGCGGCGCGCTGGTCGGCGGTCTGCTCGCGGACGTCGATCTGCGCACCCTGTTCTCCGTCGTCTTCGCCATCTTCATCGGCTTCTGCCTGGCGTCGTCGGCGTTCATCCCGAGGGACGGCTTCGGGAGCGTGGACAAGCCGGTGGACCGAGTCCCCCTGCTGAGCACGGCGGTCTTCAAGGGCATCGAGGTCCGCGGCGCCACCCGCTACTTCCTGCTCTCCGCCGTCTTCTGGTTCCTGTCCATCGGCTTCATGGTCGGCATCCCGCTGCACATGGAGGAGTACGCGTCCGGATGGGCCCCGTCGGCCCCCTTCTGGATCACGGGCCTGACGGTGCTGGTGCTGCAGTACCCGCTGTTCAAGTTCCTGATCAAGCACCTGCGGCCGGGGGCGGTGATGGCGCTGGGTCTGGCAGGGATGACGGTCGCCTTCACGGCGTTCGGTGCGGGCCGCACCGCCCCGTGGGTGGTGGTGGGCTGCCTCACCGTGGTGCTGGGCGAGATCCTCTTCGTCCCCTCCTTCGACATCTGGGTCGCCCGCAAGGTCCCGGCGGACCGCCTCGCCAAGGCGATGGGCGCGATGCACTTCTTCCGCAGCGCCGGCAACATGGTCGGCTCCCTGCTGGCGGGCCTCCTCTTCGACCTCGCCCTGACCTGGGACGTCCCCGGCGCGAACTGGTACATCGCCGCGCTGATCGCTGCCGGGTGCGCCGCGGTCTGCTTGTTCAGCCGGGACGAAGGGGCGGCGGAGGCCGCCGCCCCGGAGCCGGCGGAGGAGGAACGAGCGGAGGCACCGGCGTAGGGGGCGCCTCATGGCTCGGGGGGTGCCTGTTTCGTCGGCGGGTGCGGGTGAGTGGGGCTTCTCGCGCAGTTCCCCGCGCCCCTAAAAGCCCAGGCCCCTGCGGGCCTGGAAGACCACGGGGCCGCGGGCCTGAAAAGCGACGGGGCCGGGGGCTTGAAAAGCACGGGGCGCAGCCCCTGCTTTTCAGGGGCGCGGGGAACTGCGCGAGAACCCCCACCGGAGCCGCACCCGCCGACGAAACAGGCACCCCCCGAGCCAAAACGCGCCCCCAAATATTGCGGCGGGATGAAATCCCTCTCCCGCCGTGTTGGTCTCATGCGGAGACCAGGACGAACGGAGGGCACCGGCGTGGTAGCGCAGCAGGGGGGCGACCGAGGTTGGGCGCGCAGACTGGCCGGATACGCCTGGCGGTACCCCAAGGACGTGATCCTCGCCCTCGGCTCGTCACTGGCCGGCATGGCCGTGATGGCCCTGGTGCCCCTGATCACCAAGGTGATCATCGATGACGTGATCGGGGACAAGACCCGGGACATGGCCCCCTGGGCGGCGGCCCTGATCGGCGCCGCCCTCCTCGTCTACGTGTTCACCTACATCCGCCGCTACTACGGCGGCCGCCTCGCCCTCGACGTCCAGCACGACCTGCGGACGGAGATGTACGGCACCATCACCGGCCTCGACGGCCGCCGCCAGGACGAGCTGTCCACCGGCCAGGTCGTCGGCCGCGCCACCAGCGACCTCCAGCTGATCCAGGGCCTGCTCTTCATGCTGCCGATGACCATCGGCAACATCCTGCTGTTCCTGATCTCCCTCGTGATCATGGCGTGGCTGTCCCTCCCGCTCACCCTGGTCGCGGTCGCCGTCGCGCCCGCCCTGTGGTGGATCGCCCAGCGCAGCCGCACCAAGCTGCACCCCGCCACCTGGTACGCCCAGGCCCAGGCCGCCGCCGTCGCGGGCGTGGTCGACGGCGCCGTCAGCGGCGTACGCGTGGTGAAGGGGTTCGGGCAGGAGGAGCAGGAGACCGGCAAGCTCCGGGAGGTCGGGCGGCGGCTCTTCGCGGGCCGGCTGCGGACCATCCGGTTCAACTCCCGCTACACCCCCGCCCTCCAGGCGGTCCCCGCCCTCGGCCAGGTCGCCATGCTGGCGCTCGGCGGCTGGCTGGCCGTCCGGGGCCACATCACGCTCGGCACGTTCGTCGCGTTCTCCACCTACCTCGCCCAGCTGGTCGGCCCGGTCCGCATGCTCGCGATGGTCCTCACCGTCGGCCAGCAGGCCCGCGCCGGCACGGAACGCGTCCTGGAACTGATCGACACCGAGCCGACGCTCGCCGACGGCACGAAGACCCTCCCCGCCGACGCGCCCGCGACCGTCGAGTTCGACGACGTGTCCTTCGGGTACGAGGGGCCCGACGGCAGGACCACCCCCGTCCTCGACGGCCTCAGCTTCGAGATCCGGCCCGGCGAGACCCTCGCCGTCGTCGGCTCCTCCGGCTCCGGAAAGTCGACCGTCTCGCTCCTCCTGCCCCGCTTCTACGACGTGACGCGCGGCGCCGTCCTCATCGGCGGCCACGACGTCCGCGAGCTGACGCAGGACTCGCTGCGGGCCGCGATCGGACTCGTCCCCGAGGACTCCTTCCTCTTCTCCGACACCGTGCGCGCCAACATCGCGTACGGCCGCCCCGACGCGACCGACGAGCAGATCGAGACCGCCGCCCGCGCCGCCCAGGCGGACCGTTTCATCGCCGAGCTGCCGGAGGGCTACGCCACCAAGGTCGGCGAGCACGGCCTCACCCTCTCCGGCGGCCAGCGCCAGCGGATCGCCCTCGCCCGCGCCCTCCTCACCGACCCGCGCCTGCTCGTCCTCGACGACGCGACCTCGGCGGTGGACGCCCGCGTGGAGCACGAGATCCACGAGGCGCTGGCCCACGTCATGGAGGGCCGCACCACCCTCCTCATCGCCCACCGCCGCTCCACCCTCGGCCTCGCCGACCGCATCGCCGTCCTCGACGACGGCCGCCTCGCCGACATCGGCACCCACGAGGAGCTGGAGCGCCGCTCGGCCCTCTACCGCCGGCTGCTCACCGACCCGGACGAGCTGGGCGGCGTCTCGCCCGGCCACCTCCCGCCGACCTCGCTCGCCAAGGCCGAGGACACGTCCGCCCGCGACTCGATACGGGACGAGCTGGACGCCGAGTTCGACGCCGAGCGCGGCATCACGCCCCGGCTGTGGACGGGCGACCGGGAGCCCCGGGACACCGCCTTCGCCGGCACCCCCGCCACCCCCGAACTCCTCGCCCAGGTGGAGGCGCTGCCCCCGGCGACCGACACCCCCGGCATCGACGAGGCCCGCGCGGTCGCGCCGGAGGAGTCGTACGGCCTGAAGCGGCTGCTGCGCGGCTTCGGCCTGCCCCTCCTCCTCAGCCTGGCCCTGGTCGCCGTCGACGCGGGCATGGGCCTGCTGCTGCCGGTGCTGATCCGGCACGGCATCGACGACGGCGTCTCCCAGGCGGCCCTCGGCGCGGTGTGGGCCGCGTCCCTGCTGGGGCTGGTCGCGGTCGTCGCCCAGTGGGCGGCGCAGATCGGTGAGATGCGGATGACCGGCCGCACCGGCGAACGCGTCCTCTACTCCCTGCGCCTGAAGATCTTCGCCCAGCTCCAGCGCCTCGGACTCGACTACTACGAGCGGGAGTTGACCGGCCGGATCATGACGCGGATGACGACCGACGTCGACGCGCTCTCGACCTTCCTGCAGACCGGACTGGTCACCGCGTTCGTCTCCGTCGTCACCTTCTTCGGGATCATGGTCGCCCTGGTCGTGATCGACGTCCAGCTCGCCCTCGTCGTCTTCGCCACGCTCCCGCCGCTGATCGTCTGTACGGTCTTCTTCCGCCGGGCGAGCGTGAAGGCGTACGAGCTGGCCCGCGAGCGGGTGTCCGTGGTCAACGCGGACCTCCAGGAGTCGGTGGCCGGGCTGCGGATCGTGCAGGCGTTCCGGGGCGAGCGCACGGGCGGCGAGCGCTTCGCGGCCGGCAGCGACAGCTACCGCCGGGCCCGCGTGCACGGCCAGTGGCTGATCTCGCTCTACTTCCCGTTCGTGCAGTTCCTGTCCTCGGCCGCGGCGGCGGCCGTCCTGATCGTCGGCGCCCACCGCGTCGACGCGGGCACCCTCACCACCGGCGCCCTGGTCGCCTACCTCCTCTACATCGACCTCTTCTTCGCCCCCGTCCAGCAGCTCTCCCAGGTCTTCGACGGCTATCAGCAGGCCACCGTCTCCCTGGGCCGCATCCAGGAACTCCTCCAGGAGCCGACGTCGACGAAGGCGGCCCCCGAACCGCTGGAGGTGCTGTCCCTGCGCGGCGAGATCGCCTTCGAGGACGTGGACTTCGCGTACGGCGCCGCCGACGAGGCCGAGGAGGCCCTCAGCGGTGTGAGGCTGTCCATCCCCGCCGGGCAGACCGTCGCCTTCGTGGGGGAGACCGGCGCCGGCAAGTCGACGCTGGTCAAGCTGGTCGCCCGCTTCTACGACCCCACCGGCGGGCGGGTCACGGTCGACGGCACCGATCTGCGCGACCTCGACCTCACCTCCTACCGGCACCGGCTCGGTGTCGTGCCGCAGGAGGCGTACCTGTTCCAGGGCACGATCCGGGACGCCATCGCCTACGGCCGCCCCGAGGCCACCGACGCCGAGGTGGAGGCGGCCGCCCGTGCCGTCGGCGCCCACGACATGATCGCCACGCTCGACGGCGGCTACCTCCACGAGGTCGCCGAACGCGGCCGCAACCTCTCCGCCGGCCAGCGCCAGCTCATCGCGCTGGCCCGCGCGGAGCTGGTCGACCCCGACATCCTGCTCCTCGACGAGGCGACGGCGGCCCTGGACCTGGCTACCGAGGCCCAGGTCAACCACGCCACCGACCGTCTTGCCGGCCGCCGTACGACCCTGGTCGTGGCCCACCGCCTCACCACGGCCGCCCGTGCCGACCGCGTCGTCGTGATGGACCACGGCCGGGTCGCCGAGGACGGCACCCACGACGAACTGCTGGCCCGCGACGGCCGGTACGCCGCCCTCTGGCGCACCTTCGTGGGCGAGCCGGCGCTGCGGGCCTAGGGGGTGTTGCGCCCAGCGCGCGCAACCGTTCGAGGGGGGCGTGCGTCCGTACATCAGTACGGTCGTGTGACGGGAGGGGCAGCGGGTGATCAGGCGGGGAACGCGTCGGCCGACGGCGCTCGTGCTGGCCGTGCTGGCGATCGCCGGTCTGCTGACCCTGGCGGGACCGGTGACGAGCGCGGAGGCCGCCGCCTCGTCCTGCCCCGGCCGCAAGGTGCGGACGCTGACCTTCGACACCGGGACCGTACGGGTCTACCGCAAGGGCACCCGCTACGTCTGTGCCGTCCTCGTGCCCCGGAAGCAGGCCCGCAAGGGCGTCATCCGCATCCGGGCCTGGGGCGGCCGGTGGGTCCGCAACGAGAAACGCCCCGCGGGCCCCGTGACCGTCCACGCCGGCCGACGCGCCGTGTGGATCAAGGCCCGCGTCGACGGCAGGACCTACGACTCGGGCTGGATCCTTCGCTGAACCTCCCCCCGCCGCACAGGGTTTTCCCTATCGCTCCCATCTGCGGCCGGAAGCAGTCCAGTTGGCCCCTTTCCTCCCTGGTGCCCCGGCGGTCGCTCCGATAGCTTCCGGCGCACAGCCGCTGCATAGGGGAGAAACGCATGCGCAAAGCACTCAGGTGGGTGCTGTCGCTCGTGGTGCTCATCGGCACATTGAGCACGGCGGGGGCGGCCAACGCCGCCGGGTCGTCGGGCACCGCCGACATCAAGGACCGACTGCTCGCGATACCGGGCGTGAGCCTCATAGAGGAGAAGCCGTACCCCGGTTACCGCTTCTTCGTCCTGGGCTTCACCCAGCCCGTGGACCACCGTCACCCGTCCAAGGGCACGTTCAAGCAGCGGATCACGGTGCTGCACAAGGACACGGCCCGCCCGACGGTCTTCTACACCGGCGGCTACAACGTCTCCACCAACCCCGGCCGCCGTGAGCCCACGCAGATCGTGGACGGCAACCAGGTCTCCATGGAGTACCGCTTCTTCAGCCCGTCCCGGCCCGACCCGGCCGACTGGTCCAAGCTCGACATCTGGCAGGCGGCCAGCGACCAGCACCGGATCTTCAAGGCGCTGAAGAAGGTCTACGGCAAGAAGTGGATCTCCACCGGCGGCTCCAAGGGCGGCATGACGGCCACCTACTACGAGCGCTTCTACCCGAAGGACATGGACGGCGTCGTCGCGTACGTCGCCCCCAACGACGTCGTCAACAAGGAGGACTCGGCGTACGACCGGTTCTTCGCCAAGGTCGGCACCAAGGAGTGCCGCGACCGGCTGAACGCCGTGCAGCGCGAGGCGCTCGTCCGTCGTGAGCCGCTGGAGAAGAAGTACGCGGAGGTCGCCGCCGCCGAAGGCTTCACCTTCAAGACGGTCGGCAGCCTCGACAAGGCGTACGAGGCGGTCGTCCTCGACTACGTCTGGGGCTTCTGGCAGTACAGCACGCTCGCCGACTGCGACAGCGACGTCATCCCGAAGGACGCCAAGAAGGCCACGGACGACGAGATCTGGACCTCCGTCGACACGATCTCCGGCTTCTCCTTCTACACCGACCAGGGCCTGGAGCCGTACACGCCGTACTTCTACCAGGCCGGTACGCAGCTGGGCGCGCCCACGATCCACTTCCCGCACATCGAGAAGAAGTACATCCGCTACGGCTACCAGCCGCCCCGGAACTTCGTCCCGCGCGACATCAAGATGAAGTTCCAGCCGTACGCGATGCGGGACGTCGACACCTGGGTCCGGAACAACGCCAAGCAGATGCTCTTCGTCTACGGGCAGAACGACCCGTGGGGCGCCGAGCCGTTCCACCTGGGCAAGAAGGCCCGTGACTCGTACGTGTTCACGGCTCCCGGCGCCAACCACGGTGCCAATGTCGCCGGTCTCGTCGAGGCGCAGAAGGACCTGGCCACCGCCCGGATCCTGAAGTGGGCGGACGTCGCCCCGGCCGCCGTCCAGCAGGACCCGAGCAAGGCGAAGCCGCTGGCGAAGTTCGACTCCAAGCTCGACAAGCGTGATGTCGAGCGGGAGCCGGCGCTGAGGCCGTAGGACGCCTGAGCGTCACCGCAGCCGTCACGCAGCACAGAAGCCGAGCCCCGGGCCGCCGACCAGCGGCCCGGGGCTCGGCTCCTGTCACACAGGCACCGCGCACCCCACCGGCCGGCTGCCGCCCAGCCGCACGTACAGATCGGTCCTGGCCGGACACTGCGCTTCGCTGTCGACGGCCGTCGTCACCTCGTACTCGGGAGCGTGCCTGCCGCCGCCGTCGCAGGCGGTCTCGCGGACCTCGCCCCGGCCGGCACCGTAGACGCAGTCGCCGACGATGGTGCGGGGGCCGCCACCGCCGCCGGGATCACCCGGGTGCGGCGGCTGGAGCCCCCGCATGCACGCGTAGCCCTGCGGTACGGAACCGTCGCCGTCCTCGTCGTAGCCGTCCTGTTCGTCGGTGGACTCGCTGATGTGCAGGACGAAGTCGGTCGTCGGCGGGCACAACGGCCCCTGCCCGACCCTGCCGTCGTGCCGGGCCACGACCCGGGCGGCCGCCCGCTCGCTCGCACAGGGCACCTCGGTGAAGCTGGTCGTCCCGAACGAACTGCACTCGTCGACCCCGAGGAACACCGTCCCGTACCCGGTCGGCCGGGTCGGGGTGCCGGTCGTGGTCGCGGCCGCCCGCTCCCCGGGCCCCTCGCCGACCCCGCCCGACCAGGCCTGACATCCGGAGAGCGCCGCCACGGCGAGTACGACGGCAGTCAGGAGCACCCCTGTGCACACCTGTCGAACGAGACACACCCCGCGCATGGCCACCCCCCGATGAACCTCCGTCCAGCGTGACCCCACGTCGAGGGCCACGCCAGACATACCGTGTGCTTTGCGCCTGTTGGGGGTGGTGCGCGAGGAGTGCGGCGTAGGCCCTGTACGCCAGCGGCCTTACACGAGGGTCCGCAGGTCAGGGCCGTACACCAGTGCTGTACACCGGCGGCGTGCGTCAGGGTCCGTACGTCAGGCCGTGGCCGATCGGGTACAGCACCTTCGTCGGTTCGTCGGCCCGCTGCACCGGCACCGGCAGCTTCCCGCGCGGTGCCACCCGCCCGGCCAGGACCCGGGCCGCCGCCCGCACCTCGACGTCCGTCCAGGAGTACGCCGCCAAGTAGCCCTTCACCTCCGGGAGTTGGGCCACGTCGTACGGGTTGCGGATCGCGACGGCCACCACCGGCACCCCGGTGGCCAGCAACCGCGCGACCAGGGTCCGCTGGGTGCTGCCCGCCGTCACGTTGTACGTCCCCACGACCACCGCGTCCTTGTCCCGGGCCGCCGCCACGGCCTGGTCGATGAGGGCCTGCGTGGGTGCCGTACCGGTCGACAGGCTGGTGGCCGTGAAGCCCAGGGAGGCGAGTTCGGCGGCGAGGACGGTCGTCGGCGGTCCTGTGGTGCCCGACGGGGAGGCCGGGTCGGCGCCCACCACCAGCACGTTCCGGTGCGTACGCCGGGACAGCGGCAGCAGCGAACCCTCGTTGACCAGGAGGGTGGTGGTCCGTTCGGCGATCCGGTCGGCGGTCTCCAGGTGCCGCCGGATCCCCACGACCCGGTCGACACCGGCGTCACTGACGTACGGCCGCTCGAACAGCCCGAGCTTCGCCTTGAGCCGCAGGATCCGCAGGATCGACTCGTCGAGCCGCGCCTCGGTCAGTTCGCTGGAGCGTACGGCGGCGAGGACCGCGTTCCACGCCACGTCGATCGACGGCGGATTGAGGAGCTGGTCCACGCCCGCCTTCAGCGCCAGCACCGGCACCTGGTCGTCCCCGTACTTCTCGCGCACACCCTGCATACCGAGCGAGTCGGTGACCACGACCCCGTCGTAGCCGAGCTGCTCGCGCAGGATGCCGGTGAGGATCGGGCGGGAGAGGGTGGCCGGGGCGCCGGAGGGGTCCAGCGCGGGGACCATGATGTGCGCGGTCATGATCGAGTCGATGCCGGCGCGGATCGCGGCGCGGAACGGCGGGGCGTCCAGGGCGGTCCACTGCTCCCGGGTGTGCTCGATGACCGGGAAGCCGTAGTGACTGTCGACGGCTGTGTCCCCGTGCCCCGGGAAGTGCTTGGCGGTCGCCGCGACCCCGGCCCCCTGGTACCCCTTCACCTGCGCGGCGACCAGCCCGGCGACGGCGTCCGGGGCGGCGCCGAAGGAGCGTACGCCGATGACGGGGTTGGCCGGGTTGACGTTCACGTCGGCGACGGGGGCGTAGTCCTGGCGGACGCCGATCGCCCGCAGTTCGGCTCCGCCGACGCGGGCGGCCTCGCGGGCGTCCGCGCGGGAGCCGCCCGCGCCGAGGGCCATCGCACCCGGCAGCAGGGTGGCGGGCTTGCCGACCCGGGCCACGATGCCGTGTTCCTGGTCGGTGGAGACGAGGACGGGCAGGCCCCGGGGGAGGCCGAGGGAGGCGCGCTGGATGCCGTTGGAGAGGGCGGCGATCTGGTGCGGGTCGCGGGTGTTGTGCGCCCAGGAGAAGTAGATGATCCCGCCGACCCGGTACCTCTCCAGCAGCTCGGCGGCCGTGCGGACGCCCAGCTCCTGGAGGTTGGCGTCGATGTCGGCCTGGTCCGGGGCGGTCGCCGAGTGCCCGTAGACCCGCATCACGAAGAGCTGGCCGACCTTCTCCTCGAGGCTCATGCGCGCGACGAGGGCGCGGAGCCTCTTGTCGTCGTGGGGGTGGGGGCCGGCCTGGGCGTCGGTGCCGAGGGCCAGGGCCGAGGTGACGCCTGCGGTGGCGGCGAGAACGGTACGTCTGGTGGGCACGTGCGTCGCTCCTTCCGGAGGACTGAAGGAAACTTCCAAGGTGTCACGATTATCCGGGAAGTTTCTTCCGGTCAAGGGAACGCGGCGCGTGCGGAGGGGTGCTGAGGGGCCGTCACCGGCGCTGTGGAGGGGGGCGCGCCGGTGACGGCGTGCGGCCGGCCGCAGGCGGCGGAGAGGGTAGGTCAGCGATCGCAGCCAGCAGCGAGGCCGACACCGCACTGCGGAGACTCATCCGGCGGCATGCGGGTTGGACGGGGCGGGGTGGGTTCGGGTTCCCGGGGAGGGGCGGGTTTCTGGAATTCGGTACGGGTGGGGTGGGTGTGGCGCCTGGGAGCTCGGGGGGTTCGGTGCGTCGGCGGGCGCGGCTCCGGTGGGGCTTCCCGCGCAGTTCCCCGCGCCCCTGAAAAGCAGGGGCTACGCCCCGTGCTTTTCAGGCCCGCAGCCCCGTGACCTTTCACCCCCCCCAGCCCCGTGACCTTTCACCCCCCCAGCCCCGCGATCTTTCACCCCTGCAGCCCCGTGATCTTTCAGGCCCGCAGGGCCTGGTCTTTTAGGCCCGCAGGGCCTGGTTTTTAGGGGCGCGGGGAACTGCGCGAGAAGCCCCACCGGAGCCGCGCCCGCCGACGCACCGAACCCCCCGAGCTCCAAGGCGCCCCGGCCCCCACCCCCGTCCCACGACCCGGACACATCCGCACCAACCCCACCCCACGGTTCACCATGACCCGCATGCCGACCGTCGCCATCCCCGGTTCCAAGTCCCTCACCGCCCGCGCCCTCTTCCTCGCGGCCGCGGCCGACGGCGTCACCACCCTCGTACGCCCCCTCAGGTCCGACGACACGGAGGGCTTCGCGGAGGGCCTCGCCCGCCTCGGTTACCGTGTCGGCCGTACCCCCGACACCTGGCAGGTCGACGGCCGCCCCCAGGGCCCCGCCGTCCCGGAGGCCGACGTCTACTGCAGGGACGGCGCCACCACCGCCCGCTTCCTGCCGACCCTCGCCGCCGCCGGCCACGGCACCTACCGCTTCGACGCCTCCCCCCAGATGCGCCGCCGCCCCCTCCTGCCGCTCACCCGCGCCCTGCGCGACCTCGGCGTCGACCTGCGCCACGAGGAGGCGGAGGGCCACCACCCCCTGACGGTCACCGCGAACGGCGTCCACGGCGGCGAGGTCGTGCTGGACGCCGGCCAGTCCTCCCAGTACCTGACCGCGCTGCTCCTGCTCGGCCCGCTCACCCGCACCGGCCTCCGTGTCACCGTCACCGACCTGGTCTCCGTGCCGTACGTCGAGATCACGATCGCGATGATGCGGGCGTTCGGCGTGGAGGTCGGCCGGGAGGGCGACACGTACGTCGTCCCGCCGGGCGGCTACCGGGCGACCACGTACCCGATCGAACCCGACGCCTCCACCGCCAGTTACTTCTTCGCGGCCGCCGCCCTCACCGGCGGCGAGGTGACCGTGCCGGGTCTCGGCGCGGGCGCGCTCCAGGGCGACCTGGGCTTCGTGGAGGTGCTGCGGCGGATGGGCGCGCGGGTGGAGGTGGGCGACGACCGCACGACGGTGACCGGCACCGGCGAACTGCGCGGTGTCACCGTCAACATGCGGGACATCTCCGACACCATGCCGACCCTCGCCGCGATCGCCCCCTTCGCCTCGGGGCCGGTGCGGATCGAGGACGTGGCCAACACCCGGGTGAAGGAGTGCGACCGCCTGGAGGCCTGCGCGGAGAACCTCCGCCGCCTGGGCGTGGACGTGACGACCGGCGCCGACTGGATCGAGATCCACCCCGGCACCCCCCGAGGCGCGGAGATCAGGACCCACGGCGACCACCGCATCGTCATGTCCTTCGCCGTGACCGCCCTCCGCACCCCCGGCATCACCTTCGACGACCCGGGGTGCGTCCGCAAGACGTTCCCGGCCTTCCACGAGGCGTTCGAAGCGCTCCCGCTACCCTCCGGAGCATGACCGCCCCCGAACCCACCATCGTCGCGACCTCGGGCGGCCACCGCATCGGTGACCGCACCCGGGTGACCTTCCATTCGCTCGTGCACCACGCCGTGGAGCTGTCGGGGGTGAACGGGCGGCGGCCGAGGGTCATGTACGTCGGTACGGCGGTCGGCGACTCCGAGCACATGACCGCGCGCATGAGCGAGGCGGCACGGGTCGCGGGCTTCGACCTGACCCCGCTCGCGCTCTTCCCGATGCCCAACATCGAGGACATCGAGGCGGCCGTCCTCGCCCAGGACGTCGTCTGGGTCATGGGCGGCTCGGTCGCCAACCTGCTGGCCGTCTGGCGCGTCCACGGCCTCGACGGCATACTCCGCCGCGCCTGGCGGTCCGGCGTCGTCCTGAGCGGCGTCAGCGCGGGCTCCATCTGCTGGTTCCGGGGCGGGACCACGGACTCCTTCGGCCCCCGACTCCGCCCGGTGACGGACGCGTTGGCGTACCTCCCGTACGGCAACGGCGTCCACTACGACAGCGACGCGGGCCGCCGTCCCCTCGTCCACAGCCTCGTCGCCGACGGCACGCTCCCGGAGACCCACTGCACGGACGACGGGGTCGGGCTCGTCTACCGGGGCACGCGCCTGGTGGAGGCGGTCGCCGAACTCCCGGGCAAGGGGGCGTACATAGTGCGGCGCGACGGCGACGCGGCGGTGGAGGAACGAGTGACCCCGCGGCTCCTGCCCGAGCCGCGTCAGTAACAACGCTACGAGGAAGGGAGACTCCCGCGGTGTCGGGTTCTCGTGAGGAAGAAGTACTGGCCCGGATCGCCGAGGGCCGCGTCTACACCGAGTCCGAGGCGGCCTTCCAGGCGCCTCGACGGCGTACGGACCAGATCTTCGAGTACAACCGGACCCCGCCGGGCGAGGCGGAGAGGCGTCGCGCGCTGCTCGTCGAGATCTTCGGGGCGGTCGGTGAACGCACGGTGCTGCTGCCGCCGTTCCACGCGGGCTTCGGCAGCAACGTCCACATCGGCGACGACTTCTTCGGCAACGTGAACCTGACGTTCGTCGACGACGTGGACATCCACATAGGCAACGATGTCATGATCGCTCCCAGCGTGACGCTGACCACGACGGGGCACCCGGTGCACCCCTCGCGCCGCGCCGACTTCGGCCGGTTCTCCGAACCGATCGTGATCGAGGACAAGGTGTGGATCGGCAGCAACGCGGTGGTCCTGCCCGGCGTCCGCATCGGCTACGGGTCGGTCATCGGCGCCGGCAGCGTCGTCAGCCGTGACATCCCGCCGATGACCGTCGCGCTCGGCACACCGTGCCGGGTGGTCCGCGCCATCACGGACGAGGACCTCACCACCCGGTCGTGAACCGCCGCCTCACCACTCCCGGACGCGGCGCCCCGCGCCCTGCGGCTCCTGGCGCGGGCGCCGGGGCTGTGGATCGAAGAAGGACGTGGGGGAGGAGTCGTCGGGGTGCTGGAGCGGGACGTCGGGGCGGTCGGTTGGCCGGAGCTGCCAGGGCTGCCGGGGCTGCGGCCGCTGCCGCTCCGGCTGCCGGCCGGCCGTGCGGTCCCAGTCGCCCTCGCCCAGGACGAGCATCGGGTCGAACATCACGACGACCCCCGCGAGGAGCAGGAAGATCACCGGCCCGATGAGCATCGGCAGCAGGATCGTCGTGGGTGACTCACCGGTGAACGTGCCGCCGGTCGTGCCGTGCAGACGCACCCCCACCGCCGCCATCCCGGTGTAGTGCATGCCGGACACGGCCACCCCCATCACCAGGCTGGCCCCCAGGCTCGTCACGAAGCCCCGGATCGACACCGCCGCCCAGAGCGCGGCGGTCGCGGCGACGATGGCGATGCCGACCGAGAGGGCGACGACGGCCAGATCGTAGTGGATGTAGCCGTGCAACTGGATGGCGGCCATGCCCAGATAGTGCATCGCGGCCACCCCGAGGCCCGTCACGCATCCCGCCGCGCAGAGGGTGGACCTGCTGACGCCGCGGTAGCCCACGGCGAAGACCCCGATGCCGACGACGGTGACGGCGACGGCGAGGCTGAGCACCGTCAGCCCGACGTCGTAGTGGATGGGGCTCTCCTTCACCCGGAAGCCGACCATCGCGATGAAGTGCATCGTCCAGATGCCGCAGCCGATGCTCGCCGCCCCGAGGGCCAGCCAACCGGGCTTCCAGGACCGCTCGTTGTAGACCGACCTGACCACGCAGCGCAGTCCTAACGCGGCGCCCAGGCACGCCATGACATAGGCGGCCACCGGGGTGACCGCACCGTAGCTGAACCCGTCGACCGTGCCTTGCATATGCCAAATCCCCCCGATACGTAGCCAGTTGCGCATGGCTGTTCGCGGGTGGCAAGTCTGCTGCAAGCGCGTACCGGAGCGCTCCGTTTTCCAAGAGTTACTGTCGGTATCTGCTCGGCGGGTGATCGGCTTTGGGTGACTCGATACTGATTCGTGGTCAAAATCCGTGACACACAACGCCTGAGCTTGATTTTTCAAGCTCAGGCCAGTGTTTTACGGGCAGTTGGGATGTGCGCGCGTCACGCCGCGTCGTTGAGGAGCCGGCCGAGGTGTTCCCGTCCCGCCGCCAGCAGTTCCGGCAGCGGCGCGGCCGCCTCGTACCACCGCTTCTCGTACTCCCAGCACAGCCAGCCGTCCCAGTCCTTGCGGGAGAGCAGTTCGACGCACTCGCCGAGCGGGAGGACCCCCGCGCCGAGCGCGACCGGGGTGGTGTCGTCGGCGGAGGCGATGTCCTTGACCTGGACGTAGCCGAGGAAGGGGGAGAGGGCGGCGTAGGACTCGGCGGGCTGTTCGCCGCCGAGCCAGGTGTGCATCACGTCCCAGAGCGAGCCGACGCTGCCGTGTCCGACCGGGCCGAGCACCCGGATCGCGTCGGCGCCGGTGCGGTGGGAGTCATGGGTCTCCAGCAGGACGCGTACGCCCCGGTCGGCCGCGTCCTCCGCCGCCGTGCCCAGCCGCCGGGCCGCGATCGCGTCGGCCTCGTCCGCGCTCTGGCCGCCGGCCAGGTCGGCGCCGGGGAAGACACGGACGAAGGGGGCGCCCAGGTCCCGGGCCAGGTCGAGGAGGGCGCGGATCTCGTCCAGTACGGGACCGTCGTCGCCCGGCGCGGCGACCCGCGCGTAGCCGGCGAGCCCCAGGATCTCCACGCCCGCCGCCTTGAACTCGGCCGCCACCTCGGCCCGTTGGTCGGCCCCGATGCCCGGATGCACCGGCTCCTCGGGGTGGGCACGCAGTTCGACGCCGTGGTAGCCGTGCGTCGCGGCGAGTCGTACGACGTCGGCGATGGGGAGACCGGGGACACCGAGGGTGGAGAACGCGAGTTTCATGCCTTCGGACCGTACACGTTGCCCGGGCCACGGCGGCACCCCGCCGGGGGTGGGCCGGGGGGTGGAAGGGAACGGGGGGACGAGGTGGCCCATCTCAGATGTCCCGTCGTTCCAGTGGCTTCGTCGCCGGGCCCTGGAGGATGTGGCCCTCGGGGTCGAAGCGGGAGCCGTGGCAGGGGCATTCCCACGCGCGTTCGGCGCGGTTGAAGCCGACCAGGCAGCCCATGTGCGTGCAGCGGGCGGAGACGGCGTGGAGCGAGCCCGCCTCGTCGCGGTGGACCGCGCACTGATGCCCGCCGACCCGGACGACTGCGCCGTCCCCGGGGGCGATGGCCTCCACGGAGCCGCCCCCGGCCGCGCCGATCCGGTCGCCGACGAAGTGCCGGGCCACCTGAGCCTGGTGCTTGAGGAAACTCGGCGCCTCCCGCACCGCGCTGAGCACCCGGCGCGGGTCGTACAGGTCGCTCCACGGCGACTTGTGCCCGGTGATCTGCTCGGCCAGCAGCCGCCCGGCCATGATGCCGCCGCTCATGCCCCAGCCGCCGAACCCGGTCGCCACCCAGCTGTGCCGGCTGCCCGCGTGGAAGGGCCCGACGAGGGGGACGGAGTCGGTGGAGTCGTTGTCCTGCGTGGCCCAGCGGTGGGTGAAATCGAGAGGGCCGAAGCGTTCGGTGGCCCAGTCCGCCAGCAGCCCGAACCGTTCGTCGACCTCGGCGGTGCCCGGGGTGAAGTGCTCCCCGGTGACGATCAGCAGCCGCCGCCCCTCGTCGTACGGGGTGGTCCGCACCGAACGCGTCCGCTGCTCCTGCGTGATGTACATGCCGTGCGGGTCGGCCTCGGCCGGGACCGGCGCGGCGAGGACGAGTTCGCGGCGCGCGGAGAGGCGGGTGAAGAGCAGCGCCCGGTCGAACACGGGGTAGTGCGTGGCGACCACGACGTCCTCGGCGGTCACCGTGGCCCCCGCGTCGGTCGTCAGCCGGCACGGCGACCCCTCCTTGAGCCGCACCACCCGCGTCCCCTCGTGCACCGCCGCGCCCAGCCGCACCAGATCGTCGACCAGGGCGAGCAGGTACCTACGGGGGTGGAACTGTGCCTGGTCCGCCACCCGTACCGCCCCCGCGACCGGGAACGGCAGCCCCGTCTCCGTCACGAACTCGGCGGGCAGCCCGGCCTCGCGCGCCGCCTCCGCCTCGGCGCGCAGCTCCGCGACTCCGCCCTCGTCCTCGACGTATGTGAAGGACGCCGCGTCCTCCCAGTCGCAGGTGATCCCCAGCTCGTCCACCACCTCGGCGGCGTGCCGGATCGCCTCGGTCTGGGACCGCGCGTACAGCGCGGCGGCCTCGGCGCCACGGGTCCGCCGCAGCCGGTCGTAGATCAGCGTGTGCAGCGCGGTCACCTTGGCGGTCGTGTGCCCGGTGACGCCGGCGGCGACGCGGTCCGCCTCCAGCAGGGCCACCCGCCGCCCCCGCCGGGCCAGCTCCCACGCCGTACTGATCCCCGCGATCCCGGCCCCCACCACCGCCACGTCGACGACCAACTCCCCGTCCAGCGCCGGGTACGCGCCCTCCTGCGGCGCGCTCTCGATCCAGTACGACTTCTGCGCGGGCTGCTTCTGCTGCATGACTCGGGGGTCCCTTCAGTCGGGCGGCGGCTGGGTGCGGCGGCGGTCGTCGGGGGTCGCTGTGGAGGCTGAACCGGTGGTGGGCCTGCGCTCACCGGCGGGGGCCCGGCGCCGGTGGCTGGTGTCGCACCACGGGTAGACGCGGCTGCGGTGGCAGGTGCACAGGGCCACGCAGAAGCGGTCCGACGACACCGTCGTACCGTCCTCCAACACGACCTCGACCGGCCCCTCGACCAGCAACGGCCCGGGCCGTTGCAGGGCGACGCGACGGCGGTCAGCGGAACCGTTCGGCACGGATGCTCACCAGCTCTCCCCTCTCGTCGACGCCGCCTCGGAGCGGCGACGTCCTGCGGTGACGGCCTTCCCCGTCCCCCTCCTCGCCTCCTCAGACGGGCGTGCGGAGTGACGATCGGCCCGTGCGCCACGCGGTGAGGAGGCGGGCGGCGAGGGCGTCCTCCAGGTGGTTGGTGGCGTCGACGCCGAAGGCGACGTCGGCGTCCAGTTGTGGTTCCTCCTCCAGCAGCCCGGCGACGACGTCCCGTCGTACGACCTGCTCGTGCACGGCGTCGGCCTCGACGTGCTCGTCGTAGAAGTGCTCGGCGGCGGCGCCGGCCCCGGTCCGCCGCATGGCGCGGGCGAGCCGGCGGGAGCCGGGGGAGGAGGTGATCTCGACCGTCGCGAAGTGTCCGACGAGGGCACCGCGCAGCGCCCGGTGCAGGCCGAAGAGGGACATCAGGTTCACCAGGGCGAGCGCCTCGGCGCCGGCGGCGTCGACATACCGGCCGTACGTCGGGTCGAGCCCCAGGTCGGTCATGAGGTCGGCGAAGAGACGCGCGTGCACCCGCTCGGCCCGGCCCCCGCCGAACTCGTCGAACTCGACGGCGGCCATGCCCGCCTTGGCCCGCCCCCACAGGCGGGGCAGCACCCAGGCGTGCGGGTCGGCCTCCTTCAGGTGGTAGAGGGAGCGCTGCGCGGCGTACTCGCGCACCTGCCACAGTTCGCCCTCGTCCTGGAGGTAGTCGCCGACCCCGCCGCCACCGTCGCCGTCGCCGCCCGCCGGTTCCACGAGCAGGTCGTCCAGGGCGTCCTGGGCACTCACGTGCCGGGTCGCCCGGTCGCGCAGGCTTTCGAGGAACGGCCACTCCAGGGCCGCCCGGCAGCGCAGCAGCTCCGGATCCCATTCGAGGTCGGCGTCGACGTCGGCGAAGCCCCGGTAGTGCAGTTCGTAGCAGAGGTAGAGCGCGAGCTGGAGATCGTCGCCGAACGGGTCGGCCCCGGCGATCAGCCGGCTCTCGGGCGGCGGCCCCGCGCCCCGCAGAAACCGCGTGACGGCAGCCGAGACGGCGCCCCTGCTCTCCGGCAACGCCGGCCCTGCCACCTGGGTCTCCATGCGCGCCGAGTACCCGCGAACCCCGAGCTACGCACCAGCGACAAGCGAAGGGGGCTCCCCACTCAGGGGGAGCCCCCTTCCACTGCCATCAGCCGCGCTCGCGCGTCGGCGTCACACGCCCGCGCGTCGGCGGCGTGGCGCGCTCGGCGGCGGCGTCAGATGCCGGTGCGTCGCGCCGGGCGCTCCGCCTCCCGCGTACGCTCCTGCACGCGCTCCTGCGTCTTGCCCTTCGCCTTCTTCGCCTCGCCGCGCGCCTGCTGCATCTTGCCCTCGGCCTGCTGCGCGCGATCGCCGGTGACCTTCCCGGTCATCTCCTTGGCCTTGCCCTTGATCTTGTCCATGCTGCCCTTGTCCTTGGCGGCCATGGTTACTCCTTGGTGGGGTGGTGTACTGCCTTGCCCGCCCAACGTACGGCGGCCCGGTGACCCTCGCGCGTCGAACGGTCACGCTCGGTGAGGGAGTATGGCGTCCTTCCACCTCTTCGCCCTTGTCCTCGCCCCGTTCCTGGCGACGTTGGCCGTCGCGGCCACGACGGTGACACGCGCCGGACGAGGAGGGCATGGGAACCGAGCTGGTACCCGGCTGGGTGAACCCGCTCGTCCTCGGCGGCACAGCACTCTGCACCGTCGCCCTGACGACCGCGGCCACCCAGGCGTTCAACACCACGCGCACCCCCAGGCCGCCCGCGGGACTCCCGTCCCGTCCGAGCCCGTGAGCGGCGCGGCTCAGGGCTTGCGTCCGACCCCGCAGTACGCGTCGACAGCCGAGGCGGCGTCGGCCGGGTCCCTGTGGTCGGGGCGCCACTCGGGCACCCGGACGACGCCCGGGTCCACCAGGTCGAGGCCGTCGAAGAAGGCGGCGATCTCGGCGACGCTGCGGACGTGGTACGGCACCGCGCCGCTCGCGTTGTACGCCTCCGACGCGGCGATCATGCCCTCGCTGGTGGCGGTGCTGTCGCTGATCACCAGGTGGCTCCCCGACGGCAGGCCCGCCATCAGGCGGCTCACCAGGTCGCGTGCCTGGTCGTGGTCGGCGACATGGCCGAGCGTGTTGAGGATCATCAGGGCGACCGGCCGGGAGAGATCGAGGGTGTCGGCCGCCGCCTCCAGGATGGTCTCGGGGGCGTAGAGGTCGGCGTTCAGATAGACCGTGCGGCCCTCGGGGGTGCCGGCGAGCAGGGCATCCGCGTGGGCCAGCACGATCGGGTCGTTGTCGACGTACACGATCCGGGCGTCGGGGGCGGCGCGCTGGGCGACCTCGTGGGTGTTGTCGGCGGTCGGCAGCCCGGTGCCGACGTCCAGGAACTGACGTACGCCCTGCTCGTCGGCCAGGTGGCGGACGGCGCGGCCCAGGAAGTGCCGGCTGGTGACGGCCACGTCGACGAGACCCGGGAAGATCTCCTTGATGTGGTCCCCGATCTCCCGGTCGACCTCGTAGTAGTCCTTGCCGCCGACGAAGTAGTTCCAGAAGCGGGCCGAGTGCGGCTTGCTGGTGTCGATACGGGGGCGGGGCCGGGCACCCCTACCGGTTCCGGTTCCGGTTCCGGTTTCGGTCGAGGGGTCGTCGTTCACCACGGCAGGCCTCCGGTGTTCCGATGTCTCGGTGCTGATGATCAGGCACCAACGTAGGTCAACTCGCCTTCTTCACGCCGAAGTTGAGAAGATCCACGCTCGCACACCGTAGGGTTTTGGCCATGTGGGTGCCTGGCTCGACCTGTCCGGCCCCGGCCCGGCCGGCCCGCCCCTCACCCCTCCCGAGGTACCCCGCTCGACCCCCGCACCATCAACTCCCCCCGCACGGTGGCGATCCCGCCCGGCGGCGGCTCCTCGCGCCCCATGGCGATCCGTCCGGCCCGGGCCCCCGCGTCCGACAGCGGCAGCCGTACCGTCGTCAGGGCCGGCACCGCGTCGATGCTGAAGGGCAGGTCGTCGAACCCGGCCACCGACACGTCGTCGGGGATGCGCAGCCCGGAGTCCCGGAGTGCCGCGCAAGCGCCCAGCGCCACCGTGTCGTTGGCGGCGACCACGGCCGTCAGGGAGGGATCCCGGCGCAACAGCTCCAGCGTCGCCTCGTACCCGGAGAGCCGGTCGTAGCGGCCGTACACGGTCCATCTGGGGTCGTCCTCGATGCCGGCCGCCGCCAGCGCCGCACGATGCCCCTCAAGCCGGTGCCGGGTCGTCGTCCGCTCCTCCGGCCCGGCGATGTACCCGAGGCGCCGGTGGCCCAGCCCGATCAGGTGCTCGGTCAGCACCTGGCCGCCGCCCCGGTTGTCGAAGGTGATCGCGATGGCCTCCGGCGTGGGCGGTCGCCCGCACAGCACCACACGCGTCCCGGCCTCCGCCAGCTTCCGCAGCTTGTTGCCGACGGCGGCCAGGTGCGCCGGGTCCTCGATGGCCCCACCGGTCAGCACCACGGCGGCGGCCCGCTGCCGCTGCAACAGCGTGAGGTACGTCAGCTCGCGCTCCGGGGAGCCGCCCGTGTTGCACACCACACCCAGCCGCTCCCCGCCCGCGCGCCCGCCGGGCCCCCCGATCTCGGACTGGATGGCCGCGGCCATGATCCCGAAGAAGGGGTCGGCGATGTCGTTCACCAGGATGCCGACCAGGTCGGAGGTGGCGGCGGCGAGCGCGCTCGCGGGGCCGTTGAGGACGTAGTCCAGCTCGTCGACGGCCTTCAGTACCCGTTCGCGCGTGGACGCGGCCACCGGATAGTTCCCGTTGAGCACCCGGGAGACGGTCGCCGGCGACACCTGCGCACGGGCCGCCACGTCCGCCAGGGTCACAGTCATCGTTTTCTCGTCCTCCGGGTGCGCGTCTCGTTCGGGCTGTCGGGGAACCATACGACCGCGATCGCCGTTCGCCCCCTCGAACAACTCGACCCCCTCGCGGTCTTGTCCAGACCGCTGCTCAGAGGCTAGCTTCTCATTGGATAGAAAGCGCTTGCTGTGACGCTCACCCTTTCGTCGGGCGTACGCGGCGCCCGACGCGTACGCACAAACGAACGCACACCAACGAAAGGACCGGCCGTGACACGCAGAACCGTACGGATCGCCATGAACGGCGTGACGGGACGCATGGGCTACCGCCAGCACCTCGTCCGCTCGATCCTCGCCATCCGCGAGCAGGGCGGTCTCGACCTGGGCGACGGCACCGTGCTCTGGCCGGAGCCGATCCTCGTCGGCCGCCGCGAGCACGCGCTGAAGGCGCTCGCCGAGCAGCACGGCCTCGACCCGGCGAACGTCTCCACCGACGTCGACGCGGTCCTCGCCGACCCGACCGTCGAGATCTACTTCGACGCCCAGGTCACCTCGGCCCGTGAGGAGGCGATCAAGAAGGCGATCGCCGCCGGCAAGCACATCTACACCGAGAAGCCGACCGCCACCGGCCTCGACGGCGCCCTGGAGCTGGCCCGGCTCGCGAACGCCGCCGGCATCAAGCACGGCGTCGTCCAGGACAAGCTGTTCCTGCCGGGCCTGCTGAAGCTCAAGCGCCTCATCGACGGCGGCTTCTTCGGCCGCATCCTCTCCATCCGGGGCGAGTTCGGCTACTGGGTCTTCGAGGGCGACTGGCAGGAGGCCCAGCGCCCCTCCTGGAACTACCGCGCGGAGGACGGCGGCGGCATCGTCGTCGACATGTTCCCGCACTGGGAGTACGTCCTGCACGAGCTGTTCGGCCGCGTGAAGTCCGTCCAGGCGCTCACCGCCACGCACATCCCGCAGCGCTGGGACGAGCAGGACAAGCCCTACGACGCCACCGCCGACGACGCCGCGTACGGCATCTTCGAGCTGGACGGCGGCGCGATCGCCCAGATCAACTCCTCCTGGGCCGTGCGCGTCAACCGCGACGAGCTGGTGGAGTTCCAGGTCGACGGCACGGAGGGTTCGGCGGTCGCCGGCCTGCGCAACTGTCGGGTCCAGCACCGCTCCGCCACCCCCAAGCCGGTGTGGAACCCCGACATCCCCGCCACCTACTCCTTCCGCGACCAGTGGCAGGAGGTGCCCGACAACGCCGAGTTCGACAACGGCTTCAAGGCGCAGTGGGAGCTGTTCTTCAAGCACGTCTACGCCGACGCGCCCTACCACTGGGACCTGCTGGCCGGCGCCCGCGGCGTCCAGCTCGCCGAACTGGGCCTGAAGTCCTCCGCCGAGGGCGTCCGTCTCGACGTACCGGAGATCCAGCTGTGACGATCCAACTCCCGGACGGGAACGGCCGGTTCAAGACCTACACCCCCCGTACCGAACCCCTGGCGGTGTCCCCGGGCACCCCCCTCACCTCCCGTACGGTCTTCTCGGCGGCGCACGTCGTCGCGGACCCGTTCGCGGACGTGTCCCCGGACTCGCCCGCCGCCGTCGACTGGGACGCCACCCTCGCCTTCCGCCGCCACCTGTGGTCGCACGGCCTGGGCGTCGCCGAGGCGATGGACACCGCGCAGCGCGGCATGGGCCTCGACTGGGCGGGCGCGGCGGAGCTGATCCGCCGCAGCGCCGCCGAGGCGAAGTCGGTCGGTGGCCGGATCGCCTGCGGCGTGGGCACCGACCAGCTCACGGGCCCCGCCTCCCTGCCGGACATCCGCAAGGCGTACGAGGAGCAGCTGGCGCTCGTCGAGGAGTCGGGCGCCCAGGCGATCCTGATGGCCTCGCGCGCGCTGGCGGCGGCGGCCTCGGGTCCCGAGGACTACCTGGAGGTCTACGGCCACCTGCTCCGCCAGGCCGCCGAGCCGGTCGTCCTGCACTGGCTCGGCCCCATGTTCGACCCGGCGCTGGAGGGCTACTGGGGCTCGTCGGACCTGGACACGGCCACGGAGACCTTCCTCGCCGTGATCGCCGCCCACCCCGACAAGGTCGACGGCATCAAGGTCTCCCTGCTGGACGCCCAGCGCGAGATCGACATCCGCCGCCGGCTCCCGCAGGGCGTCCGCTGCTACACCGGCGACGACTTCAACTACCCCGAGCTGATCGCGGGCGACGAGAAGGGCTTCAGCCACGCGCTGCTCGGCATCTTCGACCCGCTGGGCCCGCTGGCGGCCCAGGCGGTGCGCGTCCTGGACACGGGTGACGTGAAGGGCTTCCGGGAGCTCCTGGACCCGACCGTCGAGCTGTCCCGCCACCTCTTCCAGACCCCGACCCGCTTCTACAAGACGGGCGTGGTCTTCCTGGCGTGGCTGGCGGGCCACCAGGAGCACTTCACGATGGTCGGCGGCCTGCAGTCGGCCCGCTCCCTCCCGCACTTCGCCCGTGCCTACGAACTCGCCGACGGCCTGGGCCTGTTCCCGGACCCGGCGCTGGCGGAGACCCGGATGAAGAACCTGCTCTCCCTGTACGGAGTGGCCCAGTGAGCACCGGCGGCGGACTTGAGCGCTTCAGCATCAACCAGATGACGGTGAAGCAGCTGTCGATGCCCGAACTGGTCGACGGCTGCGTGGAGTTGGGCATCACGGGCGTGGGCCTGTGGCGCGAGCCGGTGGCCGAGTACGGCCTGGACGCGACGGCCAAGCTGGTCCGCGAGGCGGGCCTCGCGGTCACCACCCTCTGCCGGGGCGGCTTCTTCACGGCGATCGACCCGGCCGAGCGGGCGGCGGCCCTGGCCGACAACCGCAAGGCGATCGACGAGGCGGCGACGCTCGGCACGGACACGCTGGTGCTGGTCTCGGGGGGTCTCCCGGCGGGTTCGAAGGACCTGCACGGGGCGCGGGAGCGCATCGCGGACGCGCTGGCGGAGCTGGGCCCGTACGCGGCGTCGAACGGCGTCCGTCTCGCGATCGAGCCCCTGCACCCGATGTTCGCCTCCGACCGCTGCGTGGTGTCGACGCTGTCGCAGGCACTGGACATCGCGGAACGCTTCCCGGCGGAGCAGGTGGGCGTGACCGTGGACACGTACCACATCTGGTGGGACGACACGGCTCCGGCGGCGATCGCCCGCGCGGGTGCCTCCGGCCGCATCCACACCTTCCAACTCGCCGACTGGATCACCCCGTTGCCCCAGGGCGTGCTGACGGGCCGGGGCCAGATCGGCGACGGCGCGATCGACATGCGCGAGTGGAAGTCCTACGTCGAGGCGGCGGGCTACACGGGCCCCATCGAGGTCGAACTCTTCAACGACGACCTGTGGGCGGGCGACGGCCACGAACTGCTCACGCAGACGGCCCGACGCTTCGTGGAGCACGCGGCGTAGTGCTCCGGCGGTGAGCCGGGCGAGAGGCCGACGCCCGGCTCACCGCCGACCGCCGACCGCCGCCGACGAGGGCCATGGCTCCTGGGCGGAGTGATGACGCGTACCCTCGCCGTGCGGCGGCCCGGGTTCCGCAGGGCGCGGACGCCGGTGCCGCGGAGCCAGAACCCGGCATCGCGTTCGAGGACCGGACCCGGCTCGCCCTCGCGCAGCTCCAGCTGCACCCGGCCACGGGTGACGAGGCAGAACACGTCGTGCCACTCCGCCGCGATCACGGCGACACGCGCGCCGCCGCGCAGCGCGAGCGTGCGCACCGGGACTACTCCGTGCCGTCGGCCGGCAGGTGCTCCGGCAGTCCGAGCTGCGGGAACCGGTCGTCGTGGAACGTGACGATCTCGGTGATCGCCCCGCCGGTGATGCGCAGGACGTCGATCGTCAGCGGCAGGTACGCGCCCTCCTGCTGCTGCCAGAGGTAGAAGGCGAGGGCGGGCTGCCGGTTCACGGTGGTCTGGACGGCGCGCAGGCCCTTCATGCCTTCGAAGCCGCTGTCGACCATGTAGTTCACCACCGTGTCGCGGCCGACATACAGCCCCGGCGTGGGCGGCATCGAGAAACGGACGTCGTCGCGCAGCATCGAGGCGAGCGCCTTGACGTCCGTGGCCACGCTGGCCTCGGTGTAGCGGCGCACCAGCTCACGCGTCCCGGCATCCTCCTCGCCGCCGGTCCAGTCCTGCCGCTCGGCGGGCAGGTGCTCCCGCATGCCGGCACGGGCCCGCTGCAGGGCGCTGTTCACGGAGTTGACGGAGTCCCCCAGGATCTCCGCAACGTCCTTCGCCGGCCAGCCGAGCACATCCCGCAGGATCAACACGGCCCGCGGGCGCGGCGCGAGGTGCTGGACCGCGACCAGGTAGGCCAGCTCGATCGTCTCCCGCGCGACGGCGACGGCCTCCGGCTCGTCCGCGTCGCCCGCGGGCACCTCGTCGAGCAGCCGGTCCGGGTAGGGCTGCAGCCACAGCACCTCACCGCCGGTTGCAGGCTCCGGGCGGCGCTTGGCGAGCAGATCCAGGCAGACGTTGGTGGCGATCCGGTACAACCAGGCCCGGAACGTCGACCGTCCCTCGAAGGTCTCCCGCCGCCGCCAGGCACGCATGAACGTCTCCTGCACGGTGTCCTCGGCGTCCTCGAACGACCCGAGCATCCGGTAGCAGTGCACGTGCAGCTCCCGCCGGTGCCGCTCCGCGAGTTCCGAGAAGGCCGGCTCGTCGACCTCACCCAGACCGCTCACGCCCATCTCCTCCAGCCGCGTGTCCGCACCCATCACGTCATCCTTCCGTCTCATCGTGTCCCGACGCAGATATGACGGGGGCGGGCGCGAAAACTCATCACCAGGGTCGATCGCCATGCCCGAGTACGGCCTCGGTACTGGGGGGCTCCCCTGATCAGCTGTCGCTGGTTCCCCGGGGTACTTCGGCGCCACACCGGAGGGCCTGCCGGGCGGCGGCGCGGGTCGCCCAGGGGCTGACCTGTCCTTGCCGGAGGGTCAGGAGCCGGATGTCGGCTCTGGCGGTCCCATGGGGGCCGCCGCGTGCAGGCAGTACTTCAACCGTCGTAGGTAGTCCTCGAAGGGCTCGTCCGCACCCCACGTCTCGTAAGCGGTGCTCTGCGCGGCGAATGCCAGGTTGAGCTTGAGAGTCGCCGTCATGGTGTCGCCTTCGGAGGCGCGCGACGCCGTCCATTCGCGCACGTCGGCGAGGAACTGCTCACCCACAACGTCCCAACTCGACTGCGCGAGGGCGGGGGAGCGGTCCTTCAGTCGCCGTTGCAGTGGGACGCGGTCGCTGAGGAGTTCGTTGAATCCGACCAGGATCGCCGTCAGTGAGTCCCACAAGGGCTCTTCGTCCGGCCGGGCGGCCATGATCGCGCGCCACTGCTCCCGCTGCTCGGGGTCCTGGTCGAAGACGACGGCTTCCTTGCTGGCGAAGTAATTGAAGAAGGTGCTGCGGGAGACGTCCGCGGCGGCGGCGATCTCCTCCACGCTGACGGCCTCGAACCCGCGCTCCTCGAAAAGCCGCAGTGCGGCGCTCTGGATGGCGCGCCAGGCTGCCAGCTTCTTCCGTTCACGCAGGCTCATGGCTCATCCTCCCGGATCGATCATACAGACCTGGACGCCGTGCATATTTGCACGCAGTTCAACTTTCTGTATCGTGGAGCTCGCACCGAACGCGCTGCGGAGACCCGGCCGGAGACCCGATCACCCTTACCGTGAAAGCGAGCCCCGCGATGATGAGTCCTGACGAAGTCGTACGTTCCCTCGCCGACAGCTGGAACGACCCCAGCCGCGATCCTGACGCCGTCAGCAGACACTTCGCCGAAGACGCCTGCTACCACAACATCCCCGTGGAGCCCATCCTCGGCCGCGCTGGCATCCGCGACGCCTGCGTGGACGGCTTCAAGCAGTTCGACCGCATCCACTGGGACGTCAAGCACCAGGTCGCCTCCGGCAACGTGGTCATGAACGAGCGCGTCGACACCCTGCAATCAGGGGAACGCGTGATCGTGATCAGGGTCATGGGCGTCTTCGAGGTCAACGACGGCCTCATCACTGAATGGCGCGACTATTTCGACATGGCAGAGGCCGGCCCCGCCTTTGGCCAGTAGCGAAGGGCGGGCGACGGAACGTGGGGGCGTACCTCATGGCCCAGGCCATGCGGTACGCCCGCGGTTCTCCGATGATGCCCGTGACCTTCAGGTCATGCCCGGTGATCTCCTCGCCGGACCGGCGTCGTCCCCCCCCCGGGCGGCAGCACGGGTCCGGCATGAACCGGCCCAGGTGCCGCACACTTGTCAACTGGGCCGCGAACGCGAGCCGGTTGTGCGAACGCCGCTTTGCCTGCACCTTCTGCACATCCGAGTCATCCAGGAAGCGGTACCGCTCCAATTCAGTACGAGACGGCGCCCCGGAGGTCGACCCGTACCGGGCTGCTTGGCGCACGCTCTGACACGGATTCCTCAACCCCCGAGCCGCTGTCGGCCGCCGGGCGTATACGTCACGTATACTCGCCGCATGTCCGACGTCATGATCCGCGTGCCCGCCGAAGTCCGTGACCAGCTCGCCGCCGTGGCCGAGGCCCGGGGGACGAGCCTTCGTGCTCTCATGCAGGACATAGCCGCGTCGACACTGACTCCCGAGCAGATCAAGGAACGTGCCGATCGCACGCGGGCCGTGCTCGCCGAACGCTTCGGACACGACGTGTCCGACGAGGAGTCCGCCGAGATGCGCCGCAAGATGCGGGAGGCCACGGCTGCCCACAGGGCCGCCCTCGCGCAGGTGGAGTCGTCTCGTTGAGCCAGACCGAGCATTACGTTCTTGACGCGCCCACCCTCGTGGCACTGGGGGGCGACAAGCAGGTCTCCGGCCTCGTCCACGCCGCGGCGGCGAGTGATGACGTTCGCCTGTGGGTGCCCGTCCTGTGCCTCCTGGAAGCCGAGCGCCGTCGCGCGGGCATGGTCGACCACGTGGGTGTCCTGGTGGACGTGTTGTCCATGATCGACGACGACTACGCCATGGCCGTGACGGTTGCCGAGCTGGGGCGAGCGGGGATCGCCCAGGACACCTCGGCCGCCGTCCACGCCGCGAGGCCCAACCAGACACTTCCGACAGGGGCGTTGGTCGCCACGGTGGAACCGGGTGTGTACGACGGCCTCGGAGTGGGGGTCATGGACCTGAGACGCTGACCGGCCCCCGGGAGCGGGGGGAGGCCCGATGCCCGGGTCAGACCTGCCGGACCTCGACCTGCTTGCCGCAGAGCGGCTTGAGATCGTCGAGGTCGTCGGAGGTCAGGACGGGCACGGCGGGCTGTGCCGCGCGGGCGGTGGCGGCGACGATCGCGTCCAGGGCGTACTTGTGCCCGCCAGTCCTGCCGCTGTCCTTCATCCGCGTGACGGCCTCTCTGGCGTCCCGCTCACGGGCGGCGGCGAGCCCGTGCGGTCCTCGTCCGGTCGGCCCACAGATACAGGGACAAGCCTCACTGCCGAGAACCCAGGTGCCGTTCACACCACCGTCCGGTCGCCCCGGCCTTCGCCAGACATCTCGCGCTCGGCCGCGTCGATCTCCTCCTGGGTGAGGGGGCCGTGCATCTCCTCGTTCGCGGCGATGAGTTCGTCGAGCTGGTCCCGCTCGATCTGCCGCTGGACCGCGGCCTCCACGTAGGCGGACATGCCGCGCTCGCCGACGCGGGAGCGGAGAGCTTCGATGGTGCCCTCGTGCAAGGAGATCGAGGCGGACTTGGTCGGGCCCTCGCCGGGCCCGTAGGTGTGATCACTCACAGACCCAGTCTCGCAAGACTTCTACGAGAACGAGTTGCCGTTCAAAGGGGAGGTCACGAGGGCCTACCAGAGGGGGATCATGACGGCGATGGTCACCACGACGCCGAGGACCATGACCGTGTAGTGCCTGGCCTTCAGCTTCTCGACGGGGCGACCCAGTCGGACCAGTTCCTCCTGGCGTCTGAACCATCCGATGAAGCTGACGCGCATGAGGGCGAAGTAGATTGCTGCGCCGATGAAGACCAGCAGGGCGGTGCGGGGGTCCCCGTTCTCGTTCTCGGGCCCCTCGGGCAGGGCCCGCAGGGCCGCGAATGCCGCGGCGGCCAGTACGAGCAGGACCGCCTCCCACTTGCCCCTCCGCGTATTGGGGAACAGGGACGCGAACGCCACCGCCAGGGCGACGCCGGCCACGGCGGCGGCGATCCAGAGAGTCACCACGATCCACGCCTCCTACAGAAAGCCGGCCATGAGTGCCACGACCGTGGTGAAGGCGAGGAAGAAGACCACGGCCTGCCTGGTGGTCAGTCTCTCCCACGTCCCGCCCGAACGGGCCAGCTCCTGTTGGCGTCCGATGTAACCGGCGAAGACGACCCGCATGAGCGCGAGCCCGAGCGCGAGGGCGGTGAACAGCATCAGGGCTGTGGGATCCCCGTCGGCTTCCTCAAAAGGAGTGCTCAGCCCCACGAAGACGGCTGCCCCCAGGACGGGCAGGGCCGCCTTCCATCTGTCCTTCCACGCGGGGATCAACGACGCCAGCGCCACGGCCATGGCGACGCCGGCCACAGCGGCGGCGATCCACCACTCGGTACGGGAGAAATGAGACGTGAGCATGGGCTCCTCGCCGATGACGGTCAAAGTCCGACTGGATCACGGCCGCTCCGTCGGCGTCATTACCCGTGCGTCCACGAGTGCGTTGCCGACCGGTCTACCCCGTCTCCCGCGCGGCCGCCGCCCGCGCCCGGTACTCCGTCGGAGACACCCCGTACGCCCCCCGGAACGCCCGCGTGAAGTCGGAGGCGCGGGGCAGGCCCCAGCGGGTGGCGATGGTGTGGACGGGGGTGGTGGTGAGCGCGGAGTTCGCCAGGTCGCGGCGGGCGCCTTCGAGGCGTTGGGCGCGGATCCAGGCCGCAACGGTCTCGCCGGGGGTGTCCTCCTGGAACAGCCGGTGCAGATAGCTCAGCGAGATGTGGTGCGCGGCGGCTACCACTCGCGGCGTCAGCTCCGGGTCGTGCAGGTTCTGCCGGATGAACGCCCGTATCCGCGTCGTCAGCGCCCGCTCCCGCGTCTCCGCAGGCAACGCGTCCTCCACCTCCAGCACATGGGCGAACCAGGCCGACAGCAGGTCGATCAGGACGGTACCCAGCCGAGGCGCGTCGGACGGCTGGAGCGCGTCCGCCTGCTGCTCCAGGCCCGTGAGGAAACCCGTCAGCAGAGCCCCCACCCCGTCCCGCGCCGACAGACGCCGCCCCAGCAGCTGACGGACCCGGGCGGGAGGCAGCGGCAGCAGCGCCTTGGGGAAGTCCACGCCGACGCCCCAGATCACCTGACGGCCCAGACCGGCCGGCACGTGCACTTCGTACGGGCGTGACGTGTCGCTCACCCACAGGTCGCTCGGGCCGTACGCCTCGGCCCGCCCCACATGCTCGAACCCCAGCCCGCCGCCGAGCACCAACGACAGGTGGTACATCTCCGGGTCGGACTGCCGCACCAGCTTCTCCGTACGCCGGAACCCGGTCACCAGATGCGCCGTCGGCCACGCCAGCACCGGCCCCAGCTCCAACAGCCGCTGCCGCGCCCAGAAGTCGTCGGCGAACTCGCAGCTCATATGACTGGGTGCGATCGCCCGGTGCATCAACTCCGCCCAGTAGTCGAACCGGTGCTCCGTGGGCACGTCATCGCTCCGGAACACGGTTCCGATCATGCCGGGTCACCCCTGGGTCAGCTCGTCGGTCCACTCGGTGAGCTTGTCGGTGCTCATTCACCGCATCCTGGCACATCGCCCCCGAAGCAGCCCCGTTGCACCCTCTACGGTGGCCCGCATGACCGACGACAGCTTCTGGACCCTCCCGCCCGACCGCGTGGTGCGCGGATCCATGGGTCACTGCAACCTCACCGTCCTCCTCCCGCCGTTCGACGTCGACGCGGGCGCGCTCCCCGCCAACGACCCGGCCCGCGCTGCCGAGTTCGCCGCGTCCCTGGGCACCGTCGACGAGATCCTGGAGGACCTCGGCCCCCGGTCCGTCCTCGACGTGCCGCCCTATACGGACACACGGTCCGACCTGGACATCGTGCACGCCGCCGCATGGGGCCCTGTCCTCGGCTTCAGCGGCCCGGCGCTGGCCGACAACGGCAACGACACCCCCGTCCTGAGCGAGGCCCGCGTCCTGCGTGAGCGCTATCCCGACGCCCGTATCGTCGGCCGCGTCCATTTCCACGGCGGTGCGGACCACACCGAGGACCTCGTCTGGCTGCCGGACGGGGCCATGTTCCACGCCACCGGCTGGCCCGGGGACGACCCGTTCGAGGTGACGGGCGACCCGGCTGTGATCGCCGCCGCCCTCGGTGTCCCCGCCGAGACGCTGGAGGATCTCGGCCTGGACGAGGAGGACCCGGCCGACATCGAATGGTCCGGCTTCGCCGCTCTGGCCCTGGGCAAGGCCGACCCCTGGGGCAAGAAGCACCTGGAAACCACGGCCTTTCGCGTACGGCACAGCGAGTTCGCCACGTCCCGGATGGAAGAGCTGTACTTCGTCGGCGGCTAGCGGCGGGGTCCCGCAGGGGTCCGGTCCTGTAAGAGTTCTGTGTGGTGTCTGTGGTGCCCGGTGTAGCCGCTCGGCGCACCGGGCGGACGCCTCTGACGAGGTACCCCTTGCCGGACGGCACCGTCCGCGGCAGTCAACTGCCCACTCTTCGCTCACAATTGATGCTCCGCTGACAACATCACCAACGCCGTCAACGCCAACAATCCCCTGATTACGACGACTTCGGGTCCTATGGTGAGCCCCGGCGCGTACACGTCACGGGGGCCTCACGCGCCACCCACACCCCCTCAGTGCCCCCCACAACGAGGGAAGACGTCATCTTCAATCGAGCGCTCCACATACCCACGCGGTGGCGGCTCACAGCACGCCTCACGGCCGCCGCGGGCCTGGCGGCCGCCGTCACCCTGACCGGCCTGCCCGGCATGCCCGTCGACACCGCCTCCGCCGGTCCGGCGGTGTCGGCCAGACTCAAGCCCGGCTTCGACAAGCGCGACCGCCGCTGCGACGTCCGCAACGGTCTGCCGGCCGCCACCAGGACGCCGGCGAACTCCGGGTTCCCCAACAGCCCGCTCGGCAACTTCCACAAGGCCGACGACCTTCCGAAGAACTACGAGTTCGACCTGCCCGGTCTGGCGTACGACGGGCTTCAGGCCCCCACGGCGGCCGAGGAGAAGAAGGCCCTCTCCCAGGTCCCGGGGGACACGGAGAAGAACGTCAATGCCTGGCGGAAGATCGCCGACGCCTCCGGCAAGCCCGCCGACCGGGCCATGGAGATCTACGCCCGCTGGCTGAACACCGGTAAGAAGAGACCCTTCAAAACGTGGTTCGACAAGGTCTACATCCGCAACCAGACCAACGTGAACAAGGGTGCCGGGTTCGAGCGTCAGCTCGTACGGGACTACAAGCTCGTCGGCCCCGACTGGCTGTGTGAGGTCTACGTCGAACTCTTCGACGCCGAGGGCAACAAGGTCGGCGAACGCCGCTACGACTCCTACAACAAGCGCACCAAGGAATTCAACGAGTTCAAGTCGAACTCCAAGCCGAGGGCCGACCAGCTCGCCAAGGACCGGGTCGTCGCCCGCTCCCTGACGGACCACACCTTCCGCTTCACCGGCGCGAAGAAGTTCACCACCGGCCAGCAGAAGCTGATCGACGACTTCAACCGCGAACTCGAACGAGAGCGCGGCAAGGCCAACCAGGTACGCGGCAACCAGCGCATCTACAACCCGGTCGGCAGGACCACCCCCATCAAGGGCTACTCGGACCACCAGCGCTGGTTCGCCCCCGGCTGCCAGACCGGCGGAGCGCAGCCCCTGGCCGCCGCCAACAGTTGCGGTACCCGGGGCCCGGCCAACCAGCGGGCCCTGGACTCCGGTCGCACACCCGCGGAGGCCAAGCAGATCCAGGCCGAGGCCCGCCGCCTCGACACCCGCGGCACCCTGCCCAGGGGCGGCCCCGGCGGCATCGACTTCACCAGCCTCGAACTGCGCTACGTCGGCGGCCTCGGCAAGGGCAAGGGCATGCAGTACAGCATGCGCGCCGATCAGATGCCCGACCCGGACACCAACCCCGGCTGGGGCGGCGAGGCGAAGATGCAGCTCGCCTCCGACGCGATGTTCACCTGGCTCGCGCTGACGCCGGACAAGTTCTGGGTCAACCTCAACCCGGACGAGCCCGACCGCGTCATGGACTCCAAGTTCGCCTCCACCGACGCCGGGCGCATCCTGCTCGAAGCCGACCTCCAGATGAAGCACGACTTCTACAAGGCGATGGACCCCAAGACCGACCTCGGCAGGCGGTACTGGGCGGCCCTGCCCAAGCAGAACGGCAACCCGTGCATGCCGGGCCTGCGGAACTGGATCGAGCCCAAGCCCGCGCAGGTGCGCGAGCAGGACGGCGGCATCTACATCCTCGACGCCCCGCTGGCCCTGAAGTCGACCGCGCAGGAGACCGTCACCGAGGGTCCGGGCGAGCCGATCTGCGACCCGAACGACGCCGAGATCGCGGCCGCCCAGGCGGTCATCGACTCGATGATCGTCCCCGAGGTCGAGAAGCAGATCAACACGGCCCCGCAGTACGCCGACCTGCGCCGCGTCTACACCTCGCGGGTCGCCGCCGAGTACATCCGCCAGCAGGACGCGAAGAACCCGACCGACTTCCGGTCGATCATCAACAGCGACGACGTCAAGGCGTGGCCGCTGCGCGCGCCGAACCAGAACTGGGACAAGGACGAGCTGTTCCGCAAGTACCGGAAGATCTACACCGAGGGCGAGTTCACGTACGACGTGGACACCGCGCAGGGCGTACGGGTCTACATCGTCGGCGGTGTGGACTTCTCCAAGCAGCCCAAGCGGAACATCACCCGCACGCAGTTCAACGTCGAGAACCGGGACCTCGACAACACGACCGTCAACTCCCGCAAGTCCGACGACACGTCGTACCGCGACACCGACACGCTCTACTTCGGCGGCGGCAAGGTGACCGACTCCGGCGGCGGTGACACGCCGAAGCCGCCGCCGACGCAGGACCCCGACCCGACACCGACCGACGATCCCACCGACGACCCGGGCAAGCCGGACCCGACGCCGTCCCAGGACCCGACCCCGGGCGCCCCCGGCGACCAGCCGAAGCCGCCGGGCGGTGACCTCGCGGACACCGGCTCGAACACCCCGGTGGGCCTCTTCACCGCGCTCGCGGCAGCGCTGGCCGCTGTGGGAGGCGGGCTGGTGTGGTGGATGCGCCGCCGGGGGATCAGCCTCGGGAGGCGTACGGGATGAAGTCGGCCCAGGCGTCGGAGGAGAGGATGAGCTGAGGCCCGTCCGCGTTCTTCGAATCGCGGACGTGGATGGCAGTGGGGGCGGCGGCTACTTCGACACAGTCGCCGTCCCCGCTGCTGCTGTAGCTGGACTTGAACCAAGCCAGGTCGTCGGCGCTCATAGATCCCCTCGCATCCGCTGCAACAGGCTCACAGAGTCCGGGATGGTGAAAGCCTGTGAACGCATCCTGGCATATCGGCTCTGGAGGACGCTGATCTCTTTCGCGTCGGAAACGAGCAGGCCACCGCGCTGTCCCTCGCAGTAGGCGAACCAGCGGTTTTCCGGGGTTTCGAGCAGCTGGATGGGCCCCGCCAGCCCGGCATGCGACTCCTGCACCAGAGGCATGATCTGGATTTCGACGTTGCGCAACTGGACGATCTCCAGCAAGTGATCGAGGAGTTCACGCGTGACTCCCGCGCCGCCCGTGTGCCGAAGGAACAGCTGCTCCTCCAGGATGAAGCTGAACGCCGTGTTGGGCCGCTCCCGCAACAGGCGTTGGCGCTCGGCCCGAGCGGCCCAGTGCTCCTCGATCTGGGCGTCGTCCAGCAGCGGCAGCCGATCGCTGAACAGCGCCCTCGCGTACGCCTCCGTCTGCAACAGGCCCGGCACCAGCCGGCACTCATACGTGTACAGGGTGATCGCCGTGGCCTCCAGCCCCGCCCACTTCCTGAACCAAGCCGCCAACCCCGGCTGACGCCCCAGATGCTGAGCCGCCCGGATCAGCGCACCTGTGTTGCCCAGCGCCCGATCCACCCCCTCCACGAACGCCGCGTCCGGCATCCGCCGCCCCAGCTCCACCGACGCCACCATGTGCTTGGAGTAGCCGATGGCCTCGGCCAACTCCTCCCGGCTCAGCCCCGCGTGCTCGCGCAACGCCTGGACCATCGCGCCGAACGTCCGCAGACTGTCGGACGACTCCGGCTCGCCGCCCCCGCCGATCCCCACCACGCCGCCGCTGTCGGCCACCACCGGCCACCTCCCGCGCACCCGCCCACCGAACCACACCGTTCAACGCCCATGGTTACGCCACGTCACCAGTACCGTCCAGTGCGTCACCGCGTACGCTCACGCAGCGTACGCGGCGCGGTGCTGGCGAACGGGCCTTTCCGCAGGCCACATTGGCGACATGACCGCACCGCCCGCCGCGCGACACACGCTCACGGCCCCGACGTTCACGCGACGCTTCAGCTCGACCCCGCTGGGGGCCCGCCTGGCGAGACACCAGGCTCTGAAACAGCTGCACGCCTGGGGCATCCGCTACGGCTCGGAGGAGTCGGAGCGGGCGGCGGTGGTCGTGGCGGAGCTGGCCGCCAACGCGGTGACGCACGGCCGCGTCCCGGGCCGGGACTTCGAACTGCGCCTCTCGCTGCCCACCGGCTCCCTCCGCATCGAGATCACCGACACCCGAGCCGAACGCCTACCGCCCGGCCCAGGCGCCGTACGACAGGCCCGCCCCCTGGACGAGGACGGGCGCGGCATGGTCCTCGTCGACGCGCTGGCCGACCGCTGGGAGGTCCAGGACCGCAGACCGCCCGGCAAGACGATCCTGGCCGAGATCGACCTGCCCCGCTGGCTGTCGCTGGTCAGGCGGCTAGGAGTTACAGCTCCCGGGCAGGTAGCTGTAGCCGTCGAGGAAGAGGAGAGGTCCCAGGACGGGGTCCTGAACCACTTCCCAGGACGATACGAAAGGTGACTCCCCCGGCACGTGGAAGGTCATGGTCTGGGCGTCGCTGACGACAACACCCGAGAACCCCGCGCTGCCCCTGCTCGCCATGAACTCACCGGTACTGGCGAACTCATACGTCCAGTGCCCTTCGGCGTTGCTGCCGCCGCACCAGACACCGACGACGCTCTCGGGCACCGACGCCTCGACCGGCTCGATGAGCTCCGTGGGTTCCTCAGTGGGATCCTCAGTGGGCTCTTCGGTCGGCTCTTCGGTCGGTTCCTCCGTAGGTTCATCGGTCGGTTCCTCCGTCGGTTCCTCCGTGAACCCCTCTGTCGGATCCTCTGTCGGTTCCTCCGTGGGCTCGTCCGTCGGTTCCTCCGTGTAGTCGTAGGTCGAAGTGTCTCCGGAGTCGTTCGGCGAGGAGTCCGGCCCGCAGGCGCTCGTGGTCAGCAGCGCGGCTATGAGAAGCGCCGCACACACGGCGCCGCGGCGGGCGGCAAGGGAGAGGGGCAGCATGAAGGTCTCCTGAAGTACGAGGTCGTACGGGGTCGTGTCAGCGGACGATCGCGCTGCGCCCCCATGCCAGTCCGAGGAAGGTGACCAGCATCCATACGGGGCCGACGACGCCCTGGAAGCCGGGAAGGCCGGTGATGCCCGCGAACAGGACGACCGCCAGTACGGGCACGACGCTGAACCAGCCGATCCACCGTGAGATCGTGCGTTCGCGCAACGCCATCCAGGCCACCGCACCGGCCGCGACCACGACACCGAGCCAGCCGATGTACCCGCCGAAGTCGTTGAGCATGAAGTAGACGAACAGCCCGTCGTCGCCGAAGGACCGCTCGTTCAGACCGTCCGGCAGATAGATCGCCAGGGCGCCCTTCCAGCCGTAGCCGTAGGTCAGTCCCGCGGCCGAGGCCGTCAGGGCGCCGCTGACCACGTACGCGGCGGTGCTGGAAGGCACCCGCGGCTCGACCTGACGCCGCCAGGCCGCCGCCAGTACGAGGAGCAGGGAGACCGTCAGGAACCCGGCGACGAGCCCGAGATGCGCCACGGAGCGGCTCACGTCGTCCAGGACCGAGGCCTCGACGGGGGTCCGTTCGACCGTGCCGGCCCGGACGTCCGCCAGGACCGTGGCGACTCCTCCGAGCAGGCCCGCTCCGACCCCGTACAGGGGCCACTTGGCCCTCCCGTTGCCGTCCTCTCGCGCCATGCGCCCCGGGCGGGCATCCGGATCGATGGTGGTCATACGCGTCAACTCCCTGTGTGGGCCGGTCCGTTACCGATCCGACTGTCGCGGGGGACGGGTCCCGCCGCCCAGGGACCCGGGTCCCGTACGACCGGGACGGTTTGCCGGATCACGCCCGGTAAAGGCCCTCATTACGGGAACATGTGGGTGTGAGTCGAAGGGACCGGGTACTGCGTCACACCGCGTACGGCATCGCGGGCTGGGCACGGCGGGCTGCGTGGCGACAGTGCCTGTGCACGGCTGGCTGGCTGAACGGATCGCCGTCACACCCCTGTACTGGTCCGACCTCGTGCTCGGCACGGTCTGGCCGCTGGTGGGCGCCGTCGTCGCCAGGGGCCGGCCGCGAAATCCCGTCTGCTGGCTGATGCTGCTGCCCGCGATGATCGGGCCGTACCACCTGCTGGCCTACTACGCCGGTTACAGCCGTCTGGTCGCCGCCGATCCCCTTCCCGGCTGGGAGGTGGGGGCCTGGGTCGGCTGCTGGGGCTTCGTCGGCTACTGGTTCGCCACACCCCTGGTGCCCTTGCTCTTCCCGTACGGCCGCCTGGAAACGGCGCCGCGACGGGCGTGCGCCTGGGCCGTCGTCACGGTCGCCGGGATCGGGACGCTGGCCACGATGCTCCGGCCCAGTGGCACCGACCCCGTCCCCGGTGTCCCCAATCCTCTCGGGATCGCGGGCTGGGAGTGGCTCCACGTCGTGATGTTCACCTGCGCCGCGGCCACCATGCTCGGCGGTACCCTCGCGGCCGCCGTTCTCCTCGTCCTGCGTACCCGAGCGGCGACCGGCGCCGAACGGGCCCAACTGCAGTGGCTGATGCTGGGCGGGCTGCTGATGGTGTTCTCCTTCTTCTCCCTCCTCCTGGACGATGTCGAGCAACCGGCTCTGGTCGGAGACCTCGTCATGCTGGTCGGGCTGCTCGGCCCGCCCGCGAGCGTGGCGGTCGCCATGCTGCGGCACGGACTGTTCGACGTGGAGCTCGTCCTCGGCCGCGCCATCGTCTTCACCCTCCTCAGCGCGCTCGTCCTGGGGGTGTACGCCGGGGTCGTCGCCGGTGCGCGACTGATCGCGCCCGGGTCCCTGACGGGGACCTGCCTGATCGCCTTCACCGCGCTGATCGCGGCCAACGGTCGCGGCACCGTCCAGGCGGCCGTGGACCGGACGCTGTTCGGGCACCGCCACGATCCGTACGCCGTCGTCGCCCACGTCGGCCGCCGAGTCGCTCCGGCCGGCGAGCCCGTGGAAGCCATGCAGCATCTCGTCGACGCCCTGCGGTCCGCGCTGCGGCTGCCCTACACGGCCTTCGACAGCCCCGCCGTGGCGACGGCCTCCGGCAGCCCGGTGGCCGGCGCGGGCTGGCGGTCCTTTCCCTGCCGGGCCCTGGGCCGCGAACTCGGTGTACTGCGCGTAGGGCGGCGCAGCGCCAACGACCCCTGGACGGCGAAGGAGCAGGCCGCGGTCGAAGAGGTCGCGGACCGCGCCGGAACACTCGCCTATGCCGCCGGTCTCGTCGAGGACATCGCCCGCAGCCGGTCACGCATCCTGTCGGTGCGCGAGGAGGAGAGGCGGCGGCTGCGCGCGGACCTCCACGACGGCATCGGCCCCTCCCTGGCGGGCACCGCCCTCCAGCTCGACGCCCTCGCCCGGCGCATCGACGACCCCCATCTCGCGGAATGCGTCAGGACGCTTCGGGACAGGCTTCGCTCCACCGTCACCGATCTGCGCACCGTGGTCCAAGGGCTCCGGCCCGCGGTCCTCGACCAGCTCGGGTTGCCCGGCGCCCTGCGGGAACTGCTGGCCGGATACGACACACCGGCCTGCCACAGCAGCATCGACGGCGCCTGCCACAGTCTGCCGGCCGCCGTCGAGGTCGCCGCCTACGCCATCGCCGCCGAGGCGGTCGCCAACGCCGTCAGGCACAGCGCCGCCGGCCGCCTCGAACTGACCGCCCGTATGGAGGACACCGTCTTGATCCTGTCGATCCGCGACAACGGGCGCGGTATTCCGCCCAAGCACAGGGCGGGTGTCGGACTCCACAGCATGAGGGAGCGCGCGGCCGAGGTCGGAGGCCGCCTCGACGTGACGACCGCGCCCGGCGAAGGCACCCTCGTACGGGCCGGCCTCCCGGTGGGGGAGCAGAGGTGAGCCACTCCGCCCCCGCCCCCGCCCCCGTCCCCGTCCCCGTCACGGTCCTCGTCGTCGACGACCATCCCGTCTTCCGGGCCGGAATGGCCACCGTCCTCGCCGATCTCCCGGATGTGACGGTCGTCGGTGAGGCGTCCGACGGCGCGGAAGCCGTCACCGCCGCCGACCGGCTGCGGCCGAGGATCGTGCTCATGGACCTGCGTATGCCGAACGTCAACGGGCTGGAGGCCACGGCCCGGATCACCACGGCCCATCCGGGGATCGCCGTGCTCATCCTGACCATGGACGAGGACGAGGACTCGGTCTTCGCCGCCCTGCGCGTCGGCGCACGGGGCTACCTGCTCAAGGAGTCGGACGGCGCCGACGTCCACCGCGCCCTGCTCGGTGTCGCCCGCGGCGAAGCGGTCTTCGGCCCGCGGATCGCCCAGCGCGTCCTGACCCACTTCGCCACCCCACCGGCCGCCCGGTCCGCCCTCCCCTTTCCTCACCTCACCGACCGCGAGCGCGAGACCCTCGACCTGATCTCCCGCGGCCTGGACAACGCGTCCATCGCCCGCCGCCTCTCCCTGTCCGAGAAGACCATCCGCAACCGGGTCAGCGACGTCCTGGCGAAACTGCACGCCCGGTCCCGCACGGAGGCGGCGGCTCTCGCGCGGGACGCGGGCCTGGGACACCCTCACCACTCGTAGGCTCCCCCCCCGGAGGGTCGGCTACGACGTCACCGTCAGCAAGTCCCGCTGGTCCTCCGGCAGTTCGACCTTGTCCGCGTAGAGCAGCGCGTGCCCCGGGTCGAAGACCAGGGCCACCTCGCCCGCCAGGCCGCCGTTGGCGCTCAGGACCTGGACCACCTGGTCGCCGAGGCGGACGTCGTACTCGTAGCGGGAGCCGACGTAGGAGCTGGTGATGACCTGGGTGTCGAGGCGGTTGACGCCCGCCGGCGTGTCCGTCGACGCCACGACCTCCAGGCGCTCGGGGCGGACCGCGACCGTGACGGAGTCGCCCGTCGGGACGCGCCGGTCGCTGTCGACCCGGACGACCTCACCGCTGGCGTCGAGGAGCACGGTGTGCCGGGTGCCGTCGACGCTCACGACCTTGCCGGTGAGGAAGTTGCAGCGGCCGACGAACGCGGCGACGGCGGGCGCGGCCGGCTTCTCGTAGATCTCGTGCGGCGTGCCGATCTGGATCATGTTGCCGCCCTCCATGACGGCGATCCGGTCGCTGAGCGCGAGTGCCTCGTCCTGGTCGTGGGTGACGTAGACGGTGGTGATGCCCAGCTCCTCCTGGAGCCGCTTCAGCCAGGCGCGGGCCTGCTCGCGGAGCTTGGCGTCCAGGTTGGACAGGGGCTCGTCGAGGAGCAGGACCGTCGGGGAGTAGACCAACGCCCGAGCCAGCGCGACGCGTTGCTGCTGGCCGCCGGAGAGCTGGTGGGGGTAGCGGCCGCTGAGCGCGGCGAGGCCCACCTTGTCCAGGGCGTCGTGGATCAACGTCCTCTGCTTGTCCTTGGGGACCTTGCGGATGTTGAGGGGGAGGGCCAGGTTCTTCGCGATGGTCATGTGCGGCCACAGCGCGTACGACTGGAAGACCATGCCGAGATTGCGCTCCTCGGGAGGGAGGAAGACCCCCGCTCCGGCGTCCACGAACGTCCGTCCGCCGACCGCGATCGAGCCCTCCGTCGGCTGCTCCAGCCCCGCTATGCAGTTCAGCGTCGTCGACTTGCCGCAGCCGCTCGCGCCGAGCAGCGTGAAGAACTCGCCGTCCTTGATGGTGAAGGTGACGTCCCGCAGGACGGAGTTGTCGCCGAAGGTCTTGGCGAGGTTCTTGACGGTCACCTCAGGCATGGTGCTTTCCCTTCATGAGCAGTCCAGCGAGTGCGACGAAGACCGCGGTGATGCCGATCTGGAGGGTGGCCAGCGCGGCGACGGATCCGGCCCTGCCCTGCGTCCAGAGACTGAGCATGGTGGTGCCGAGGATGTTGTTGTCGGCCGAGGAGAGGAAGACGGCCGGGGAGTACTCCTTGAGCATGATCACGAAGGTGAGGACGAGGGCTCCCGCGAACGCCGGTGTGATCAGAGCCCGCAGGACGCGGAAGAACGTCATCAGCCAGTCGGCGCCGGAGACCCGGGCCGCGTTGTCCAGCTCGCCGCCGAGCTGCATGATCGCCGGGGCGACCGAGCCGAACGCGCTGGGCAGGGCCCGCATGCCGAAGGCGATGATGACGGCGTAGATCGTGCCCTGGAGGACGGATCCCATCCCGAACGGGGCGAGCGCGAAGGCCCAGAAGAAGCCGATACCGATGATGATGCCGGGCAGGGACTGCGGGATGAGGGCCAGATACTCGACCGCCCGGCCGAAGCGGAACGTGGACCGCCGGGCCACCATCACCGCGAACACGGCGAGCGCGGACACGACCACCGAGCCGACCCCGGCCACGATCATGCTGTTGTAGAGCGACTGCACGTAGTTGTCGGAGTCGAAGACGATCTCGTAGTTCTTCGTCGTGACCGTCCTGAACGGCGACTGCAGCGGCGTGAAGACGAGCGTGAAGGACCGCATCACCAGGCCGGCGATCGGGATCAGGGCGCCGACGATCACGTAGAACCAGATGCACGCGATGCTGACCCACTTCAGCCAGCCCAGGTCCAGCTTGCGCGGCCGGGCGACCTTGCCGCGCACGGACACGAACCGCGCCGCGTCCTTCAGCAGCTTCGCCTGCACGGCGACCAGGCTCAGCGTGACCACGAGGATGACCGTGGAGGCCGCGCCCAGCATCGTGTAGTCGGGGTCCACCGACTGAAGTCCGTTGTGGTAGAGGAACGTTGAGAAGACGTCGATGCTGACCGGCTGGCCGTACAGCAGCGGCACGCTCAGCGTCTCGATGGAGACGGAGAAGACGAGGATCGCCGAGTACACGATCGGGGGCCGCAGCAGCGGCACGATCACCTGGGCGAGGATCCGGAAGGGACCCGCGCCGCAGACCTGGGCGGCGGATTCGAGCGAGGCGTCGGACTGCCTGAGCGCGTTGGCGCAGAAGACGTAGGCGATCGGGGCGAGCGCCACGGCCTCGGTGAGCGCCATGCCGGGGATCGAGTACAGGTTCCACGGCACCGAGCCGAAGAGCTGCTGCACCTTGACGCTGACGAACCCGGCCGGGCCGTACATGATGATCCAGCCGAAGCCCAGGATCAGCGACGAGATGAAGAACGGCCACTGCATGGCGAGGGCGATCAGCCGCCCGCCGGGTAGCTTCGTCCGTACGACCACGATGGCCATCGGGATGGCGATCGCCAGGCTCAGGACCGTCGTCAGCGAGGCGAACAGCAGGGTGTTCAGGGCGACTTCACCGAAGCCCGCCTTGGTGAAGAGGTCGGTGTAGCCGCTGAGGGTGAACGCCCCGCCCGCCTCGTAGAGCGGGCGGTTGCGGATGCTCTGGTAGAGCGTCGGGACGATCGGGGCCAGCACCAGCACGGCGAGGAACGCCAGGACCGCGTACTGGACGAGCGTGTCCCGTCCGATGCCGAAGGGGCGGCGGTAGCGCGGGGGTCGGAACGTCTCCGCGGGTGTCTCGTCCGCCGGTGTGCGGGGTGGCTGGGTGAGGGTTGACATCTGAGCTGACTCCGATCGTCCTTGAAAGCTGCCTGCCTACGGAGTCCGTCTACTTACGGAGTCCGTCGAAGCGCTCCAGCCAGGCCTCGGAGTCGTCCTTGGAGACCGCCTCGTACTTGACGTGGATGATGTTCTCCTCGCCGACCGCGTCCACGACCTCCTGGTAGGTGTGCAGGCCCTCGCCCTTCACACCGTCGCGGTACGAGGCGAGGCCGCCCTCGGCGACCGCGCGCTGACCCTCCTCGGAGAGGGCGAAGTCCATGAAGAGCTTCGAGGTCGCCGGGTGCGGCGCCTCGGCGGCGATGCCCATGCCGCGCGGCAGGACGACCGTGCCGTCCTTCGGGAAGACGATCTTCACCAGGCCGGCGCTGTCCTCGACGACCGGGTAGGCGGGGGAGGCGCTGATCAGGAAGCCGGCCGTGTACTCACCGGCGACGATCTTCTCCAGCTGGGTGCCGGAGGAGGTCTCCGGACGGGTCAGCGGAAGGATCTTCTCCAGGTCCTTCCACGCCTCCGGGTTGCCCTCGGTGAGCGCCCGCGTGACGGTGAAGCCGAACGAGCCCTCCGGGTCGCGGACCGTCACCTTGTTCTTGTACTTGCCCTCGTCGCCCGTCACGATCTCGGCGAAGTCCGTCAGGGTGGTCGGCGGGGTCTCCATCAGCGACGTGTTGTACGCGATCGTCATCGGGTCCTGCGACAGCGAGTACACGCTCGGCAGCAGCTCGGCGCTCGCGCCCAGCTCCTCCAGCTCCGGCGACTTGTACTCCAGGACCGTGCCCTTGCGGGCCGAGAAGTCCGACCAGGCGGTCGCCGCGCTGGAGATCAGCACGTCCGCCGGGGAGGAGCCGGCCGCGTTCTCGGAGAGGGTCTTCTGGAACAGCTCGTCGCTGTCCAGCTCGTTGACGGAGACCGTCTTGATGAAGTCGTACTTCTTCTTGAAGTCCCGGACGATCGGCGCCATGTTCTCGTCGCCGAGGTTGGAGTAGACGGTGAGTTTGCCGCCCTCCTTCTCGGCCGCCGCGATCAGGTCGGCGTAGTCCGCCGGGTAGTAGTCCGGCACCTTGCCCGCCGAGATCTTGTTCTCCGCCACCTTCGGCGCGTCGGTGTCGGCACCGCCGCAGGCGGCCAGGGTGCCGAGCGCGAGCGTCGCGGCGCACGCGGTGACGACGATGCGTCGGGTGCTGGTCTGGCTGGATCTGGCCATGGTTCTCCTCCTGGCGCGTGCCTGCTGGCAGCTGTTTCCGGGAGGTTAGGGACCCTGGTCAGGCCGGTAAATCCCTCACCCGTCAGAGCTCGTACTGCTCTTATTGGTCGTTGAGTTAGTGACGCGAGTCACCCTTGCTGGGCTGGGGTGACTGGCCGGGAATGATCGCTCCTGAGATGGGCCGTGAGCTGCTGGAGCCGTGCCCAGGAGGCGGGGTCCGTGCCGTCGCCGAGGGCGTAGTGCAGGGCCGGGCGGGACGTCGGGCCGAGGTGCCGCGCACGGACCTCCACCGGGGGGCGGCGGGCGTGGTCCAGGCCGATGGTGTGGACGTCGTCCGGGCCGAGCGTGAAGGCGTACGGGATCGGCGGGCCCTCCAGCCGGGGCGCGGTCGTCAGGTCGGCGCGGGCCACGCGCACCGAGGTCAGCATGGTCCGCAGACCGTGCTCCCGGACCAGGGTGTCGGCCAGCGCCTCGATCCGGTCCAGCGGCGGGTCCTCACCGGCCGCGTAGCCGATCGCGAGGACCGCGTCCTCCTCCACGCCCTTCGTCGTCCGCGTCACCCGGACCGTCGCCGTCGCCGGCCGGTCCGGTGTGCCGACCACGATCAGATGCGAGGGTTCGGGCGCCCGCTCCCGGGCGAGGTCGGTCAACTGCCGTGGCGACCAAGGGAGGTTGACCGGCTCCGCCGTGCCCCAGCCCGCCGGCGCCGTGCCCGTCAGCGCCTTCCAGGCCGCCTCCAGGGCACCGCCCAGCAACAGGTGCTCGTCGGCCCTGTGCACCGTACGGAGAGCGACGACCAACTGCCGGCCGGGCGGCTCCTCGGCGGCGTTCCGCGACGCGGTGTCGGCCGGGTTTTCCGCGGAGCCCTCCGCCGCGCGTGTGAACGCGGCCGCCACCGCCGCCGTCCCGTCCTCCGCGAGCGAGGGTGAGAACGCGCCGTCCCGCCAGCGCAGCACCGCCCCCGACAACCCGTCGTAGTACCCGCACTCCGGGTCCTGGACGACCCAGCGGTTGGGGACGCGCGCCAGCGTCGTCCGGGCGGCGGGGCTCAGGCGTACGCCACGCGGCGTGACGATCTGCAGGGACCGCCGGGACACCGCCGCCGTCCGCATGATCTCCGCGAGCCAACTGGTCAGCGCCACCACCGGCCGGTCGATGAGGACCACGGCCGCGTTGTCCGTCACCACGTCCACGGCGGGCTGCCCCGACCCCGCCGACGGCACGGCGGACACGTCGACCACCTGCGTGCTCGCCGCCCCGGCAGGCCAGGTCGCGCCGCCCAGCAGGGCGTTGAGCCGCCCGCACACCACCCCCGCGAGCCGCTCCGCCTCCGGGACGGCCGTGGACGCCCGCGCCTCCGTCCACCAGAACGGGACCTCCATGGCCTGCCCGAGCAGCCGCTCCGCCTCACCGGGCACCTGGACCAGCACCGGCGACTCCACGGACACCAGCGGGCGGCCACCGGGCCCGTGCAACTGGACGACCGCGCCCTCGGCCGCCGCCGACAGGTCCAGGTCGGAGCCACCGGCGTACAGACTCGTCATGAGGGCCCACACATCCGGCATCTTCGGGGTGAGGGCGATGACGTCCTTGGTCACGGGCGGTCGCCCTCCTCGCTGTCGAGTGCGGTGTCGTGTGCGGTGCTGTCGCGTGCGGTGTCGCGTGGGCTGTCGTGTGCGGTGCTGTCGAGTGCGGTCTGGATCAGCTGGTGGGGCCGGCCCCGGCGGACCAGCGTGCCCCGCCCGGCCGGCTGCGCCGAGGCGTACAGGCCGGGGAAGAGCTGGCCCTCGCTGCGCTCGCCGGTCATCAGCAGCGCGGCCGTACCGGTCTCGCGGAGGGTCTGCAGCAGCGGCTCGTACATCGCCCGGGAGGCGCCCGCCACCCGCCGTGTGATCACGAAGTGCAGCCCGATGTCCTGCGCCGACGACACATACGGCAGGAACGGCGCCAGCGGCTGCTGCCCGGCGGTGGTGAGGATGTCGTAGTCGTCGACCAGGATCACGATCCGCGGGCCCTTGAACGCGGGCTCGTCCGTCAGCGCGTCCGGATCGGCGCTCTCGGGCATCCGCTTCTCCAGCTCGTTCGCGATCCCGCTCGACAGCCCCGCCGCGAGCTTCGCGTTGTGCGCGTAACCGCCCCGGTACGGCTCCGGGATCACACCCCGCAGGCCGCGCCTCGGGTCGAACACGCCGAAGACCAGCTCCTCGTCCGAGTACCGTTCCACGAGCCGCGCCGCGACCAGCTTCAGCAGGTTCGTCTTGCCGCACTCGTTGTCGCCGAGGATCAGCAGATGCTGGTCCGAGCCGAACAGGTCCAGCAGCGCGGGCGCCAGGGCGTCCTGGTCGACCCCGATCGGCACCCGGTGCGGCTCGGCGACCACCGACGGCAGCCGGTCCGACGCCAGCCGGGTCGGCAACACCCTTACGGGCGCGGCCAGTTCGCCGTGCCAGGTGGAGCGGATCGTGCGGGCCGCGTCCTCCAGCGTCGGGGCGAGATCACCCGTCGACGGCCGCCCGTCGAGGCGGGGGAGGGCCGCCTGCGCGAACAGCTTGCCGTCGGTCAGGACACGTCCCGGGGTGTCCGGCGACAGCGTCTCGGAGAGCTTGCGGTCCACGCTCGAATCGCTCGGGTCGTTGAGCCGCAGCTCCACCCGCGTCCCGAACATCGACTGCGTCGCGATCCGTACGTCGTTCCAGCGGAGCATGCCCCCGACGACATGGATGCCGTAGCCGCCACCGCGTTTGAGCAGCTCCACGACCGTGTCGTCCAGCTCGGCGAACTCGTCGCGCAGCGCGCCGAACCCGTCGATGAGCAGGACGATGTCGGTGGAGCCCAGCTCCCGCAGCCTGCCCTGGGCGCGCAGCCGCCGCAGCTGGTCCACCGAATCGATCCCGTGCTCGCGGAACAGTTCCTCCCGCTCGACCAGCATGGTCCGCACCTCGGCGACCGTCCGCGCGGCCCGCTCCCGGTCGGCCCGCCCCGCGATCCCGCCGACGTGCGGCAGCCCGGAGAGCGCGGAGAGTCCGCCGCCGACCAGGTCCAGTCCGTAGATGCCGACCTCGGCGGGCGTGTGCGTGGTGGCCAGCGACAGCGCGAGGGTCCGCAGCAGCGTCGTCTTGCCGGACTGCGGGCCGCCGATCACCGCCGCGTGCCCGCCCGCGACCGTCAGATCGAGCACCCAGTTCCCCTGCCACTGCTTCGCCGGGTCGTCCAGCACCCCGAGCGGCACCCGCAAGGGGCCTTCCCCGGTGGCCAGGCGCAGCCCGCGCTCGTCCACCCGTACGGGTCCGGCCGCCGCGTCCAGCGTGATCGCGTCCGGCAGCGGCGGCAGCCAGATCCGCCGCACCGGCCGCGCGGCGGCGGCCAGTTGGTCCACCATCACCGACATCACGGTCGGCCCGGTCTCCCGCTTCGTCGCCTTCGGCTCCTCGGCGGCCTCACCGGCGGCGGGCGCACCGCCGAGCGTGTTGTACGTCGGATACGGCCAGGCCAGCGGCGTGTCGTCCTCCTGCGCCACCAGCGCCGGACCCCGGTACGCGCCCGACACATAGCCCGCCTTGAACCGCTCGTACGTCGACGTGTCCACCTTCAGATAGCCGAAGCCCGGCAGCGGCGGAAGATGGAAGGCGTCGGTGGTGTCGAGGACGGTCCGCGACTCGTCGGCGGAGAAGGTGCGCAGCCCCAGCCGGTACGACAGATAGGTGTCCAGCCCCTTCAGCTTGCCGCCCTCGATGCGCTGGCTGGACAGCAGCAGATGCACGCCGATGGACCGGCCGATGCGCCCGATGGACAGGAACAGGTCGATGAAGTCCGGCTTGGCGGTGAGGAGTTCACCGAACTCGTCGATCACCACGAAGAGGTGCGGGAGCGGGTCCAGGTCGGGGCGCCGGGTGGCGCGCAGGGCGGCGTAGTGCCCGATGTCGGCCACGTTCCCCGCGTCCTTCAGCACCTGCTGGCGCCGCTTGACCTCGCCGGCGAGGCTGGAGTGCACGCGCTCGACGAGGCCGGCCTGGTTCTCCAGGTTGGTGATCACCCCGGCCACGTGCGGGAGTTCGGTGAACGGGGCGAAGGTCGCGCCGCCCTTGTAGTCGACCAGGACGAGCGCCAGGTCCTCGGGGGAGTGGGTGGCGGCCAGCGCCAGCACGAGGGTGCGCAGCAGCTCGCTCTTGCCGGAGCCGGTCGCGCCGACGCACAGCCCGTGCGGGCCCATGCCCAGCTCCGAGGACTCCTTGAGGTCGAGCAGCACCGGCTCATGACGGTCCGTCACCCCGATGGGTACCCGCAGGAACTCGCGGTCACCGCGCGGCGCCCAGAGGTCGTGCAGGTTCAGCAGGGCCGGGTCGTCGATGCCGAGCAGGCCCGGGAAGTCGACGGGGCCGGTGACCGGGGTGCCCTCGGCGGCCGACTCCGCGGACAGCCGGAGCGGCGCGAGCAGCCGGGCGAGGCCCTCGGCACCGGCGGCGGTGACCTGGTCGCAGGTGCCGTGCGCGGGCGGGACGGCGGTGGGGGCCCCGATCGCCGAGGGGTCCGGAGCGCGCAGGTCCTCCACCACGACCTGCTCGCCCCGCACGGTGATCCGCACCGACACCTGATCGGGCTCGTGCACCTGCTCCGCCAGCAGGTGCAGCACGGTGACGCCCATGTCCGCGAGTCCCACCGCCGTGTCGGGGCGCGGCAGTTCGGCGGCCGTCTCCCCGTACTCGTCGCTGACGACGAGCATGCGGGACGCCAGCCCGAGCGCCTTGCGGTCGGCGAGCCCTCGCCGGACCTCCGCCGCGTACGACGCGCGCCGGCCCAGCTCGTGGCGGAAGTGCCGGGCCAGCTGCGGCAGGCTCGCCGCGATCCGGCGGGCCGCCACCGGACCGTCGTGCTCCTGCGCGTCCAGCACGTGCGGCAGCCACTTGGCCCACTCCCAGTCCGCCAGCCGCTCGCCCGGCACGCCGAGCGCCACGGCCACGTCGTCGGGCGCGTGTGAGACGGCGACCTGGACGAGGAGCGCGCGGGCCACCCGCAGCACGCCCTCCCGGTCGCCGACCACGCTGACGTTGCCCGCGCGGTCCAACGGCACTGTGATCGGGCAGTCGTTGGCCACCGAGTAGCGGGCCAGCAGCGCCCGCGCCTCGTTCAGCATGAACGGGTCCGGCGGGGTCATCACCCCGCCCTGGTTCTGCCCGATGGCCAGGTTCGCCACCGGCACGTCACCTGTGCCGACGCGCACCCGCAGGAAGTCCACATCCTGCCGCCGTCGCTCCCACAGCCGGGCGGGGGCGCGCACCAGGTCGTACAGTGCCTCCGGCGGCGGATTCAGCACCCGCGCGAGCGCCCGCCGCTCCCGCTCCTCCGCCCCGAACTCCTCGCGCAGCTCCTCCAGATACTCCAGGTACCGCTCACGCTGCGTACGCCGGGTGCGCTGGGCCTTGCCGCGCTGGGAGAGAAAGAGGGCGACCGCTCCGAGCAGCGCGATGACCAGCACCATCGCGCCGATGGCCGCGAACTGGCTGTTGCGGATCACGGTCATCATCACGACCGAGCCCATGACTCCGGCCATCGGCAGCAGCGCCGTGGCCGCCGTCCCCGCCTTGCCCTCCGGGAGGTTCGGCGGCGGCTCGATCGTCCGGGCCCCGGCGGCACCGAGCGGCCGAGTGCTCCGAGCGGGCCGGTGAATCAACTCCTGGGTCACGAACGGACCCCTTCTTCTCCATACGGGCGGGCGGTGCGTCGGCGATGGCTGGGGCTGGAGCCGTGGCTGCGGTGGTGACGGCCGTGGTGGCTGTCGTGGCTCATCGCATCCTCACCGCGCGGGTCATCGCCTCCGCCGCCAGCGTGATCGCCGCCGCGCGGGTCTCCCGGCCCAGCAGGGCGGTGCGGATCGGGCCGCCCTGGGCGAGGTGGCGGTCGTAGGGGACGGTGACGACATGGACGCCGGACTCCTTGAGGTGGGCGACGGCCGTGGCGCGGTCCAGCGTGACGTCGGGGGAGTTGGCGGTCAACGCGACGACGGTCGAGGAGAGCGCGGAGTGCGGCAACTGGCCGAGCCAGTCCAGGACCTGGCGGGTGCCGTTGACGCCCTCGGCGGTCATCGGCGCGACGACCACACGCGCGTGGGCGGTGTCCATCGCGGTACGGGCCACCTCGCCCGGCAGGGTCTCGCAGTCCACGACGGTCACCGCGAAGTAGCGGCGCAGCGCGAGGGTCACGGTGCGGTACGTACGGATGTCGAGCGGGGCCCCGACGCGGCCCTGGCTGGCGGGCAGCAGCCAGCCGCCGTCGGCCACCGGCACCAGGTACCCGGTGACATCGGTGAGCTGCATGGCCGGGTTGAGGATCCGCGCGAGGTCGGCCGCCGCCCAGCGCACCGAGTCGGCGCCCATCCGCACCGGCAGGGTGCCGAGCGCGGCGTCGGCCTCCAGGGTCAGCACCGGGTCGTGGCGGTAGTGGTTGAACGTCCGTCCCAGCAGTGCGGCCATGGTCGACTTCCCCACCCCGCCGCGGATCGACGTCACCGCGATGACGCGCCCGGTGGTCACCGGCTGCTGCAACTCCCGCGCGATCCGCGTCTCCTCGGCGACGTCCTGCGCGGCCGACCCCGCCAGCTTCCGAATGGACCGCCCCGTCCGCCGAGCCACGGACTCCCCGTGCTGCGGCCGCCCGAGCGCATGCGCGAGCCGCGGATCGATGGTGGGCACGGAATCGGGGGCGTGCAGGGGGGTCTGCGGCGAGTGGCCGTGCCGCGGGGCGGGCGCCGAGGGGGTGTCGGAGGGCGCGGGCGCCGGGGGGTTCACGGGCGATCCGGGCCGAGGGGTGCTTGCGGGGGGCCCGGGCTGAGCCGCATCACCGGCCCACCCCGGCTCACCGGGCGACGTCTCAACCGGCGGCTGTGCGAAGCGAGTTGCCTGCCCGGGCGGCTGGGCGGAGGGAGCTGCGTGCCCCGGGAGCTGCGCGGCCGGTGTCTCCTGAGCCGACGGCTGCCCGCCAGGCATCGGCTCAGCCGGCGGTTGCGCGAACGGTGCTGCCTGTCCCGGCAGTTGCATGGCCGGCACCCCCTGCCCCGGCGGCTGCCCGCCAGGCATCGGCTCGACCGGCGGTTGCGCGAACGGTGCTGCCTGCCCCGGCAGTTGTACGGCCCGCACCTCCTGCACCGGTGGCTGCGCACCAGGCATCGGCTCGACCGGCGGTTGCGCGAACGGTGCTGCCTGTCCCGGCAGTTGCATGGCCGGCACCCCCTGCCCCGGCGGCTGCCCGCCAGGCATCGGCTCAGCCGGCGGTTGCGCGAACGGTGCTGCCTGCCCCGGCAGCTGTACGGCCCGCACCTCCTGCACCGGTGGCTGCGCACCAGGCATCGGCTCAACCGGCGGTTGCGCGAACGGCGCTGCTTGCCCCGGCAGTTGTACGGCCGGCACCCCCTGCACCGGCGGCTGCGCACCAGGCGTCGGCTGCTCGGCAGGTGTCACCCGGGCCGGTGTCGATCGGGCGAACGGGCCGTCCCCAGCCCTCCTCGCGTCCCCCGGCAGTTCGCCCCCCGCGGGCCCGCCCACCGGCTCGGCCCCCTCCGGTGGGCCCTCCGGTTCCGGCCGCTCCGGCGGAGCCGAGCGCACCAGCCTCAGCGTCGGTTCGGCACGGCGGGCCGGTGGCTGTGGGGGCTCGGGGGCCGCGTGGTCGCCCCCGCCGACCGCTTCCTCTCGGCCCAGCTCGCGCAGCACATCCCGCTGCCAGTCCCCTGCCTGCGCCATGTGCGGCCCCCAGCTCCTAAGCGAACGTGTCGAGCAGTCGTCCGTACACGCCGAACACCCCGATGAGCAGCGGGAACAGGGCGATGACGCCGATCGATTCGAGGGTGTCGCCGAAGCGCCGGAGCCGTACGCGCACATGCTCGGCGGGCTGCACGGCGAGCACCAGCAGCGGCAGGGCGGCGAGCACGACGAGGACGGCGAGCGGACCGGCCGCCCCGCCGGAGTGGTCCAGCCACGCCGACACCAGCCGCACCGCGAGCACGGCCGCCGCGCCGAGCAGCACCACGACCTCGGCGACCAGCGGGAACGCCCGCGCGCGCAGCGCGAGGACGACCATGGTGACGACGGCGAGCGGCACGGTCCACCGGGTGGGCGCCCGCAGCGCGAACACCCCGGCCGCCGTCGCCGACACCGCCATCGTGACCGTCGCCAGCGCCAGCCCCCGGTGCGTCGCGGTCAACGCCGCCGACACCTGCAGCCGGCTCACGGACGCACCCCCGGAGCGCCGGTCGTCGAGCCCGGAGAGCCCCGAAGCCATCAGCGCCAGCCTGGGCAGCAGCCCGAGCACGACCACGGAGACCACGGCCAGCACGGCGCCCACCTCGGCCTGCTGGGCCACCGACAACGACAGCTCACCCGACACCGCCGCCGCGACTCCCAGCCAGCACACCGAGACCCCGGCCAGCGCCCCCGCCCCCACCAGCCCACCCCGCCCGAGCGGAGTGAACAGCCCGAGCAGGGCGAGCGTGCCGACCCCGGCCGCCGCCATGGCCGCGGCCTGCGGCATCCCGGACCACCGCTGTGCCTCCGCCCACGTCGACGCGCCCAGCAGCCCCAGCGCACCGGCCGTCGCGATCAACGTCGTGGCCAGGCCCCGCTTCTCGGCCCGCCCCAGCAGCGCACCCGTGAGCGCCGCCACCAGCGCGACCCCGAGCAGCGCGCCGGCGACGACCCGGGGCTCGTACGCGCCCCGTGCGAACACCCCGGCGGCCACGGCCCAGCCGACCGTGGCGAGCCCGGCGGTGACCCGGCGCGCGGCCGGCCCCCAGCGCAGGCCCCGGCCGTCGAGATCCTCGGCAGCCTCGTCCGTGACGTCGTGCACCACGGGTGCCGACGGCGCGTCCTCGGCCCGGACGAGCCGCAGCACGGCGCCGTCCGGTGTCCCGGCCGTCTCCAGGGTGCTGTCGTGCGCCAGCGCGGAACCGTCCGCCGTGACGAGGTGCCGCAACTCGGGCCGCTCGCCCACCTGGTCGTCGAGCAGCCGCATGATCTCCGGCAGCAGCAGCCCGACCGGTTCCCGCGACGGCAGCACGAGGTCCACCCGCCGCCGCTCACCCACCAGCGTGACCCGGCTGAGCGCCGTCCGCGCACCACCCGTGGTCTCACCCAACGTCCCCGTAGACATCACGTTTTCGAACCTATCACCGGGAAGAAGGGCTGGTCGGGGCTGTGGAAACCGACGGGGAGCCCGATGGCGACGGCGTCACCGACGGCGTCACCGACGACGTAACCGACGGCGTCCCCGACGGCTGCACCGAACTCCCGTACGGGCTCTTCCCGATGATGCGGTTCGACACGAACGACCACCCCACACACCCCGCGCACAACACCGCCGCGATGACGATCCCGGCGAAGACCTTCCCGACCCGCTCGTCCACCGAGCGCCGCTGCCGCTGCGCCCCGAACAACAGGGCGTCCCGCAGCCGTCGACGCCGCACCGACACCGACTCCAGCAACTGGCTGTCGTAATCCTGCGCTGCCACGGCTACGGAACCCGTTCACTTCTCTCTCAGCGCCGCCCGGTCAGCCGATCTGGTCGACCGCCGCGCGGGCCTTGGCCAGCGTGGACTGGGCGGTGCCGTCGTTCTGTTCGAGCGTGGTGCGCACCAGGCGGATGATCTCGCGGACCTCGCCCGCCGCCTTCTTCCAGCGCTCTTCCTTGCCGTGGTAGTCGTCCGAGACACCGTCCGCCTGGAACTCGGTCATCGCGGCCTTGACAGCGGCGTCTCGGTCGCCGAGCACCCGCTCCAACTGCCCCACGATCGTGCCGAGCGCGGTCTGCACCTCGCCGGAGGCCCCGGTGTCGTACGAACGGCGGTCCTGGTTCTGAGCCATGAGTACTTCCCCCTCGTTCCTGCTCGTCGCTGCTCAGCGGGCGCCGAAGCGGGCCGCGTCGAAGTTGGCCAGGCCCATGTTCTGGTTGGCGTTGTCCTGGGACTCCACGTCACCGGTGCCGAACGCGTTGTCCATGCCCGACTGACCGCCCAGGATCGCGGCGAGCGAGCCGTTGAGATCGGCGGTGATCTCGTCCGCGCGGTTCTTGAACGAGTCGAACGCCACCTTGCCCGCGCCGTTGAACTTGCCCTCCAGCGGCTCCGCCGCGCTGATCAGCAGCTGGATCAGGGTCCCGAGGTCGTCGCTCGAACCGAGCGTGCTCTTCCCGAGCTCCGCCAGGGTCGTCGCCCCCATGTCGAACTTCACGTCGTGTCCACCCCCGTGTGTCTGGGTCACCTACGTCTCCGCCATGCTCTCCCACAACGCGTTGCACCCGCAACGCGCTTGCCGACCCGGTGACACCATCGGAACAAAATTCGAACACCCTCGTGGTGCCTCTCGAGGTGCCTCGGAAAATTCTTGAGCCGCCGTGCAACCCTCCCCCCACCTCGCGGGTCGTACTTGGCATCGGGACTTCTCGGAGGGGGATCTGGGGGGATCGCGGGGGTCTTGATACGGAGGGGAAAGCCGAGGGGCCCGGTCCAGTGGACCGGGCCCCTCGAAACATGAGCGCGCTGGTCGGAGCCGCGGGATCAGAAGAACACCCCGCACCGCAGCAGCACATTCGCGTACGGCCGCGCCTCTCCCGTCCGTACGACCAGCCGCGCGCCCTGCGACAACTCCTTCAGCTTCTCGTGGGAGACCAGCTCCAGCTCGGGGAAGCGGTCCTCCAGCAGCGCCGTCGCCTCCAGGTTCGCCTCACGCACCTCGTACGCGGCTGTCGCGCCCTCGACCACGAGCTCGTCGAGCAGCCCGTCCAGCACCTCCGCGAACGACGGCACCCCCGCCCGGAACGCCAGGTCGACCACGCGCGGCCCCTGGGGCACCGGCATCCCCGCGTCGCACACCAGCACCTCGTGCCCGTGCCCCAACTCGGCGATGGCGCCCGCCAGATGACGGTTGAGTATCCCGGCCCGCTTCACAGCGCAGCGACCTCCTCGGCGGTCGGGAAGGACACCTGCGCCCCGGCCCTGGTGACGGCGGCGGCCCCCACCCGGGCCGCGTACGCGGCGGCCTCGGCGAGTTCCGCGCCCGCGCCCAGCCGCCACGCCAGCGCCGCCGTGAACGCGTCCCCGGCCCCCGTGGTGTCCACGGCGTCCACCTGCACGGCCGACACCCGCGCACTCCCCTCGGCGGTCGCGACCAACGCCCCCTCCGCGCCCAGCGTCACGACCACCGACCGCGGTCCGAGCGCCAGCAGCGCCCGCGCCCGGTCCTCCGGCGAAGGGGACCCCGCCGACTCGGCCCCGACGATGATCCGCGCCTCGTGCTCGTTGACGATCAGCGGATCACAGGCGGCCAGCACCTCGGCGGGCAACTCCCGTGGCGGCGACGGGTTCAGCACGAAACGCGTGCCCTCCGGCAGCCGCCGTACGACCTCCACCACCGTCTCCAACGGGATCTCCAACTGCGCCGAGACCACCCGGGACGCCCCGAGCAGGCCCTCCGCCGCCCGCACGTCCTCGGGGGTCAGCTTCCCGTTGGCGCCCGGCGACACCACGATGCTGTTGTCGCCCGACGGGTCCACCGTGATCAGCGCGACCCCGGTGGGCGCCCCGCCGACCAGCACCCCGGCCGTGTCGACCCCGGCCGCCCGCTGCGAGTCCAGCAGCAGCCGCCCGTTGCCGTCGTCGCCGACCCGCGCCAGCAGCGCCGTACGCGCCCCGAGCCGGGCCGCCGCCACCGCCTGGTTGGCACCCTTGCCGCCCGGGTGCACGGCCAGGTCGGACCCGAGCACGGTCTCCCCGGCCCCCGGCCGCCGCTCCACACCGATCACCAGGTCGGCGTTGGCCGATCCCACGACCAGAAGGTCGTAGTCGTACATGAGTGGTCCCCTTCGTCCTTGAGCGGTCGCGTCCGTCAGCCGCTGAACTCGGCCACGTTCTCGGACGTGACCACCTTCACCGGCACCATCACCGACTTCTCGACCTTCTCGCCCTTGGCGGCCTCGACCGCGTTGCGCACAGCGATCCTGCCGAGTTCGGCGGGCTGTTGCGCGACCGACGCGTACAGCGTGCCCGCCTCGACGGCCTTGAGCCCGTCCGCCGTGCCGTCGAAGCCGATGACCTGGACGGACTTTCCGGCCTTGGCGCCGAGCGCCTTGATCGCGCCGAGTGCCATCTCGTCGTTCTCCGCGAAGACACCGTCGACGTCCGGGTTGGCCTGCAGCAGGTTCGTCATCACGTCGAGACCCTTGGTGCGGTCCCAGTCGGCGGGCTGCTTGGCGAGGACCTTGATGCCCGGGTAGGCCTTCAGCCCCTCGGCGAAGCCGGCGCCGCGCTCCCGGCTGGCGGAGGTGCCCGCCTGGCCCTGGAGGATGACGATCTCGCCCTTGCCGCCCAGCTTCTCGGCGAGCGACTTGGCGGCCAGCTCACCGCCGCTGACGTTGTCGGAGGCGACGAGCGCGGCCGTGTCCGCGCCGTTGACCGCGCGGTCGACGGCCACCAGCGGGATGTCCGCCTTGTTGACGGCCTTCGCCGCCGGGGTCACCGCGTCGGAGTCCACCGGGTTGACGATGATCGTGCCGAGCCCCTCGCTGGTGAAGTTCTGCAACTGGTTGGCCTGCTGCGAGGCGTCGTTCTGCGCGTCGGTGACCGACAGGTCCACGCCCAGCTTCTTCGCCTCGTCCTGGGCGCCCGCCCGGATCTGCACGAAGAAGGGGTTGTTGAGCGTCGACAGCGACAGCCCGATCTTCTCGCTCTTCGCCGCCGACGACCCGCCGTGCAGGAACGAGGTCGCGCCCACGACCGCCGCCGCGACCACCGCGGCCAGCACATACGTCAGCGCCTGCTTCCTCCGCTCCCCGGAGCCACCGGCACCGGCCGCCACCGGGGTCGCCCCCGCCTTCCGCCGCACGGTGTCCAGCAGCACGGCCAGCGCGATGACGACACCGATGACGACCTGCTGCCAGAAGGCGGACACGGACAGGAGGTTGAGGCCGTTCCTGAGCACCGCCAGGATCAGCGCGCCGATCAGCGTCCCCGACGCCTTGCCCGTACCGCCGGCCAGCGAGGCGCCGCCGATGACGACCGCCGCGATCGCGTCCAGCTCGTAGCCCTGCGCGGCCTGCGGCTGCGCGGAGGAGAGCCGGGAGGCGAGCACGATGCCCGCGGCGGCGGCGAACAGTCCGGAGAGCGCGTAGATCACGAGCTTCTGCCGCTTCACCCGCAGGCCGGAGAGGCGAGCCGCCTCCTCGTTGCCGCCGATCGCGTACATGGCACGCCCGATGTACGTCCGCCCGAGGATCACGGCCGTCACGCCGCCGAGGACCAGCATCACCAGGACCGGCACCGGCAGCCAGCCGCCCAGGTTGTCACCGAGGTGCGAGACCGACTCGGGGAACGCGATGGGGCTGCCCTGCGAGATCACCAGCGACAGACCGCGCCCCACCGACAGCATGGCGAGCGTCGCGATGAACGGCGGCAGCTTCCCGTACGAGATCAGGAAGCCGTTGACGAGACCGCACGCGACACCGGTGACGATCGCGAGGATCACGGCTATCCAGACCGGCACGCCCTCCGAAGTGGCGCTCCAGGCAAGGACGGTGGCCGACAGCGCCGCCACCGAACCGACCGACAGGTCGATGCCCGCCGAGACGATCACGAAGGTCACACCGAACGCGAGGATCGCGGTGACGGCGGCCTGGACACCGATGTTGAGCAGGTTGTCGGCCGTCAGGAAGTCGCCGGACAGCACCGACATCGCGACGACGAGGACGATGAGCGCGGTCAGCGCCCCGTTGTCGAGCAGCAGACGGCGAAGCCCCGAGGCTCCCGAGGCGCCCCTCGCGCCCGTCGAACTCTTGAGCGTGTCAGCGGCCATCGGAGGCCTCCGTTCCAGTCGCAGGGGTGGTGGGGTGGGACACGGCGAGCGCCATTACCGCGTCCTGGGTGGCCTCGGCGGCGGCCAGTTCGCCCGCGATCCGCCCCTGGGCCATGACGAGCACCCGGTCGCTCATCCCGAGCACCTCGGGCAGATCGCTGGAGATCATGAGGACGGCGGCCCCGGCAGCGGTCAGCTCGTTGATGAGCTCGTAGATCTCGACCTTGGCGCCGACGTCGATCCCGCGCGTCGGCTCGTCGAGGATCAGCACCTTGGTGTCCGCCAGCAGCCACTTGCCGATGACGACCTTCTGCTGGTTGCCGCCGGAGAGGGTGCGCACGTGCTGGTGCAGCCCGGCCATCCGCACCCCGAGCCGCTCGGCGACCCGGGCCGCGTTCGCCCGCTGCCCCTTGAGGTCGACGAAACCGCCCCTGGTCGCGCCGCGCAGGGTCACCAGGCCGAGGTTCTCCTCGACGGACGCGTCCAGCACCAGCCCCTGGCCCTTGCGGTCCTCGGGCACGAGCCCCATCCCGGCGGCCATGGCGGCGCCCACGTCATCCTTGGGCACCGCCGAACCGCCGACCCGCACGGCACCCTCGTCGTACGGGTCGGCGCCGAACACGGCCCGCACGACCTCCGTACGCCCGGCCCCCACGAGCCCCGCGACCCCGACGACCTCACCGGCCCGCACCTCGAAGCTCACGTCGTGGAAGACGCCGTCCCGAGTGAGGCCCTCGACGACGAGCAACGCCTCCCCGACGCCCGCGTCCCCCTGCTCCCTCGGGTACTGCTGCTCGATCGACCGCCCCACCATGAGGCGTACGAGCTCGTCCTGCGGGGTGGTGGCGGGCACCTGCCCGACGCTCTTCCCGTCGCGGATGACCGTCACGCGGTCCCCCAGGGCGGCGATCTCCTCCAGGTGATGGGTGATGAAGACGATCCCGACGCCGTCCTCGCGCAGCCGCCGCACGATCGAGAAGAGCTTCTCGACCTCCTCGGTCGTCAGCACGGCCGTCGGCTCGTCCATGATCAGCACGCGGGCGTCCAGACTCAGCGCCTTGGCGATCTCGACCATCTGGAGCCGCGCGATACCGAGTTCACGCACACGCGCGCGGGGAGACACCCGCACGCCCACCCGCTCCAGCAGCTCGGCGGCCTCGGCCTCCATCCGCTTCCGGTCGATCAGCCCGAAACGACGCGGCTGCCGCCCGAGGAAGATGTTCTCGGCGACGGTCAGGTCGGGAACGAGATTGAACTCCTGGTAGATGGTGGCGATCCCGAGCCGCTCGGAGTCCTGCGCACCATGGATGCGCACCTCCTCGCCACCGGCCAGGATCCGCCCCGCGTCGGGCGTGTAGGCGCCGGAGAGCATCTTGATCAGTGTGCTCTTGCCGGCGCCGTTCTCACCGAGCAGGACGTGCACCTCGCCCCGGCGCAGCTCGAAGTCGACGCCGTCCAGCGCGACCACACCGGGGAAGGTCTTGCGTATGCCTTCGATGCGCAGCAACTCGTCAGGGTCGCTCACGACGTGCTCCTGTTCTGTGCGTGCTCCTCGCCGCACGAGAGGCGTACGACGAGACGGGCGGGGAGGGTGACGGACCGCGGGGGCCGCCCTTCGATACGGTCGATCAGGGCGCGCACGGCGGCCCGCCCCAGCTCGCCCGTCGGCTGCGCCACCGCCGTGATCGGTGGATCGGTGTGCACGAACCAGGGGATGTCGTCGAACGCGGCCAGCCCGACGTCCCGCGGCACCCGCATCCCGCGCGCGCGGACGGCGTCCAGCGCGCCGAGCGCCATCAGGTTGTCCGCCGCGAACACGACCTCGGGCGGCTCCGGCAGGTCGAGGAACCCCTCGGTGACCCGCCGCCCGCTCTCGGCCTGGAAGTCGCCCTGCCCTATGTAGGCGTCCGGCAGCGCCAACCCGTGCTCGGCGAGCGCCTCCCGGAAGGCCTCGACCCGCTCCCGCCCGGTCGTGGTGGCCGCGGGCCCCGCGATGATCGCGAGCCGCCGGTGCCCGAGCCCGTGGAGATGGGCGACGAGGTCCCGTACGGCGCCGCGCCCGTCGGCACGCACCACCGGCACGTCCACGCCGGGGATCCACCGGTCCACGAACACCATCGGGGTGCCCGCCCGGATCGCGTCCAGCATCAGGGGCGAACCCCCGTCGGTCGGCGACACGAGCAGCCCGTCGATCCGCCGGTCCAGCAGATTCCGTACGTGATGGTCCTGCAGCTCGGGCCGCTCGTCCGCGTTCCCGATGATCACGCTGTACCCGAGCGCCCGCGCCTCTTCCTCGACGGACCGGGCCAGCTCGGTGAAGTACGGATTCATCACGTCACTGATGACGAGCCCGAGGGTGTGGGTCTGATCGGTACGCAACGACCGCGCGACGGCGTTCGGCCGGTACCCCAGCGCCTCGACGGCGGCCAGCACCCGCGCCCGCGCCTCCGCGCTGACCGACGGATGGTCGTTGAGCACCCGCGACACCGTGGCGACGGACACCCCCGCCTCGGCCGCGACGTCCTTGATGCTCGCCATCGCCGCCCACCTCCTCGTGGAATCGATTACATCGACGTACAGGGAGGATTGGAATCGATTACATGGCCATGAGGCAAGGGTGCGACCGTGGCCGAAATTCAATCGTGACCGAGGGGTCGAGGGGGTGTGACCGGAGTGCGGGCGGCGCGACCAACCGCGCCCGGCGGCAGAAGGGCCATCGGGCGCCCTCTAATAACAAGACTTTTGTTAATGTGGCCCCATGGCTGCCACTCCCGACCCCGCCCCCGGAGAGGGCCCGGTCCGTCCGGTCTCCGTCTCCCTCCATGAAGGCACGATCGCCGCTCTCAAGGCCCGCACCGGCAAGCGAGGCATGTCCGCCTACGTCGAAGCCCTCATCCAACGCCAACTCGAACGGGAGCGACTGCGCGAACTCATCGAAGACGCGGAGGCCGAGCACGGGCCGGTGGACCAGGCGGCGGTCGAGGCCAAGAGGGCGCTCCTGCGCGGTGACGCGGCCGGCTCGGCGGACGCCGCGTGAGCGGCACGCTCGTGCTGGACTGCGAAGGTCTGTCCAAACTCGTCCGCCGCACACCCGAGCTCACCGAATGGCTCGCTGCCGCAGAGGCCGAGGACGTCCGGGTCATCACCAGCTCCGTCACCCTCGTCGAAGCCCGCGACCCCAGAACCAACCAGGCCCGCTTCGACCACGCGGCCTCCCGCGTGAACATCGTCCCGCCCACCGAAGCGATCGCCCGCCACGCGAGCAAGCTGCTCGCCGCCGCCGGACTCCATGGCCACAAGTACGCTCTGGATGCCATCGTCGCCGCCACCGCACTCGCCTCACCCGCCCCGGTCACCGTCCTGACCTCGGACCCCGAGGACCTCCGCATGCTGTGTGGCCCCGGCGTCCGCGTGATCAAGGTGTGACACCGCGAAGCGGGCCAGGGCGACCAGGGAGGGACCGGTGGCCGCTCGTCGACACCCCAGGGCGATCAAGCGGACGGGGAGAGCGGGGAGAGCTGTTCGCGCACCCATCCGGGATCGGGGTTGGTGTGCGGCCGGCCCGCCACGACGACGGTCGGCACGGTCTCGTCGCCGTCATTGGCCGCCCTCACCACGGCGGCTCCTGCCGGGTCGTGCCAGATGTTGACCCAGTGCGCTTGGCGGGCGCTGCGGCCCAGCCGGAGGCGCAGTCGCATGCAGTACGTGCAGCCCGGCCGCCAGAAGACGACGGGTCGGCCGTCGACCGCGCTGCGGCGTTGTGCCTCTTGCGCGGCGATGGACTTCGGGAAGATCAGGGGCGAGTTCACGCCTGCGAGCGCCAGGAACGCCGGCAGGAGTGCTGCGGCTGTGCCGGGGTTCCCCTTGACGATCTGAGCAGTCGCGACGGCTGAGCCGCAGAGCACGAGCAGCATCGGCAGGATCCAGGCGCGCATCATGGTGCCGCAGCCTATCGATGAGTCGACCTGCTTCCCGTGGCCCAAGGGCGCCCTACGCCGCCGCCAGCTCGCACCACACGTACTTGCCCCGTTCGCCGAACCTGGCCGACGGCATCCAGCCCCAGTACTTCGTGCAGGCCACGACAAGCCCCAGCCCGCGTCCGTCCTCCTGCTCACCCACCCGCTCCAGCGGCTGCGGCGGTTGCGGCGGTTCGGGATCGGCGTCCCACGCCCCGATCCACACCACGCCCTCCGCCGACCGCCGCACCCGGAGAGCGGCGGGCCCCTTCGTGTGCCGTACGGCGTTGGAGACGAGCTCGGTCGCGAGCAACTCCGCCGTGTCCACCAGCCCGATGAGACCGTGCATGGTGAGGATCAGCCGCAGGGTGCGACGGCAGATGGTGACGGCTCTGAGGTCGTTCGGGATCTGGAGGGTGTAGTCCCAGGTTTCGGGCATGGGTGGTCAACTCCGTTGGCTGTAGGGAGATTTGAGGCACGGTGGCATTGCCGGCGCCGTCGTGGCATGACGGCACGGTGCGCTTCCGTAGAGTGTTCGTCGCGTCACTGACGGTATGGGTAACCTGTAACCCGAATCAAGCCGGTCACGGGATCCGGCCCCGAAAGAGGAGAGCGGCGCATGGTCCAGAGGCGCGAACCGACAGCCCGCCAGGTACGCCTGGGCGTCGAACTGCGCAGGCTCCGCGAGGCCGCCGGCCTGACGGCCGTCCAGTCGGCGGCCCTCCTGGGGGCGAACCGGGTGCAGATCAGCCACATCGAGCTGGGGCTCATCGGGGTGAGCGAGGAGCGACTGCGCCGACTCGCGTCCCATTACGCCTGTACGGACGCGGAGTTCGTTGACGCGTTGGTCGCGATGGCAACGGACCGGACACGGGGTTGGTGGGAGGAGTACCGGGGGCTGCTGCCCACGCCGTTCCTGGATCTCGCCGAGTTGGAACACCATGCCGAGTTCCTGCGGGAGGTGGCGATCCTGTACGTCCCGGGCATGCTCCAGACGGAGAGCTACGCCCGTGCGGTGTTCTCCGCCAGGGTGCCCGAACTCACGCACGAGGAGCTTGAGTTGCGCGTCCGCCACCGCATGGCGCGTCAGCGGATCGTGATCCCGTACGAGTTGGTGATCCACGAGGCGGCCTTGCGCATCAGGGTCGGCGATCGCGCCGCCTCCCGCGCTCAGCTCGCCAAGCTTCTCGAGCACTCCGAAGCGGACCACATCGCTGTGCGCGTCATCCCCTTCGACCTGGATGGCTTCGCCCGTGCCGCCAGCACCATGACGTACGCGGGTGGCGCTGTGCCCAAACTCGGCACGGTGGTGCGAGATGTGCCCACCGGTTCGGCGTTCATCGACTCCGAAGCACAGCTCAACGCCTTTCGAACGCGCTTCCGTAAAGTGGAAGCCGTATCGCTCGACCCCCGACGGTCGCGCGACTTCATCAACCGGCTGGCCAAGGAGCTGTGAGGCGCCTCATGTACCACTGGCGGAAGTCGTCCTACTCGGGCCCGGACGACGGCAACGCCTGCGTGGAAATAGCCCCCACCCCCACCCACATAGCCGTCCGCGATTCAAAATCCCCCACCACCCGCACCCTCACCTTCCCTGTGCCGGCCTTCACCGCGTTCATCGATGCCCTCAAGAGGTCGAAAAGGGGTACGCGGTGACCGTCGTCTCCACTACAGTCGACCGGCCATGCCTGATCTCCTCGGAATCAACCATGTGACCCTCTCCACGACCGACCTCGACCGGCTCGTGACGTATTACACGGAGTTGCTCGGAGCGACGCTCGCGTTCGAGCGCGCCGCGACCCCTGCTGATCCTCGGGTCGCAGTCGTCGATGTCGGCGGAGACGACCACCTGATGATCGTCGAAACCGCTGACGCCCCCACCACCGATCTCGACCCCTTGGGGCGGGCGGGATGGGGACTGCGCGTGGCGACCCACCAACAACTGTGTGAGGTCCGCGAACAGATCCTGGACGCCGGATGGCCGGTCGGGCAGATCGAGACACTGCCCACCCAGTGGACGATGACGGCGCGCGACCCCGACGGACGCCCTGTGGACGTTCGGGCCCATCGCCCCCGCACTGCGGCATCGCCGCCCCCGACCGCTGGTTGACGGCAACTCCGAGGCCCCGGCCGACCCTGTCTGCGGATCAAGTGCCTCCGTCCCGTACGCCAACGAGGACAACGACTACACGGTCGCGCGCGTGGACACCGGCCGGGGTGGCGGCGACCTCCTCCCGCGACACGGTGGCGACGGACACCCCCGCCTCGGCCGCGGCATCCTTGATGCTCGCCATCGCCGCCCGGGCAAGGAGGCGGCAGTGGCCGAAATCCCATCGTGACCGGGGGCCGGCCCGAGACGCGCCGAGCGGGGTGGCGTGCGATCTCCGCACCACCCCGCTCGACCCCGGTCCGCCCGGGTACGGGTTCAAGAGCCGTCAGAAACGGCCTAGACCCACGTCTTGCCCGCCGCGTTGGACTTCAGCTTGTGCTTCTTGACCTTGTCCTTGCAGAAGCGGCAGGCGGTTTCCTTCGCCTTCTTGTACGTCCAGGCCGTGATCTTCCCGCCCAGACTTCTTCCGATCTTGTTGTTGTACTGGTCGGCCTTGGAGTCACGCTTCGCCGCCGCGGAGCTGCCCGCGTTCTTCTCGTGGGCGTTCCCGAGGGCCTTGGCCAGGCTGGAGCCGACCGCCCAGGTCAGCATCGCCTGCCAGATGCAGTGCCGGTAGGCGTTCTGCTTCGCCCCGTTCGAGTACCGCTTCTTCGCCTCTCCCAGGGCCCAGTAGGTGATGTAGGCCATGTCCGCGCACCACAGCAGGAACAGGGCGCATATCGCGGCTTCCGGGATGAGGCCGTTGATGCTGTAGTTCCCGCTGATGTCGTAGCAGTTGATCGGGTCGGCGAAGCAGTAGTCGTACGAACTGGCGTTGCCTCCCACGATCCGGTCGACGGAGAGGAACCGACCCGTGTCCGAGTCGTAGAGGCGGACCCCCATGAGCGTGACGCTGCTCGGCGTCTCGGACGAGCGCTGCTCTCCACCGAGCCAGCCGTAGCGGGACGCGTCCGTTCCGGGAAGGAGCTTGCCGTACTCGTCGTAGGTGTTGACCACGGGAGTGGTGGCGTCCGCCAAGGGAATCTGGGTGGCTATGTCACCGTGGAGATTGGTGAGTTGGAGCACCACGTCACCGGCGGCGCCGGTGGTGGCGATCAGGCTCCCCGTCAGGTCCGACAGGTTGCGGGTGATCTTGCTGTCGCCCTCGCCGGTCCACGTGGGGTTGTCCCCGTCGGCCCCGTAGTGGTTGCGGACGGTCGCCGTGGTGGACCAGGCCCCGCCCTCGTCCTGACTCTCGGTCGTGGACGAGGCGAGCCTCCCGGCCGCGTCGAGGCTCCAGGTGGTGCGCTCGCCGCGCGCCGTGATCTGGCGCACCAGATCGTTGGCGTAGTAGGAGTACTGGGCACCGCTCGACTGGGTGGTCGTGCGCCCGAAGGCGTCGTAGGCGGTGCCGGTCCTGATCAGCCGGTCGGCGCTGTCGTAGGTGGAGTCGACCGTCCTGGTGGTGGGGGCGCCCCCATCCACGTCGTCGACCGTGGTCACCAGGGACGTGCGGTTGGTGTTGTCGTCGAACCCGTACCCGCGGTGGGTCGTGACACCCGTCTGGGTGTCGTCGGCCTTGGTCAGGCGACCGGCCGCGTCGTAGGAGTACTCCTGGTAGGCCCCGCCGCCTGTGTACGTGGTGCGGGAGACGACCTGACCGTGGATGTTCTCGCTGACCGACTCGCCCTGGACCGTCCAGCCGGACTCCCAGTGCCAGTAGCGCGAGGTCTCACTGCCCGTCGGGTCCAGGTTGAACTCGACGTCCATGTTCCAGGGCAGCTTCTGCTTGTAGAGGCGCCCGTCGGAGTCGTAGGAACCGGTGACGTCGCCGATGCCGCCCATGACGGAGTCGTGCATCCGGGTCGGCAGGCCGGTCAGGCTGTCGTAGTCGTACGTGGTCTCCGAGGGAGCCGAGTCGGACCGCCTGGTGACGCGGTCGCGGGCGTCGTACTCGGTGCGCGTGACGTTGCCCGCGCCGTCGTCGTACGAGATCTCGCGGCCGAGCTTGTCGGCGACATGGCGCACCGTGGTGGCGCCGTCGGACATGGTGGCCACTTGGCCGTTGGCGGTATCGAAGGTGATGGTCTGCGTCGGTACGGCCGTGCCGACGCCGCCACTGATCTGGATCTGCTTGCCCCGGCCGGCCGCGTCGTACGTGGTGACGGTCGTGCGCGTCACCCCGTTGGCGGTCTCGGTGACCTTGGTGGCGTTGCCCCAGCGGTCGTACTCGAGGGTCTTGGTGGGCAGCTCATCGGGGTTCGAACCGCCCCCGGTGATCTTTCCCGCCGGGCCACTGGAACACAGCAGGTCCGCCCATTCGGGGCGTCCCGCACACGCTCCGGTGCCACTGGCGGACCAGTACTGCGACACCACCGTTCCGGCGTCGGCCCCGTTGGACTTGGGCTGGCTGTTCTTGGTGATGCGTCCCTGGGCGTCGTAGACGGAGGCCCGGGTCAGCTTGAGCCCCGTCGGGTCCGTCACGCTGCTGACCGGCAGGCCCTTCGCCCAGTCGTAAGCGGTCGTGCTGGTGCGCACGTCGGCATCAGCCGGGTAGTCCTCGACGAAGGCACCCGTCGACGTCGTGGTCGGCTGGTCCATGACCAGGGCGGACCCGTCGGTCGGACGGCCTTCGTCGTACCGCGTGACGATGTGTTCCCGCGCGGGCACCTGGGTGCGGGCCGGGATGTCGGGGCTGTCGGCGTCACCCTGGAGCTGCTTGGTCAGGGTGACCAGGTGCAGCGGTCCGAACTGGTCCACCATCCGCCGGCCGTCGCTGGAGTACTTCGCGACGGTGGCCAGCTTCTGGGCGCGCTCGGCCGTCGAATCGGAGAGGATGCCGAGTTCGCTCTGGGTGTTGACCTGGTATTCCTCGCTGCCGAGCGCGAGTTCGCGGTTGGTGGCCCCCAGTTCGAAGACGATGTTGCCGAACGCGTCGTACTGCGTGGTGGTCAGGTGCCGACCGGGCAGACCGGTGTTGACCTGGAGCCCCGAGGCGTTGGTGTAGGTGGTCGTCGCTTTGTCGTAGTCCCCCGCACCGAGATCGTTCCCGCTGTGCGATGTGGGTACCTGATCCGCGGGGAAGATGGCGGTGGCGTCCGTGGGGGCGTCCGTCTGCGCCCACGTCCTGGTGTCCACCGGGGCCACCTGGTTGGGGGCCTTGGTGCCGGACAGCGGGACGTCGTAGACGAGGGAGAGCGCCGCCCTGCCGCCGTCGGGCTCGTCCTTGCTGCCCGGCTTCAGCGTGGGCCGTGACACGGACAGCACCATGCCGTCGCCGGCCACGGAACTGGAGCCCGCCTTGCCGTACTCGAACGTCCACGGCAGCTCGCCCGGCGGGGTCTGGGTGACCACCCGGCCCGCACTGTCGTAGGTGTAGGTCGTCTTCAGCGCCGGGGAGATCCGGGGATCCCACTGCTCACGCAGGCGGCCCGAGGCGTCGTACGCGTAGCTGGACACCACGGTGGCGGTGGCGTTCGCCGCGCCCGGGTTGGTGGACCACTGGCGGATGCGGTAGACCTGCCCGGCGTAGTCGCCCAGCGTGCTGCCGGTCGCCGTCGTCGTGGTGGCGTACTGGTACTCCAGGATCCGACAGCCCTTGGTGGACGGGGCGTTCGCGCAGGTCTCGTTGGTCACGGCGGACGAGGGGGCGATCGCGTACTTCGGCCGGGCCAGCACGGCGCCGCCCACGGTGACCTTCTCCGAGATCAGCGAGGTGGTGGAGTTCTCCGTCGACAGCGAGCTCTTGGAGAGCTGCCAGGTCGTCGCGGCCGTGTCGATCTTGGTGAACTGGGACGTGGTCCCCTCGGTGTCCTTCAGGGTGAAGGAGCCCGTCAGACTGCCGGTCAGGGTCAGGGACTCGGCCCCTTCCTCGGGCTTCCACCCGCCGCCGCTCGTCGCGGTGAAACCGGTTTCCTCCCCTTCGACGTCCACCAGCGCGACCGAGGTGCTCGACGTCCTGCGTATGTACAGCAGTTGGGAGTCGGTGAGTTCCGCGGCCGTTCCCGCGGTCCACTGCGGACCGAAGATGGCGACCTGTCCCTCCTGCTGCCCACCGGCCGTGGGACGGCGTGAGGACGCGGTGCGGCTCGCGGTCAGGCCGAACGACGAACTGTCCGTCGCGGACACCGTGTAGTCACCGGTGAGCATGTTCACGTCGCCCGGGCCGGCGGCCTGGGTCGGCGCGGCCCCCGCGTCGCGGTCGACGGTGATGGAGGTCGCCGGGGAGGCGTCGGTGCTGGAGCCGTCGGTGAAGACCGCGCGGATGTCCACCGGACCGTCCTCGGCGAGGGAGTCGGTGATGTTCCAGACGAGTTCGTCCGGCACGCCACCGGTCACCTTCACCGGCCAGGCGGCGACGGCGGTGTTGTCCGACTTGCGTCGCACATCGGCGACGGGAACGTCCTTCCAGGTGTCGGTCTCACCGCGCCGGTACTGGTAACGGACCCCCGTGTCGGCGGTCTTGCCCTGGCCGGACAGGACGGTCCGCCGCGCGGGGCGGTCCCCCTGGGCGGGGGCGAGCACCGCGGCGCCCGAACCCGCGTAGAAGGTGAAGGTGGTCTGGGCGGAGGCGTTGCCCGCGGCGTCCTTCGTGCGGGCGGTCAGGATGTGCTTGCCCGCGCGGAACACCGGCTTGGCCGTCACCGCCGCGCCGGCGGTGGCGATCGTCTGCCAGGCTCCGCCGTCCAGTTGCCACTGGACTTCCTTGACGTCCGCCGACGGCGGGGTGAGGGTGAAGCCGCCGGTGAAGTCGCCGCTGCCGTTCGGAGCGCCGGACCACTGCCCGGCGGGGAAGTCGCCGGAGGCGACCGAGGTCGCGGCGGGGGACGCGGTGTCCACCGTCAGCGTGCGGAAAGCCGACCAGGCACTGGTGGCGGAGCCGTCTCCCGCGCGGACCCGCCACTTGTAGGAGCCCGCCGCGAGGGCGGCCGGGGTCCAGTTGGCCTGGGCTCCGGAGGCGACCGCGGCACTGGAACCGGTGCGCAGGGCGGAGGTTCCGGTGGACGTCCACACCTCGTAGTCGAGGGTGACCTGCGACCCGTCACCGTCCAGGGCCTTCGCCGACAGCGTCGGCGTGGTGTCGTTGGTGGCCGCCGCGCTCAGCGGGGCCACCAGGGTCGGCTGCTCGGGAATCGAGTTGTAGGTGACCGACAGATAGGGGGTGTTGGAGGCCGCGTTGCCGGAGTTGAACCGCTTCCAGCCGTACGGGTCGGTCTCGTCCGTGGCCCGCAGCCCCAGGTGGTTGGTGCCGTTGCCGCCGCTCGCCCACGCCTTCGCCAGGGCGGTCACATCGGCGGACACCCAGCCGTCGTTGCAGGCGCTGGAGAAGCCCTTGGTCTGGGTGCTGGTGGCGTACTTGGTCTCCCAGGCCGGCTGCGAGGTCCAGCGCGAGGCGGTGCTCGCGGCTCCGGTGGACCACACCTCCCAGCTCTTCGGGGTGCAGGACCACGAGTGGTAGGCGAACAGATTGAGCTTCGCCGCGGTGATCTGCTTGCCCGTGATGTTCTTCATCGGGAACGACAGGAACGACCGCGCCACCTCGGAGGAGCCGTTGTTGCCGAGCTTGAGGTCGGTGGAGGCGGACTCGTCGGTGGTGTGACCCTCCTGCACGAAGGCGTCGAAGCTGGCCCCCACGTTGATCGCCGGGTCGATCGTCACCGGGAACCGCGTCGAGTCGTCGGCCAGGAACTTCGCGTCCGGGGTCAGGGTCAGGGTGACGGTGTCGCCGTCCTGGGCCACCTTCACCGCGACGGGCGCGGTGCGCTTGTGCTCACCGGACCTGGCGTCCACCTGCGCGTCCCACATCACCGGCGCGGGCAGGACCCCCACGGCCTTGCCCTTGGCGTCGGAGAAGGAGACCGAGCCGTCCGCCTTCTCCTTCGCGGTCAGCCCCTTGGCGGTCAGGCTGTAGGTGATCGCCCCGCTCGCGTCGACGGCGGAACGATCCTTCAGTTCCAGGTACTGCTCGTAGCCGGTACGCGTCGACTCGATCAGGAGGTCCGTCGAGGGCAGAGCGCTCCGGTAGCGGGCGATGTTCTTCTCCGCGCCCTCGATCTCCGGCGCGGGCAGGGTCCCGTACCAGCCCAGCCGCATCCGCTGCCCGGTCCGGCCCTCCAGGGTCACGAGGGGGACGCCGGCCGAACCGGTGCTCTCCCCGACGTCCTTCAGCCCCTTGGGGGCCTTGCTCTTTCCGGCCAGGCGCAGTCCGTGCGGATGCCGCCGGGCGCCGACCGAGCCGTCCGACAGCTTCTGGAGGGAGACGTCGACGTCCTGCCACCGGTCCTGGTCGTCCTGGAACCGGATCGGTCCCGCATACGCGGTCTGGGTGACCGAACCGTCCGGGTTGACGTAGGTCGTGGATGTCTCCGTGCGGGCGTCCAGTGCCTCGATCCGACGGTTCTGGATCTTCGCCTTCAGTCGGGCGGCGGCCACTGATCCGGCGGTCGCGGACCCGAGGTCCTTCGCCGGCTTGTTCCGGTCGGCAGCCGGGGCTTCGCGGCCCGCGGCGACTGCCACGTTGGTGGTTCCCACGATCACGGCGGTCTCGAACGCCATCGCCAGGACGACGGTCGCCGCCACCGAGCGCAGGCGTCTTCGCCGGGCCGGGGGGAGGAAAGGGGCTGTCAAGCCTACTCCTTGCAACGGTGCGGGTTCTTCCCGCAAGAACCTGAAGATCTTCATAAGGCCCTTACAGAAGTCAATCCGTTGCATGCCGAGCGCCCGCTTCCAGCCAAAGTTGGCTGGAAGCGATGAGTGACCTACCGGCCGGCAGCTACCTCAGTCCGAGCAACTGTTCGGCGAGCCATCGGCCGTAGCGCCGACGGACACCCGGTAGCCGAATCCGGACGCGAACTCGGGCCCGGTCTTGGTCTCTTCCGCGTCAAGGATCTCCTTGGTCAGGAAATAGACGTCCAGCGTCGTCGCGTCGTCCGTCCCGCCGCGCGTGAAGCACAGGCTCGCCAACGGGTCCTTCTCCAGGGCCTGTCGCGTGCTCCGGGACAACTTCCACCCCTCGCGCTCCGCCGCGGCCCGGTAGTGCTGGGTCACTTCGGCCTTGTCGCCGGGGAAGACGTAGGTCCGGTCGGCGTACAACCAGGCTTCGCCGCTGTCCTCCCAGCAGCCGGCCTCCAGGTTTTTGAAGCCCTGGGGCACGATCGTCCCCGGGGGCCGGGAGTCGAGGACGTCGTACGCCTTCAGCTCGTCGACGCGGCTCCCGGTGCCCTCGCACGTGGCGGAAGCGGCCTCCGCGAGGGGCTGGCACCCGGTGAGCGCTCCGGTCACCAACGCGGCCGTCACCAGGAGGGTGGCGCACCGGCCGGTTCGCTTACGAGGCGTCAAGTCGGCTCCTGTGATCGACGTGCCTGGCAGCCGACTTCACTGCCTGAGACCGAATACATGCGATCAGTGACATTAGCATCTCTTCGGACGACGATGGCCTTGCGTGAACATCTCCCAGCCACCGCCTCAGACGCTCACCCGTGACCTCACGTTCCACCGTCCGTGTCACACCTCCCCGGTACCGTCGGATCATGGCTCAACAGGCGGGAAATCCCCCGGGCGAACGACGTCTCGCCGTACTCGAAGGCGTCCTGGAACGCATCACGTACGCCAACGAGGACAACGGCTACACGGTCGCGCGCGTGGACACCGGCCGGGGCGGCGGCGATCTCCTGACCGTCGTCGGCGCGCTGCTCGGCGCCCAGGTCGGCGAATCCCTGCGCATGGAGGGCCGTTGGGGCTCCCACCCGCAGTACGGGAAGCAGTTCACCGTCGAGAACTACACGACCGTCCTCCCGGCCACCGTCCAGGGCATCCGCCGCTACCTCGGCTCCGGCCTGGTCAAGGGCATCGGCCCGATCTTCGCCGACCGCATCACCCAGCACTTCGGCCTGGACACCCTCCAGATCATCGAGGAGGAGCCGAAGCGCCTCATCGAGGTCCCCGGCCTCGGCCCCAAACGCACCAAGAAGATCGCCGACGCCTGGGAGGAACAGAAGGCGATCAAGGAGGTCATGCTCTTTCTCCAGACCGTCGAGGTGTCCACGTCCATCGCGGTCCGCATCTACAAGAAGTACGGCGACGCCTCGATCGGGGTCGTGAAGAACCAGCCGTACCGCCTCGCCTCCGACGTCTGGGGCATCGGCTTCCTCACCGCCGACAAGATCGCCCAGTCCGTCGGCATCCCCCACGACAGCCCGGAGCGCGTCAAGGCGGGCCTGCAGTACGCCCTTTCGCAGGCCACCGACCAGGGCAACTGCTACCTCCCGGAGGAGCGCCTGATCGCCGACGCGGTCAAGCTCCTCCAGGTCGACACGGGCCTGGTCATCGAGTGCCTGGCCGAACTCGCCCTGCCGGACGAGGACTCGGGCGAGCCCGGCGTCGTACGGGAGAGGGTCCCCGGCCCCGACCCCGGCTCGGACCCGGTCACCGCCATCTACCTCGTCCCCTTCCACCGCGCCGAACTCTCCCTCTCCGCCCAGCTGTCGCGCCTCCTGCGCACCGACGCCGACCGCATGCCCCACTTCCACGACGTCGCCTGGGACAAGGCGCTGGCCTGGCTGAAGGGGCGTACGGGCGCGGAGTTGGCCCCCGAGCAGGAGGCGGCCGTACGCCTCGCGCTGACCGAGAAGGTGGCCGTGCTGACCGGCGGCCCGGGATGCGGCAAGTCCTTCACGGTCCGCTCGATCGTGGAGCTGGCCCGCGCCAAGAAGGCGAAGGTCGTGCTGGCCGCGCCCACCGGCCGGGCCGCCAAGCGCCTCGCCGAGCTGACCGGCGCCGAGGCCTCCACCGTCCACCGCCTGCTGGAGCTGAAGCCCGGCGGCGACGCGGCCTATGACAAGGACCGCCCGCTGGACGCCGATCTGGTGGTCGTCGACGAGGCATCCATGCTGGACCTCCTCCTTGCCAACAAGCTGGTGAAGGCGGTGCCCCCCGGGGCCCACCTCCTCTTCGTCGGCGACGTCGACCAGCTCCCCAGCGTCGGCGCCGGCGAGGTCCTCCGTGACCTGCTGGCCGACGGCAGCCCCGTCCCCGCCGTCCGCCTCACCAAGGTGTTCCGCCAGGCCCAGCAGTCCGGTGTGGTGACCAACGCGCACCGGATCAACTCCGGACAGCACCCGGTCACCGACGGCATGACGGACTTCTTCCTCTTCGTCGAGGACGACACGGAGGAGGCGGGACGGCTCACCGTGGACGTGGCGGCCCGTCGTATCCCGGCCAGGTTCGGGCTGGACCCGCGCCGGGACGTCCAGGTGCTGGCGCCCATGCACCGGGGCCCGGCGGGCGCGGGCAACCTCAACGGCCTGCTGCAGCAGGCCATCACCCCCGCCCGCCCCGATCTGCCCGAGAAGCGGTTCGGCGGCCGGGTCTTCCGGGTCGGCGACAAGGTCACCCAGATTCGCAACAATTACGAGAAGGGCGAGAACGGCGTCTTCAACGGCACCGTCGGCGTGGTCACCGCGCTCGACCCAGTCGACCAGCGGCTGACCGTCCTCACCGACGAGGACGAGGAGGTGGGCTACGAGTTCGACGAACTGGACGAGCTGGCGCACGCCTACGCGGTGACGATCCACCGGTCCCAGGGCAGCGAGTACCCGGCCGTGGTGATCCCGGTCACCACCGGCGCCTGGATGATGCTCCAGCGCAACCTTTTGTATACGGCGGTGACCAGGGCGAAGAAGCTCGTCGTCCTGGTCGGCTCCCGCAAGGCGATCGGCCAGGCGGTGCGCACGGTCTCGGCGGGACGCAGGTGCACGGCCCTCGACTTCCGGCTCGCGCCACGGCCACTGTGAGGACCTCTCGTGAAGGCGCGTCGCCCCGTGAGTGAAATTTGATCGATCAAACGAGTCGTAAAGGTCACACAGCCCTTCCAGATGTCGGACGGAGGGGGCAGGATGAGCAAGTTGGCGGCACTGAGTGCCGCCGATGGGCCCGATGGTCGACCCCGAGTGCACTCTCCAGAGCCAATTGGGGGATGGTAGAGACAGTCAGGGCACCTCGAAGAAGAGGCACTACGTCGGTGAGGGATGACGTGAGCGACAACTCTGTAGTACTGCGGTACGGCGACGGCGAGTACACCTACCCGGTGATCGACAGCACCGTCGGCGACAAGGGCTTCGACATCGGGAAGCTCCGGGCCCAGACCGGTCTGGTCACCCTGGACAGCGGCTACGGGAACACCGCTGCCTATAAATCCGCCATCACCTATCTCGACGGTGAGCAGGGCATCCTTCGGTACCGCGGCTACCCGATCGAGCAGCTGGCCGAGCGCTCCACCTTCCTGGAGGTGGCGTACCTGCTGATCAACGGTGAGCTTCCGACCGTGGACGAGCTCTCCACGTTCCAGAACGAGATCACGCAGCACACCCTGCTGCACGAGGACGTCAAGAACTTCTACCGGGGCTTCCCCCGGGACGCCCACCCGATGGCGATGCTCTCCTCCGTGGTCAGCGCCCTGTCGACGTTCTACCAGGACAGCCACAACCCGTTCGACGAGCGGCAGCGCAACCTCTCCACGATCCGCCTGCTGGCCAAGCTGCCGACCATCGCGGCGTACGCGTACAAGAAGTCGATCGGTCACCCGTTCGTCTACCCGCGCAACGACCTCGGTTACGTCGAGAACTTCCTGCGCATGACCTTCTCGGTCCCGGCCCAGGAGTACGACCTCGACCCGGTCGTCGTCTCGGCGCTCGACAAGCTCCTCATCCTGCACGCCGACCACGAGCAGAACTGTTCGACCTCCACGGTCCGCCTGGTCGGCTCCTCGCAGGCGAACATGTTCGCGTCGATCTCGGCCGGTATCTCCGCGCTCTGGGGCCCGCTGCACGGCGGCGCCAACCAGTCCGTGCTGGAGATGCTGGAGGGCATCAAGGCCAACGGCGGCGATGTCGACTCCTTCATCCGCAAGGTGAAGAACAAGGAGGACGGCGTCCGCCTGATGGGCTTCGGCCACCGGGTCTACAAGTCCTTCGACCCGCGCGCCAAGATCATCAAGGCTGCCGCGCACGACGTCCTCTCGGCCCTCGGCAAGTCCGACGAGCTGCTGGACATCGCGCTGAAGCTGGAGGAGCACGCGCTCTCCGACGACTACTTCGTCTCGCGCAACCTCTACCCGAACGTGGACTTCTACACCGGCCTGATCTACCGCGCCATGGGCTTCCCGACCGAGATGTTCACGGTCCTCTTCGCCCTCGGCCGCCTGCCGGGCTGGATCGCCCAGTGGCACGAGATGATCAAGGAGCCGGGCTCCCGCATCGGCCGCCCCCGCCAGATCTACACGGGCGTCGTCGAGCGCGACTTCGTCCCGGTCGAGGCCCGCTGAGCCGAGTACTTGTAGCAGAGGGGCCCGTGCGGAGAACTGTTCCGCACGGGCCCACTGCTTGCCCGCTGAGGCAGAGGGCGCCCTACGGCGAGTGAGCCGAAGGGGCGCGCCTGTGTCGAGACGGCATGGGGGCACCTCCCGCTCGAGCGAAGCCGAGAGTGGGGGAGCGCGCAGCGCCCGACGAAGGAGGGCCGAGCACGATCGCCGTCTCGACACAGGCTTCTGCGCCCCGGAGGCGAACCGAGCCTTAAAAAAATAGCGAGAAGGCGCCCTGCAACGCTGGTCCCCCCACGGGCCGGCGAGCAGGGCGCCTTCCCATGTCCCGGTGCGGATTCCCCCCACGGGATCCGGCCGGGCGTCTGGTGGGCACAGCGCCTGAATTCGCTGAGCTCGACGAGCAGAGCTCGTCGTCCTACCTCTATGTGTCTGTCGTGCCGCGGTGTGCGGTCTGCCGGGACGCGTACGTACGGGAGGGCCGCTCAAAGCTCCCCGGTGCACGTGCCCCGGCAACGCAATTCCGGGAACGTCCCCCAAGACATCCCCAGATGCCAGTCACGCCCCCCAAGACGCTTCTGACATCGCCAACTTAGACTCACGAACCCCTTCGGTGGTTACGTTCACTCCACTGTGATCTGCGTCTCTTGCGAAATGTCCTGAAGATGCGCAAGAGACCCGATTTGGCGATCGAGGTCCCAGCGTAAGGATGATGCGCGAGCCTTGTGAAGAGCTTATGTGGTGCTGCTTCCGGACTCTAGAGGGACTTTTGCCCGGCGGTCACGAAAATGTCCTGAGTCGCAAGCTGTTCGTTACCACGAAAACGGACGAAAAGGCCATAGCCGCCCCCGCGATCATCGGGTTGAGCAATCCGGCGGCGGCCAGCGGCAACGCGGCCACGTTGTATCCGAAGGCCCAGGCCAGATTGCCCTTGATCGTGGACAGGGTCCGCCGCGACAGCCGGATGGCGTCGGCGGCCACCCGCAGGTCCCCGCGCACCAGCGTCAGATCGCCCGCCTCGATCGCCGCGTCCGTCCCCGTGCCCAGCGCGAGCCCGAGGTCGGCCACAGCCAGTGCGGCGGCGTCGTTGACCCCGTCGCCGACCATCGCGACCGTACGGCCCTCGCGCTGGAGCCGGCGGACGACGTCGACCTTGTCCTCGGGCAGCACCTCGGCGATCACGTGCTCGAGGGAGACGCCGACCGCCGCGGCCACGGTCCGGGCCACCCGCTCGTTGTCCCCGGTCAGCAGCATCGGGGTGAGGCCGAGCGCCCGCAGCCGCCGTACCGCCTCGGCGCTGGTCTCCTTGATCGCGTCGGCGACGGTGACGACACCGAGTGCCACGCCGTCGCGGAGGACGACGACCGCCGTGTGCCCCTCGCTCTCGGCGGCCTCCTTCGCGCCCTTCAGGGCCTCGGGGAGCGGCTCGTCGGGGAATCGGCCCACCCGGACGTCGTGGCCCGCCACGAGGCCGCGTACGCCCCTTCCGGGCAGGTTCTCGAAGCGCTCGACGGGCGGCAGTGCGCCCACGCGCTCCTCGGCGCCCGCGGCGATCGCCCGGCCCACCGGATGTTCGGAGGCGTGTTCGACGGAGCCGGCGAGACGCAGGACGTCCTCCTCGGTCACCCCCTCCGCCGGGGCTACGGCCTCGTCGTCGGGGTCGCCCCCGACGACGTACACCCCCTTCAGCGTCATCCGGCCGGTGGTGACGGTGCCGGTCTTGTCCAGGACGACGGTGTCGACGCGGCGGGTGGACTCCAGGACCTCGGGGCCCTTGATGAGGATGCCGAGCTGGGCGCCGCGCCCGGTGCCGACCAGCAGGGCGGTCGGGGTGGCAAGGCCGAGCGCGCACGGGCAGGCGATGATCAGCACCGCCACGGCCGCCGTGAACGCGGCGGTGGTGTCGCCGGTGGCGCCGAGCCAGGCGCCGAAGGTGGCGACCGCGATCAGGATGACGACCGGGACGAACACGGCCGAGATCCGGTCGGCGAGCCGCTGCACCTCCGCCTTGCCGTTCTGCGCGTCCTCCACCAGCCGTGCCATCCGCGCCAGCTGGGTGTCCGCGCCGATCCGGATCGCCTCGACGACCAGCAGGCCGCCGGCGTTCACGGTCGCGCCCGTGACGGCGTCCCCGACGGTCACGTCCACCGGCACCGACTCACCGGTCAGCATCGACGCGTCGACGGCGGAGGCGCCCTCCACGACGGTGCCGTCGGTGGCGAACTTCTCACCGGGGCGTACGACGAAACGGTCGCCCACCGCCAGCCGCCCGACCGGGATCCGTACCTCCCGCCCCTCCCGCAGCACCGAGACGTCCTTGGCGCCCAGCTTCAGCAGTGCCTTGAGCGCGGCGCCGGCGCGGCGCTTGGAGCGGGCCTCCAGATAGCGGCCGAGCAGGATGAACGCGACCACCCCGGCGGCCACTTCGAGATAGATCGTCGACGAGCCCGCCGTACGGGAGACGGTGAACTCGAAGCCGTGCCGCATGCCCGGCATGCCCGCGTGCCCGAGGAAGAGGGCCCACAGGGACCAGCCGAAGGCGGCGAGCGTGCCGACGGAGACGAGGGTGTCCATCGTGGCCGCGCCGTGCCGGAGGTTGGTGAACGCGGCCCGGTGGAAGGGCAGTCCGCCCCAGACGACGACGGGCGCGGCCAGCGTCAGCGAGAGCCACTGCCAGTTGTCGAACTGGAGGGCGGGGACCATGGACATGAGGACGACGGGCGCCGCGAGCAGTGCCGAGACGGTGAGCCGCTGCCGCAGCGAGGCGAGTTCGGGGTCCGCCTCCGCCTCCGCCGTCGGGAGGGACTCTTCCTCCTCGGTTCGCGGAGGGGCGGGGGGCGGTGGCTCCTCGGCCGTGTACCCCGTCTTTACCACGGTGGCGATGAGGTCGGCGACCTCCAGCCCCGGGGGGTAGGTGACCTTCGCCTTCTCCGTCGCGTAGTTGACGGAGGCGGTGACCCCGTCCAGGCGGTTGAGCTTCTTCTCGACGCGGGCCGCGCAGGAGGCGCAGGTCATTCCGCCGATGGTCAGCTCGACCTCGTGGACGGGGTCTCCTATGGCGGCGGCCGCGGTGGTGCTCGTCATGTCCGTGCCCGGGTGATCCGGTGCCTCAGGCCTTGCCGACCAGCTCGAAGCCGGCCTCGTCGACGGCGGCGCGCACGGCCTCCTCGTCGAGCGGGGCGGCCGAGACCACGGTGACCTCGCCGGTGGAGGCGACGGCCTTCACGGAGGACACGCCGTCGAGCTGGGTGATCTCGCCCGAAACGGCGCCCTCGCAGTGCCCGCAGCTCATGCCGCTCACCTTGTAGACGGCGGTGACGGAGCCCTGGGTATCGGTCTCGGTGGCCATGTCGTTACTCCTCGTCGGGGCGGGTGGGGGCGATGTCGGGTCGGGTAACCCTTCAGGTGCCCATCTTATACCCCCTAGGGGTATGAATCCAAGGCGCGTGGGGCGGGAGTGCCGCTCGCGGGGCCGGCAGCGAGCTTGTCGCCCACGAGGGGCTCCAGGTACCGGAGCACGACGTTCTTCAGTTCCTGTACGTAGGCGTCGCGTTCGGCGCCCTCGTGGGCGAGCACCAGCTCCAGACCGGCCATGTAGACGCCGATGCAGACACGCGCGACGCGACTGACGGCGGCGGCCGGTTCGTCGGGCAGGAGGGGGGTGAGCAGGGCCTCGACGCGTGCGACCAGGGTCGTGTGCAGGGCGTCGTGCTGCTCGGCGATCCGTCCGGGGACGTCCGGGCCGTGCATCAGGGCGAAGAACACCGGGTGCCGGCAGTTGAAGTCGATGAAACGGTCGACGGCCGCCGCGACGGCCTCCTCCAGCGGGGTCGCCGGGTCGACCGGGGCGAGCGCCTCGCCGTACGCCGCCTGCATCTCCCGCATGAGCCGCTCGCCCAGCTCGATCGCGATCGCTTCCTTGTTCGGGAAGAACTGGTACAGCGTGCCCGGTGAGACCCCCGCCTCGCGGGCGATCGCGTTGGTGCTGGCGGCGGTGTACCCGGTCGAGCTGAACACGGAGGCCGCGGCGTCGAGGAGCTGGGCGATACGGCGTTCGCCGCGGGCCTGGCGGCGGCGCGGCTGCTCCTTGTCCCGGAGTCGCTCAGCCTTCTGGGGCTGCTCGGGCTGTTCCTTCTCCTGGTGGGTGGGCACGCGGTTATCCCCAGCTTTCCGGACGTGATTGACAAACACGAGTGGTCGCTCGCATTCTGATGAAACGCGAGCGACTGCTCGTGTTTGCCAGTGTATGGCTCGGTGCTCCCGTGCCACCTGGCTGCGCTCGGCGCGGACGCAGAGCGATCAGAGTGAAGGGGACACCGCACCATGACCGAAGTCAACCGGCCACCCCGACCCGGAGGCTGGACCCGGTTCGTGACCGCCCGCCCCCGGCTCTCCCTGCTGGTCGCCCTGGTGCTCACCGCCCTCGCGGTCGTCGCGGGCAGCGATGTCGCCGACCGGCTCGGCAGCGGCGGCTGGGAGGACCCGGCCGCCCAGTCCACCTACGCGACCAAGGCTCTGGAGCGCGAGTTCCCCGACTCCCAGCCGAACTTCCTGCTGTTGGTCGACGCGGGCGAGACCTCGGTCGACGCCCCGGCCGCCGCCGCCGAGGCGAAGCAGCTGACCGAGCGGCTGACCGCCGAGAAGGGCGTCACGGGCGTCGGCTCCTACTGGCTGACCGGCGCCCCGACGCTGCGCTCGGAGGACGGGACCGAGGCACTGATAGCGGCCCGCCTCACCGGCGACGACACCGCCGTGAACAAGACCCTGGACCGCATCGCCCCCGAGCTGCGCGGTACGCACGGCCCGGTCGAGGTCAAGGTCGGCGGCATCCTCGCGGTCCGCCACGAGATGCAGACGACCATCCAGGAGGACCTGCTGCGGGCCGAGATGATCGCCCTGCCGGTGACCCTCGTCCTGCTGGTCATGGTCTTCGGCAGCGCGGTCGCCGCCCTGCTGCCGCTCGGCGTCGGCATCGTCGCGATCCTCGGCACCAACGCCATCCTGCGCGGCCTCACCGAGGTCACCGACGTGTCGGTCTTCGCCCTGAACCTCACCACGGCCATGGGCCTGGGCCTGGCGATCGACTACGCCCTGTTCATCGTGCGTCGTTTCCGCGAAGAGCTGTCCACCGGCGCCGACTCCCTGACGGCCGTCGCCACCACCCTGCGCACGGCCGGCCGCACGGTCCTCTTCTCCGCCCTCACGGTCGCCGTCTCCCTCGCCGCGATGATGGTCTTCCCGCAGTACTTCCTGAAGTCCTTCGCCTACGCGGGCATCGCGGTGGTCCTGCTGGCGGCGGCAGCGGCCTTGATCCTCCTCCCGGCCGCGCTCGTCCTCCTGGGCGACCGCGTCAACGCCCTGGACCTGCGCAAACTGTTCAAGCGCCGCCGCAAGGCGGAGACCGGCAGCGGGGACTCCCCGGCCGCGGAGGAGGGCGCGGCCTGGGGCCGCACGGCAGCCCTCGTCATGCGCCGCGCCCCGTACTTCGCCGTCGCCACGACCGCCGGTCTGCTCCTCCTCGGCCTCCCCTTCCTGGGGGTGAGGTTCGGCACGGCCGACGACCGCCAACTCCCCTCCACCGCCGAGTCGCACGTCGTCCAGCAGCATCTGCGCGAGGGCTTCCCGGGCACTCCCGGCGGCGGCCTGGCGGTGCTCGCGGAGGGCAAGGCGACGAAGGCGGAGTACGCCGCCTACAAGGAGCGGCTGGCGGACCTCCCCGAGGTGCTCAGGGTGGAGGGGCCCCTGGTCGAGGGCGACTGGGCCTACTTCACCGTGCAGCCGGAGGGCGAGGCGGTCGACGAGGGCGCGCAACACCTGGTCGAGGAGATCCGGGCGACGGACGCCCCCTTCGACACCTCGGTGACGGGCACGGCGGCGGTGCTGGTCGACACCAAGGCGGCGATAGGGGACGGCCTCCCCTGGGCCCTCTCCTTCATCGTGATCGTCACGCTGATCCTGGTCTTCCTGCTCACCGGCAGTGTGCTGATCCCCCTCCAGGCAGTCCTTCTCAACGCCCTCAGCCTGACGGCGATGTTCGGCGCGCTGGTGTGGGTCTTCCAGGACGGCCACCTCTCCGGCCTGCTCGCCTTCACCAGCCCCGGCTCCATAGAGACGACCCTCCCGGTCCTGATGTTCTGCGTGGCCTTCGGACTCTCCATGGACTACGGCGTGTTCCTGCTCTCCCGCATCAAGGAGGAGTACGACCACACCGGCGACCACACGGCCTCGGTGCGCTTCGGCCTCCAGCGCACCGGCGGTCTGATCACCGCCGCGGCCGTCATCCTCGCCGTCGTCATGATCGCCATAGGCACCTCCCGGGTCACCAACACGAAGATGCTCGGCCTCGGCATAGCCCTGGCCGTCCTCATGGACGCCATGGTCATCCGCAGCCTCCTGGTCCCCGCGGTCATGCGCCTCACAGGCCGCGCGACATGGTGGGCCCCACCCCCACTACGCCGCTTCCACAACAGGTTCGGTCTGACCGAAGCGGCCCCACCGACCCCCACCCCCGAACCACAACCGGAGCCGGTCGCCATGCATTCGGCCCCCTGAAAAGCACGGGGCGCAGCCCCTGCTTTTCAGGGGCGCGGGGAACTGCGCGACCAGCCCCCACCGGACGGACGCTGGGGGTCAAAGGGGCGCAGCCCCTTGAGGATGGGACGGGTAGGGGCGGCGGGGGCGAGAAAACCCCACGCACCGACGATGCGATGCTGACCGGGGCCGCCAGCGATCACCGGCCCCGAACGGAAGGGTGGGCCACATGCGCGCAGTAGTGTTCGAGCAGTTCGGAAAGACGCCCAAGACAAAAGACGTCCCGACCCCCACCCCCACCCCCCACGGCGTAGTCGTCCGCGTCGAGGCGACCGGCCTCTGCCGCAGCGACTGGCACGGCTGGCAGGGCCACGACCCGGACATCACACTCCCGCACGTCCCCGGCCATGAACTGGCCGGGGTCGTGGAGGAGACCGGCGCGGCGGTCACGGGTTGGCGCCCCGGCGACCGGATCACCGTTCCGTTCGTGTGCGCCTGCGGCACCTGCCCCGCCTGTGCGGCCGGCGACCAGCAGGTGTGCGAGCGGCAGACACAGCCGGGCTTCACCCACTGGGGCTCGTTCGCCCAGTACGTCGCCCTGGACCACGCCGACGTGAACCTGGTGGCGCTGCCCGACGAGCTGTCGTACGGCACGGCGGCCTCGCTCGGCTGCCGCTTCGCCACGGCGTTCCGCGCGGTGGTGGCGCAGGGCCGCGTCGCGGCGGGGGAGTGGGTCGCCGTCCACGGCTGCGGCGGTGTGGGCCTGTCGGCGGTGATGGTGGCGGCGGCGTCCGGAGCCCGGGTGATCGCCGTCGACGTGTCGCCCCGGGCCCTGGAGCTGGCCAGGAAGTTCGGTGCGGCGGAGTGCGTGGACGCGTCGGCGGTCAAGGACACGGCCGAGGCGGTCCGCGACCTTACGGGCGGCGGCGCCCACCTCTCCCTGGACGCGCTCGGCTCCCCGGCCACCTGCGCGGCCTCCGTCAACGGCCTCCGCCGCCGGGGCCGCCACGTCCAGGTGGGGCTGCTGCCCTCGGAGACGGGCACCACCCCGGTGCCGATGGCCCGCGCGATCGCCCTGGAGCTGGAACTCCTCGGCAGCCACGGCATGGCGGCCCACGCCTACCCCACGATGCTGAAGCTGGTCGAAGAGGGCGTCCTGCGCCCCGACCTCCTGGTGACCGCGACGATCGGCCTGGACGCGGCCCCGGCAGCACTCGCCGCGATGGGCACGGCACCGGGCAGCGGGGTGACGGTCATCGAACCGTGGAGCTGACCCCGTCCCCCTCGGGTCGCCCCCGATGGGCGGCCCACTCCGGGGCGAGGATCGACATCCGCACGGCGTCGATCCACTCCCCGCCCTGCCACAGCGTCTGCCGTTCGATCCCCTCGGCGACGAAGCCGACCTTCTCGTAGGCGCGCCGGGCCCTGGGGTTGTGGGTGAAGACGTACAGCGAGACGCGGTGCAGACCGATGTGCTCGAAGGCATGGCCGACCGTGAGCCGAACGGCCTCCGTGCCCACCCCCCGGTCCTGCCCGCCGGGACCGATCAGGATCCGGAAGCAACAGCTGCGGTTGGCTTCGTCGACCTCGTTGAGTACGGCTTCACCCACCAGGTCACCGCTCGCCCGGTCCACGATGCCGAGGTCGAGGCGGTCGGTCTGGTCGTTGCGGCTGCCGTACCAGGACCGCAGCCGGTCCAGCTCGAATCGCTCGGTCGGGCTGCCGGTGAGCCGGACGACCTCCGGGTCCGCCAGGATCCGCGCCATCACGGGCGCGTCGTCCTCCCTGAACGGCCGCAGCACGGCCTTCTCACCGGTGAGGACGGGGTTCTCGAAAAGGCTCATCCCCGGATCCTGGACAAGGCGCGGACCCGGGGACAAGCGAATAGGTGCGACGAGGGACCGTCTCACTCGACCTTCCGCCCCCGGTTGCCCGGTCTGGAGGCGACCCAGGCGCGGATCGTGTCGGCGTACCAGTAGGGCTTGCCGCTCTCCACGTGGTCCGGCGGCGGCAGCAGCCCGTGTTTGCGGTAGGAGCGGACGGTGTCGGGCTGCACACGGATGTGCGCCGCGATGTCCTTGTACGACCAGAGAAGTCGGTCGGTCGTCATCAGTGGCACCTCCCTGCGCGCACCACGGCGGCGGCCGGGAAGGCCGTAGGGGGAGCCGGGCGCTGCGCTGGCGATTCACAAACCTGCGACCGGTCAACGACCCTCAGTGATTGAAGCGAGCCCTCGTGTGTCACGTGTGACGGAAGACCCGCGTACACGTGACACACGTGACAGAAGGGGAACTTTTGTGACACAAGTGCCGAGCAGTGCATGACAGGGCCCGACAGCCGCGCCCCTCAGGGGCGCGGGGAACTGCGCGACCAGCCACGACGAACCCGCGGCCTCGAACGCCCCGCAGCCCCAGCCCCTCCCGAGCACGCCAACCGCTACGCTCCGCAAGACCTCAAGAACGCCCGAGTCCGCTGAGCGATCGGCAGCGGAGCGTCCGGCTCGCACGGATACATGTCCTGCTCGACGATCGCGAACAGATCCACGTCCAGCTTCGCGGCAGCGGCCAGCACCGGCCCCAACTCGGGCACACCCTTGGGCGGTTCACACATCACACCCCTGGCCACAGCCGGCCCGAACGGGATCTCGTTCGCCCGCACGTCGGCCAGGATCTCGGGGTCGACCTGCTTGAGGTGCAGATACCCGATGCGCTCGCCGTACGTCTCGATCAGCTTGACGCTGTCGCCGCCGCAGTAGGCGTAGTGCCCGGTGTCGAGGCAGAGCGACACCACCGAGGAGTCGGTGCCGTCCAGGAAGCGGACGACGTTCTCCTCGCTGTCGATGTGGGTGTCGGCGTGCGGGTGGACGACGATCTGGAGGCCGTACTTCTCCCGCACCTCCCGCCCGAGCCGCTCGGTGAGCTGGGTGAGGTGCCGCCACTGCTCGACGGTCAGTTCGCTGGGCTCCAGCACCTTGCCGGTCTTGTCGTCCCGCCAGAACGACGGGATGACGACGAGGTGCTTGGCACCCATGGCCTGCGCGAGGACCGCGTTGTCGGCCACATGCGCCCAGGTCTTCTCCCAGACGTCCGGACCGTGGTGCAACCCGGTGAAGACCGTGCCGGCCGACACTTTCAGGCCGCGTTTGGCCGTCTCCTCGGCGAGGACCGCCGGATCGGTCGGCAGATAGCCGTACGGGCCCAGCTCGATCCACTCGTAGCCGGAAGCGGCGACCTCGTCGAGGAAGCGCTGCCAGGGGACCTGCTGGGGGTCGTCGGGGAACCAGACGCCCCAGGAGTCGGGCGCCGAGCCGACTCGGATGCGCGAGAGTGAGGACTGAGGTGACAACGACGTCATGGGAGTCAGCTTCAGCCTCGGAGCTGAGGGTGTCAATAGGTAGTCCGAATGTCTGGACAAAGTATTGACAGGGCCGCTCCCACGCGACTAGACCTTGACGGGAACCGGCGCGTGAAGGGAACTCGATGGCGTACGACCTGATCACCATGGGGCGGATCGGTGTGGACCTCTATCCGTTGCAGACGGGCGTCCCGCTGCCGCAGGTGACGTCCTTCGGGAAGTTCCTCGGCGGATCGGCGACGAACGTCGCGGTGGCCGCGTCCCGACTCGGCCGCACCACCGCCGTCATCACCCGCACCGGCGCGGACCCCTTCGGCGACTACCTCCACCAGGCGCTGCGCGACTTCGGCGTGGACGACCGCTGGGTCACCCCGGTGCCGGGCCTCGCGACCCCGATCACCTTCTGCGAGGTCTTCCCGCCGGACGACTTCCCGCTCTACTTCTACCGCAGGCCCAAGGCCCCGGACCTGGAGATCGACGCCCACGAGCTGGACCTCGACGCGATCGCCGGGACCCGGATCTTCTGGGTGACCGGCACGGGCCTGAGCGAGGAGCCCAGCCGTACGGCGACGCTCGCCGCGCTCGCCCACCGGGCCAAGGCCGGCACGACGGTCTTCGACCTCGACTGGCGCCCCATGTTCTGGACCGACCCCGCCGAGGCCCGCCCCTTCTACGAGGAGGCCCTGCGGCACACCACCGTCGCCGTCGGCAACCTGGACGAGGTCGAGGTCGCGACCGGGGTCCGCGAGCCGCAGGCCGCCGCCCGCGCGCTGCTCGACGCCGGGGTCGAACTCGCGGTCGTCAAGCAGGGCCCGAAGGGTGTCCTCGCGGTCAACAGCAAGGGTGAGTCCGCCGAGGTCCCGCCGCTGCCCGTGAACGTCCTCAACGGCCTCGGCGCCGGTGACGCCTTCGGCGGCTCCCTCTGCCACGGCCTGCTCGAAGGCTGGGACCTGGAGAAGATCATGCGGTACGCCAACGCGGCGGGCGCGATCGTCGCCTCCCGCCTGGAGTGCTCCTCCGCGATGCCGACCGTGGAAGAGATCGAGACAGCGGTCGCGGCGGGAGCGGTCCTGTGACCTCCACCCGCCCAGTGGGCCCCCTCGGCCCCGTCGACGTCTCCGCCCTCGTCCGCACCCGGGTCCACCACCCCGAGGCGATCGCCGAGGCCGCCGCCCGCCGCACCCGGCGCCCCCTGATCGGCGACTCCGGCCGGCTGATGATCGTCGCCGCCGACCACCCGGCCCGTGGCGCCCTCTCCGTCGGTGACCGCAAGCTCGCCATGGCGAACCGCGCCGACCTCCTCGAACGACTGTGCCTGGCCCTGTCCCGCCCCGGCGTGGACGGCGTCCTCGCGACCGCCGACATCCTCGACGACCTGCTCCTCCTCGGCGCCCTCGACGGCAAGGTCGTCATGGGCTCGATGAACCGGGGCGGTCTCGCCGGCGCCAGCTTCGAACTGGACGACCGCTTCACCGGCCACCGCCCCGAGGACATGGAGCGCCTCGGCTTCGACGCCGGCAAGCTCCTGCTGCGCGTCGACTACGACGACCCGGGCTCGCTCACCACCCTGGAGTCCACCGCCCGCGCCGTGGACGCCATGGCCGAGCGCCGACTCCCCGTGTTTGTCGAGCCGTTCATCAGCCACCGCGACCCGGCCACCGGCAAGGTCAAGAACGACCTGAGCGCCGAGGCCGTCACCAAGTCGATCGCCATAGCGGCGGGCCTCGGCGGCAGTTCGGCGTACACCTGGCTGAAGGTGCCCGTCACCGAGAACCCCGACGACATGGCCCGTGTCATGGAAACCTCGACGCTGCCCGCCGTCCTGCTCGGCGGCGACGTCGGCGAGGACCAGGAGGGCGCGTACGAGAAGTGGCGCGGCGCGCTGCAACTGCCCACCGTGCAGGGCCTGGTGGTCGGCCGCTCGTTGCTCTACCCGGCGGACGACGACGTGACCGCCGCCGTGGACACCGCCGTCGGACTGTTGTGAGGGCCGCATGACACAGAAGACCGAGCTGTACGTACCCAAGGGCGCCACCGCGAACGCCCAGTACACCGTCGACATCGATCCGAAGCGGGCCGGCTGGACCCACAGCAGCCTCAGGATCGTGGAGTTGGGACCGGACGGGACGCACACCTTCACGACCGGGGACAGTGAGTGGATCGTGCTGTCCCTGGGCGGCGGTTGTACGGTTCAGGTGTCGGAGGAACCGGGCAATTCAGACGGTGACGGGGTCGCGGAGTTTCAGATCCTGGGCAGGGAGAGCGTGTTCGCCGGAGTCTCCGACTTCGTGTACGCGCCCCGCGACGCCCGGGTACAGATCGCCTCCGGCGCGGGAGGCCGCTTCGCTTTGGCAGGAGCGAAGTGCGAGCGACGACTCCCCGCCCGCTACGGCCCCGCGCCGGAGGTCCCCGTGGAAGACCGAGGCAGCGGCAACAGCGCCCGTCAGGTGCGCAACTTCGCCTCCGCCGACGCCTTCGAGTGCGACAAGCTGATCACCGTCGAGGTCATCACCCCCGGCGGCAACTGGTCCTCGTACCCGCCGCACAAGCACGACGAGAACCGGCCGGGGGAGGAGACCGAACTCGAGGAGATCTACTACTTCGAGATCGACGGCCCGAACGGCTTCGGCTACCAGCGTGTGTCGCCCTCCCGTGAGGGCGGCGCCGAGGTGCTCGCCGAGGTCCGTTCCGGTGACGCGGTGCTCGTTCCCGACGGCTGGCACGGCCCGTCCATCGCGCAGCCCGGCCACAGCATGTACTACCTGAACGTGATGGCGGGCCCCGGCCCCGAGCGGAAGTGGCAGATCTGCTTCCACCCCGACCACACGGAGGGGTACCGATGAGCCCGACCACCACCACGACCACCACGCGGCTCACCGTCGCCCAGGCCCTCGTCCGCTTCCTCGCCGCCCAGTACACCGAGCGCGACGGCGAGCGGCGGCGGCTGATCGGCGCCACCTGGGGCATCTTCGGCCACGGCAACGTCGCGGGCCTCGGCCAGGCGCTGGTCGAGTACGCCGACGACATGCCCTACCTCCAGGGCCGCAACGAGCAGTCGATGGTGCACGCGGCCGTCGGCTACGCCCGCCAGTCGAACCGGCTGTCGACGCACGCCGTGACGACGTCCATCGGCCCCGGCGCCACCAACCTCGTCACCGGCGCGGCCCTCGCCACCATCAACCACCTCCCGGTGCTGCTCCTCCCCGGCGACATCTTCGCCACCCGCCCGGCGGACCCGGTCCTCCAGCAGCTCGAAGTGCCGTACGCGGGCGACATCAGCGTCAACGACACCCTGCGCCCGGTGTCGAGGTACTTCGACCGGATCACCCGCCCCGAGGCGCTGATCCCGGCCGCGCTCCAGGCGATGCGCGTGCTCACCGACCCGGTCGAGACGGGCGCGGTGACCCTCGCCCTGCCGCAGGACGTGCAGGCGGAGGCGTACGACTGGCCGGAGGAGTTCTTCGCCGAGCGGACCTGGGCCGTGCGCCGCCCGGCGGCCGACGTCGCCGAACTGGCCGGCGCGATCGACGCGATCCGAGGCGCCCGCCGCCCGCTGATCGTCGCCGGTGGCGGCGTCCATCACGCCCGCGCGGAGGAGGCGCTCGCCGAACTCGCCGACGCCACCGGCATCCCCGTCGCCTCCACCCAGGCCGGCAAGGGCTCCCTCCGCTTCGACCACCCGCAGGACGTGGGCGGCATCGGCCACACCGGCACGGCGACCGCCAACGAACTCGCCCGCACCGCCGACCTGGTGATCGGCGTCGGCACCCGCTGGACGGACTTCACCACGGCCTCGAACACCCTCTTCGCCGCCGACGGCGTCCGCTTCCTCAACCTCAACATCGCGCCCTACGACGGCCACAAGCTCTCCGGTCTGCCGCTGGTCGCGGACGCGCGGGCGGGTCTCGAGGCCCTCTCCGAGGCGCTGGAGGTGCACGGCCACCGGGTCGCGGACGCGTACGTCGCCGAGTACGGGGAGGACAAGCAGCGCTTGGAGCACCGCGTCGACGCCTGCTACGAGGCCGACGAACCGGACACCCGGCCCACCCAGGCCCAGGTCCTCGGCCTCCTCGACGAGCTCGTCGACGAGTCCGACATCCTCATCAACGCGGCCGGTTCCCTCCCCGGTGACCTGCACAAACTGTGGCGGGCCCGGTCGCGGGACCAGTACCACCTGGAGTACGGCTACTCCTGCATGGGGTACGAGATCCCGGCCGCCATCGGCGTCCGGCTGGCCGCTCCCGGGCGCCCCGTGTGGGCACTGGTCGGCGACGGCACGTACCTGATGATGCCGACCGAGATCGTGACCGCCGTACAGGAGAACGTCCCGATCAAGGTGCTGCTCGTGCAGAACCATGGGTACGCCTCCATCGGCGGCCTCTCGGAGTCGGTCGGCGGCGAGCGGTTCGGCACCGCGTACCGCCACCGGAATCCGGACGACGGCCTGTTCACGGGCGCCCCCCTGCCCGTGGACCTCGCCGCCAACGCGGCCAGTCTCGGCATGCGCGTCCTGCGCGCCAAGACGGTCCGTGACCTGCGCGCCGCCCTCGCCGAGGCGCGGGCGGCCGACACTCCCACTTGTGTCTACGTGGAGACCGAAACGGCAGACACAGTGTCGGGCCCGCCTCCCGCGCAGGCCTGGTGGGATGTACCTGTGGCCGAGACCGCGACCCGCGCGTCGGCGGTCAAGGCACGCGAGGAGTACGACCGGCACGTCTCAACCCGACGCCGCCATCTGTAAGCAAGGAGTTTCTGGAATGACGAAGATCGTCAACCACTGGATCGGCGGCAAGACCGTCGAAGGCGCGTCGGGTACGTTCGGGCCGGTCACGGACCCGGCGACCGGCGCGGTCACCACCAAGGTCGCCTTCGCGACCGTGGACGAGGTCGGCGCGGCGGTCCGCACCGCCAAGGAGGCCTTCGCGACCTGGGGCCAGTCCTCGCTGGCCCAGCGCACCTCGATCCTGTTCAAGTTCCGCGCGCTGCTCGACGCCAACCGGGACGCGATCGCGGAGCTGATCACCGCCGAGCACGGCAAGGTGCACTCGGACGCGCTCGGCGAGGTCGCGCGCGGCCTGGAGATCGTCGACCTGGCCTGCGGCATCAACGTGCAGCTGAAGGGCGAGCTGTCGACGCAGGTCGCGAGCCGCGTGGACGTCTCCTCGATCCGCCAGCCGCTGGGTGTCGTCGCCGGCATCACGCCGTTCAACTTCCCGGCGATGGTCCCGATGTGGATGTTCCCGATCGCCATCGCGACCGGCAACACGTTCGTGCTGAAGCCGTCCGAGAAGGACCCGTCGGCGTCGATCAAGATCGCGGAGTTGCTGGCGGAAGCCGGTCTTCCGGACGGTGTCTTCAACGTCGTCCACGGCGACAAGGTGGCCGTCGACGCCCTCCTGGAGCACCCGGACGTCAAGGCGGTCTCCTTCGTCGGCTCGACCCCGATCGCCCGCTACATCCACACCACGGCCTCGGCGAACGGCAAGCGCGTCCAGGCCCTCGGCGGCGCGAAGAACCACATGCTGGTCCTCCCGGACGCGGACCTCGACGCGGCGGCCGACGCGGCGGTCTCGGCGGCGTACGGTTCGGCGGGCGAGCGCTGCATGGCGATCTCGGCCGTGGTCGCGGTGGGCGCGATCGGCGACGAACTCGTCTCGAAGATCCGCGAACGCGCCGAGAAGATCAAGATCGGCCCCGGCAACGACCCGACCTCCGAGATGGGCCCGCTGATCACGGCCGTCCACCGCGACAAGGTGGCGTCGTACGTCACCGGCGCGGCGGCCGAGGGCTGCGAGGTCGTCCTCGACGGCACCGGCTTCACGGTCGACGGCTTCGAGGACGGTCACTGGATCGGCATCTCGCTCCTCGACAAGGTGCCCACGTCCGCGAAGGCGTACCAGGACGAGATCTTCGGCCCGGTCCTGACCGTCCTGCGCGTCGACACCTACGACGAGGGCATCGCCCTCATCAACGCCTCCCCCTTCGGCAACGGCACCGCGATCTTCACCCGCGACGGCGGCGCCGCCCGCCGCTTCCAGCTGGAGGTCGAGGCCGGCATGGTCGGCGTCAACGTCCCGATCCCGGTCCCCGTCGGCTACCACAGCTTCGGCGGCTGGAAGGACTCCCTCTTCGGCGACCACCACATCTACGGCAACGACGGCACCCACTTCTACACCCGAGGCAAGGTAGTAACCACCCGCTGGCCCGACCCGGCCGACGGCCCGTCGGCAGTGGACCTGGGCTTCCCGCGCAACCACTGAGCACCCGCCCTATATGCCCGCTGACCTGAACGTTCTTGGTCAGCGGGCTCGTCGGTTGGCACAGGGTCTGCAGGATCTTGAGCGGGGCACGCAACGGGCCATCAATCGTGCGCCTGGCCTTGTCCTGAGTTGCGTTGCAACGCTGGCCCCGCCTTTGGCGTCCTGAAACAGGAAGCCATCCGGCTCGGCGCAGAACGCCTTCAGGTGCGCCACCAGGGCGTGCACGACAACGCCCCTGCAGGGGGACGACCTGCTCGGACTCGCTTGACGAAGTCGATGTGCCTGACCTGGAGAACCAGGGGGTAGCCCCGTTCCAGCGCCGAGGACCACCAGAACGTAGTACCTGTCAGGCATGGCCTCGGCCAGCGCGTGGACCCGGGCTACGGCCCGATGATTTGTGCCCGGTCCTCACCACGGCGGCCGGGCACAGTCATGTCAGGTCGCCGGTGGTGTGGCTGGGGTTCCTTCCGGCCTGGCATGTCGGAGAGGTGGACCCGGACCGACGAAACGCCCGTACCTCTGGAGGGCATCGGCGAGCTTGGTCAGGTTCTCCAGCTCAAAGGTCTCGCGCCGCTCGGTGAGGGTCCTGTCCCTTTCGGCTTGGCGGGCGTCGGCTTCGCGGGCTATTTGGCGTTTCTCGGTGAGGAAGCTGAGGAAGTAGGTGGATGCCAGGCCCAGGATGAACGTGGCGACGGGCTTCGCAATGTGTGCCCACTCGTTCAGGTCACGGAACCGACACATACCCCACACGCCTCTGCAACCCCCCCATACGCTGCCCCCTCACCACAACCCGCACAACAGGGGGACAAAAATGGCCAACTGGAAAGTCATCGGCGGACTCATCGGGGGCGTCCTCGTGCTCGGCGCCATCGGCAACGCCATTGACGGCGACGACTCTTCGGGCGCGCCGACGGCGGCCGCGAGCAGCCAGTCAGAGAGCCCGGCCGCCGACAGCAAGCAGAGCGCAGCCGACGACGACAAGAAGACGCCCGCCGAGAAGGCCACCGTCCCTGACTTCACCGGCATGGGCCTCCAATCCGCCCAAGACACCGCCCAAGACGCCGGGTTCTACAGCCTGAAGTCTCACGACTCTCTCGGCCGCGACCGCATGCAAGCCTTCGACCGGAACTGGAAGGTCTGCACCCAGAACATCAAGGCCGGCAAGACCGTCACGACGGACACCGAACTGGACTTCGGCACGGTCAAGCTGGAAGAGGACTGCCCGAGCAAGGATCAGACGGCGCCGTCGGCGGTCGGCGGGAAGATGCCGGACTTCGGAGGGAAGTCGGTGAAGGCAGCCCGGTCGGTGCTGGATTCCAGTACGCCGATCACGGTGAAGGACGCGTCGGGTGACGACAGGTTCGTTCTGCTGGAGTCGAACTGGCAGGTGTGCACCCAGACTCCGAAGGCAGGTACCGAGTTGAAGGGGCAGCCAGTGGAGTTCACGGCCGTCAAGTTCGAGGAGAACTGCCCCTGAACGCGCCTGGGCCCCGCCACGCAGCGGGGCCTCTCGTGTGCGCCCTACTGGTCCTCGTCGCCGAGACTTTCCATCATCTTGAGCTTGTCGAACTGGTTGTCTGTGTTCGTCCACCCCAGACCATCGACCGCCGTGGCTGTCAGCAGCGTGGTGTAGTCGTCCCCCGACAGCGGCTCGCACGCCTCCGGCCGGTCCTCCCCGCCCTCCTTGGTCTTTTTCTCCATCGTGTCGAACGCCTCCTTGGCCACGCCCTCGTACCCGGACCGGACCATGTCTGCGAGGATCTTGTCGAGCGGCGGCCCCGGCGAGCAGCAGGACGGTGGCGAGCAGGATGGTGGTGTGGCGCATGGTCCCCCCCCCGGGCGTGTGACGTGGAGTCGCATCATCGTGGGATGGCTGGGCACTGATGGCCGCGGATCGGCCATGCCCCGGGGCGGTTGCCGCCGTCGCCGGGTTTCTGGCAGGTCAAGTCGGCTCGCCAGGACGCCTATTCAGTCGCCGTACTGGAATAGTAATGGGGTGGAAGCCGCCGGGGGCGAGACTGCCGGTGTTGGCTCCTCGTGGGGTAGGCGTGGTCTGAGCGAAGGGCATAGTGTAATGTCCAGTAATTCACCTCTTTCAAGGGGAGAGGAAGTTGCTCTACTGACTTCCCTTTATCAAGCTGAACGTGCCGATAACGCATCGGTGTTCACTAACGCTCTCGCGATACTCGGCTTTTCCTTGACTTACATGGCGGTCGTCTCTGGATATATGAGCACCTCCCGTACTCTTAATGGTGGCGTTCTCGCATTCGCTCCCGCTCCCGCATGCGCACTTGTCGCTTACCATCAAGTTATGGTCGGAATGAATGGAGCAAGGTCGCATGCGGCATTCCTGATCGAGCAAAGGCTGACGCAACTTGTAGCCATTGGCTCCGCCCTGCTCCAAAGTGACGATGTGCAGAAGAGCCACATGTACCCGAGGCGATCTTCGGGGACCTTCCGGTTCGGCGTAACTGTCGGTGAAGAGTTCCTCGACCCTGGCGTCTCTTCGTGGGGACGCTCTGTGGCTAATGTACTGAGCTACGGCTCCATGCTGGCTATTACTATAGCTTTCTCGGCGTATACTTTGTGGCTCTCCTTTCGTAACGATGGTGGTATTTTCAGCTATGTGGGATGCCTGCTGTGTGCGGTACTCGTTGCGTCAATAGCGTGGAACATGTGGCTGAACTTGAAACGCCCGGAAGTGCGTTGTTAGTACTCCAGCTGTAGATCGTGATCTCGCTGGTGGAGGCGGTCCGAGAACGGGTGCGGCCACCGTTGATCATCGTGAGTTGTGTGGACTTACGAAGAGACGGTGGCCGCAGGTCACAGCATGGATCCCGGCTGTTGGCGGGAGGCGTTCGAGGTGGCCATGGGCCGCATCGCGGGCCGGTTCGCCCGGGTCGAACCCCGGTTGCGGGCAGGGAGGTTGGTGCTGGGGCTACTGTCGGACCTGCCCCGCAAGAACTGCTGGACGATCGCGGAGTGGGCCGGGGAAAAGACCCCGCACGGCATGCAGCACCTGCTGTGCCGTGCGTCCTGGGACGCCGATGCCGTGCGCGATGACGTCCGCGAGTACGTTGTCGAGCATCTCCATGACGAGGCGGCGGTGCTGGTCGTGGACGAGACCGGCGACGTGAAGAAGGGCAGCCGCACCGCCGGGGTCCAGCGCCAGTACACCGGCACCGCCGGACGGATCGAGACTCCCAGGTCGCCGTCTATCTCGTCTATGCGGGCGCCCGCGGGCACGCGGCGGTGGACCGGGAGTTGTACGTCCCCCGCTCCTGGACTGCCGACCCCCAGCGATGCCAGGCGGCCGGGCTGGGCGAGGACACCGTCTTCGCGACCAAGCCGGAGCTGGCCCGCTTGATGATTGAACGGTTCCTGGACGCCGGACACCGCATCGACTGGGTAACCGGCGACGAGGTGTACGGCGGCAACCCGAAGCTGAGGACAGCTCTGGAGGAGCGCGGGATGGGCTATGCGCTCGCCGTGGCCTGCTCAGCCGAAGTGGCCACCAAAGCAGGGAAGTTCCGCGCCGACGCGCTGGCGGCGAAGCTGCCCAAGCGGGCCTGGCAGAAACTGTCGGCCGGACGCGGCGCGAAGGGCCACCGCTTCTACAACTGGGCCGTCATCGACCTCGCCGACCCGGCGCCGGGCTACCGTCAGCTGCTGATCCGGCGCAACCGCACCACTGGTGAACTCGCCTACTACCGCTGCCGTTCCACCTTGCCGGTCCCGCTGAGCACGCTGGTCAAGACGGCTGGTTCCAGGTGGCGGGTGGAGGAAACCTTCCAGGCCGAGAAGGGCCTGGCGGGGCTCGATGAGCACCAGGTCCGCCGCTACCCCTCCTGGAGCCGCTGGGTCACCCTCGCCATGCTCGCCCACGCCTTCCTCGCCGTCGTTCGCGCCGACGAACACGTCCACCACCCCGGGCCAGGTGAGCTGATCCCACTCACCTGCAACGAGATCCAGCGCCTGTTCATCACACTCGTTGTCCAGCCCGTCCACGACGCGGATCACCGGCTCAGCTGGTCCCACTGGCGACGTCGTCGCCAGGCCCGATCGCGGGCCGGGCATTATCGGTGGCAAGCAGCCCAGACATGACCGAGCGGTTCAGTAGGCGAGTTCCGTCAGGTACGGGGCTCGGCATTCGGTCCGGATCACCGCGCGCACGGGGTCCAGTCACCCGGCGGTGGCCAGGCGGCGCCGAAGCTCCTCCTGCGAGACGTCTTCCACATGGGTCAGAAATACCCACATGTGACCTGAAGGGTCCTTGAGGATGACGGTACGGTCACCGTGGAACATGTCCTTCGGCGGCTGGAGGATCTCAGCGCCGGCGGCTTCTGCGCGCTCCGCCAGGCTGTCGACGTCCGGCACGAAGACATGCAGCGTGACGGACGTACCTCCGCCGAGCGAGGTCGGCGCGGCGAAGGAGGCGGCCTCCGCCTCGTCCACGCTGGCGTCGCCCAGCATCAGCGTCGACCGTCCGATGGTGATCTCGGCGTGCAGAATCCCGCCGCCCGGAGCGTCGATCCTGAAGTCCTCATGGGCGTCGAACGCCCGCTGGTAGAAATCGATCGCCGCGGCGGCGTCGTCGACCATGATGTGCGGGATCACGGCATAGCGGTAGCGGTCGGGGATCTCGATGTGGTCTGTGCGCTCGGTCACGGCGAACCTCCTTGAAAAGGCACCGCTGGTCGGTTCCTGCGGCTCTGGAAGGAACCTAAAAGCTCAAGTTTGATTGAGGTCAAGCGTCGATGTGGCCCTGCAGTCCTGCCTGCAGCGCACCTGCAGGCCCTGCCCTGTCAATCGGAAGGCACAGCTCGCCAACTCGAGTGCTCATCCGTCAGCAGAAGCGTTGAGCACATCAGGCACGGAGATCACGATCTACGGCTGGAGTATTAGCTCGGTGGCGCGGGCCTCGTCCAGCGCGGCCGGCGCGACGGCCGAGCGGACGGCGTCGGCGACGAGGCCGAGCAACACTGAGGCCGTACGGTGCCCAGGCCCTTCCTCTGCGGGAAGGGGCGGGGCACTGCCGTGTCCGGCCCCGGGGTCAGCCCTGCTGCTCCAGGTGCCGAACTTCTCGAAGTGCATGGTGATGATCATGGCGCCCATCTCCTGCCGCAGCCGGAGTGGTGGCTGGCGGTCCGCCTGTCCACGCGCTCCTCGCCGAGGTCCTCGACGCCCTTCGCGTATTTCAGGCTCCGCAAGGACTCCGCGGGGCTGGCTCCGCTGTCGCCGCTGAAGGCCTGGGCGCCCTTCTCGCCGAACACCGCCGACCCGTCGACCTTCAGCCATTCCTTGCCCGTGTAGGGACCGGAGGCCATCGGGTCGACGTTGTAGTAGTAGGCGCCGTCCACGAACAGGGCGTGGAGGGTCGGAACGTCCGTCAGCTCCCGCGTCCCGGCGGCCCCGGCGTCCGTGCCCTCCACGGTGACCGGGCGTCGGACCTGTCGACCGTATCGGCGGCCGCTTGACGGTCTCCGCGCCGCGCGCCGCCGTCGCCAGAAGCGCTGTAGCCGTGATCCTCACCCAGGTTGCGCTCTGCCGCACCTTCAGTGCCCACCCCGAAGATCCATGCCTGCACCGGACATGTGTGCCAATTGTGTGTGGCGCATCTATCCGGCTTCCACCGACACTCTCGCCACCGCGGTTACCGGCGGTGAGGCCCCACTTATCAGGTTGCTGTCAGGCCCGTCGCGCACCCCGGCATACCGCACCCGCTGTATGCCGAATTCCCCCCGTACGACCGTGGGATGTCCCACTCTTCCCCCCTCAGGGGGCCATGGGGCACCGGGACGGCCCCGTACCGTTGACGCATGGATCTTCGACTGACCGGGCCGCGACTGCGCGGAGCGCTGCGGCGGAGGCCGCGGCGGGCCGTTGCCGCCGTGGCCGCCGTCGTCGTGCTCGCCGGGGCCGGTACCTGGACGGCCACCGCCTCGGACGAAGCGGCGCCGGTGAAACGCGCCGACCAGTCCATGGAGACGGCCGACGGCGTGCGCATCGACACCTCGTACTTCACCTCCGGCGGCGACGGCCGCCGCCCGGCCGTCCTGCTCGGCCACGGCTTCGGCGGCAGCAAGAACGACGTCCGCGAGCAGGCCGAGGACCTCGCCCGCGACGGCTACGCGGTGCTGACCTGGTCCGCCCGCAGCTTCGGCAAGTCGACCGGCAGGATCGGGCTCAACGACCCCCAGGGCGAGGTCGCCGACGTCTCGAAGCTGATCGACTGGCTGGCGAAACGACCCGAGGTGCAGCTCGACAAGAAGGGCGACCCGCGCCTCGGCATGGCCGGCGCCTCCTACGGCGGAGCGATCGCGCTGCTGACCGCCGGGTACGACGACCGCGTCGACGCCATCGCGCCCGCGATCACGTACTGGAACCTGGCGGACGCCCTCTTCCCGAACGGCGTCTTCAAGAAGCTGTGGGCCGGGCTCTTCGTCAACACCGGCGGCGGCTGCGAGAAGTTCGAACCCCAGCTGTGCGAGATGTACCAGCGCGTCGCCGAGTCCGGGCAGCCCGACGCGGAGGCCGTGAAGCTGCTCGACGCGCGCAGCCCCGAGGCCGTCGGCGACCGCATCAAGGTGCCCACCCTGCTGATGCAGGGCCAGACCGACTCCCTCTTCCCGCTCGGCCAGGCCGACGCCGCCGCCGAGGCGATCAAGGCCAACGGCGCGCCTGTGGACGTCGACTGGATCTCCGGCGGCCACGACGGCGGCGACATGGAGACCAGCCGGGTCCAGGCCCGCACGGACGCCTGGTTCGACCGCTACCTCAAGGACGACAAGGGCGCCGACACCGGCTCCGCGTTCCGCGTCACCCGCACCCTCGGCACCGGCTCCGGCGACGGCGAACCCCGCCTCGCCGGCACCACCGACGACACCTACCCGGGCCTGGAGAGCGACCCCACGAAGATCGCCCTCGCCGGCCGTGAGCAGAGGTTCGAGAACCCGGCCGGCGCCAACCCGCCCGGCATCTCCGCGCTCCCCGGCCTCGGCGCCGCCGGCGGCCTCGCCCAGCTCTCCACGCTCGGCGTCGGCATCTCCCTGGACTTCCCCGGCCAGTTCGCCGCGTTCCAGTCGAAGCCCGTCGCCGACGACCTGCAGATCACCGGCTCGCCCACGGCGACGGTCCACGTCAAGTCCACCAGCGAGGACGCCGTCCTCTTCGCCAAGGTGTACGACGTCGGCCCGGACGGCAGGTCCCAGGTCCTCCCGTCCCAGCTCGTCGAGCCCCTGCGCGTCGAGGGCGCCAAGGCCGGCAAGGACGTGACGCTCACCCTCCCCGCCATCGACCACGAACTCGACGACGGCCACAGCCTCCGCCTGGTCCTCGCCTCCACCGACCTCGGCTACGCCTCCCCGACGACCCCGGCGACGTACACCGTCTCCCTCAAGGGCGACCTGGAGGTGCCCACGCCGCTCGGCCGGGCCGACCGGACGGACGTGCTGCCCGCCTGGGTCTGGTACCTGCCGATCGCGGGTGCCGTGATCGCCGCGGTGCTGCTGGTCACCGGGCGCCGCCGGATCGTCACCCCGGCCCCGGACCCGGCGCTCGCCGAGGTCCCGCTCCAGATCACGGACCTGAGCAAGAAGTACAGGAACGGCGACCGGTACAGCGTCCGCGACCTCTCCTTCCGCGTCGAGAAGGGCCAGGTGCTCGGGCTGCTCGGGCCGAACGGCGCGGGCAAGACGACGACCCTGCGCATGCTGATGGGCCTGATCCAGCCCGACGGCGGCCAGATCCGGGTCTTCGGCCACGCGATCGTGCCGGGCGCCCCGGTGCTCTCCCGGGTCGGCGCCTTCGTCGAGGGCGCGGGCTTCCTCCCGCACCTCTCCGGCCGCGAGAACCTGGAGCTGTACTGGGCCGCCACCGGCCGCCCGGCCGAGGACGCGCACCTCGACGAGGCCCTGGAGATCGCCGGCCTCGGCGACGCCCTGGCCCGCGCGGTCCGCACCTACTCCCAGGGCATGCGCCAGCGCCTGGCCATCGCCCAGGCCATGCTGGGCCTGCCCGACCTGCTGATCCTCGACGAACCGACCAACGGACTCGACCCGCCGCAGATCCGCGAGATGCGCGAGGTCATGATCCGGTACGCGGCCGCCGGTCGCACGGTCATCGTCTCCAGCCACCTGCTGGCGGAGGTCGAGCAGACCTGTACGCATCTGGTCGTCATGGACCACGGGCAGCTCGTCCAGGCGGGCCCCGTGAGCGAGATCGTCGGCTCCGGCGACACGCTGCTGGTCGGCACGTCCGAGCCCGTGGACGAGCCGGTCGTCGAGAAGATCGCCACCCTGCCGGGCGTCGACTCGGCCGTCCGCGCCGACGAGGGCCTGGTGGTCCGCCTCGGCGCCGACGGCAGCGCCCAGCGCCTGGTCGCCGACCTCGTGCGGCTGGAGGTCCCCGTGGCGTCGGTCGGCCCCCACCGCCGCCTCGAAGACGCCTTCCTCACCCTGATCGGAGAGTCCGCATGAGCACGCTGACCGAGCGTGCCGAGCACGCACCACCGGAATCCACACGGCCCGTCGAGGTCGCCGACGGCTACCGCGCCGGCCGCACCCTCCCCCTGAGGGTCGAGCTGGTCCGCCAGCTGAAGCGCCGCCGCACGATGGTCATGTTCGGCATCCTGTTCGCCCTGCCTCTGGTGCTGCTGATCGCCTTCCAGGTCGGCGGCTCGCCCGGCGAGGGCAACAACCGGGTCAACCTGATGGACACGGCGACGGCGTCCGGCGCGAACTTCGCCGCGGTGAACCTGTTCGCCGCGGCGGGCTTCCTCCTCGTCATCCCCGTCGCGCTGTTCTGCGGCGACACGGTCGCCTCGGAGGCCAGCTGGTCCTCCCTGCGCTACCTCCTCGCCGCGCCCGTGCCCCGCGCCCGGCTGCTGTGGTCCAAGCTCGTCGTCGGGCTCACCCTCAGCCTCGCCGCGCTGGTGCTGCTGCCGGTCGTCGCCCTCGCCGTCGGCACCGCCGCGTACGGCTGGGGCCCGCTGGAGCTGCCGACGGGCGGCGAACTCGCCGCCGGTGCCGCCGCGCAGGCCCTGGTGATCACCGTGGCGTACATCTTCGTGTCCCAACTGGTCACCGCCGCCATGGCGTTCTGGCTGTCCACGAGGACCGACGCGCCACTCGGCGCGGTCGGCGGCGCCGTCGGCCTCACCATCGTCGGCAGCGTCCTCGACGAGGTGACCGCCCTCGGCGACTGGCGCCACTTCCTGCCCACGCACTGGCAGTACGCCTGGCTGGACGTGGTCCGCCCGCAGCCCGAGTACACCGACATGATCCAGGGCGTCTCGATTTCCATAACGTACGCCCTGGTCCTGTTCGCCCTGGCCTTCCGGGGTTTCGGCCGCAAGGACGTCGTCTCCTAGGTCAACGGAAGATCACCTACCGGTCTCGACGGGCCCCCGCCGTGGCCGCTTCGAGACGGATCCGCAACTCCCCGTAGCGCACATCCGGGCCCCCTGCGCCGTCACAGTCACAACAGTCGCCCACAGAAAGGCGACAGATGACGTGGCTAGGGGGCCCGGATGCACACGTATCGCAGGACCAGTCCGACGGCGAGGCCGCGGCCGACGACACCACGACACCGGCGACGGCTCGGCACCGCGCTCCTCGCCCTGGGCACGGCCGGCGCCCTCCTCCTCACCGGGTGCAGCGGCAGCGCCGACGGGCAGGGCGACTCCTCCTCGTACGACCGGGGAAGGGGTGAGAGCCGCCCCGACGACGGCTTCCCGGCCCCCGCCCCCGAGGGCACCGGGCCCCGCGAGCAGCGGGAGGGGGAGACGGACGGGGAGCCCCAGGACATCGCCCCGACCCCCGACGACTTCCTGTCCACCTTCGCCCTCGACGTCGACACCGCCTCCTACGGTTACGCCCGCCGCACCCTCGACGACGGCGGCCTGCCCGACCCGTCGACCGTGCGCCCGGAGGAGTTCGTCAACAGCTTCCGCCAGGACTACGAACGCCCCGACGGCGACGGCTTCTCGGTGACCGTCGACGGCGCCCGGACGGACGACGACGACCGTGACGGGACCTGGTCCCTGGTCCGCGTCGGCCTCGCCACCCGAGCCGCCGGCGGCGACAGCGAGCGCCCGCCCGCCGCCCTCACCTTCGTCATCGACGTCTCCGGCTCCATGGCCGAACCGGGTCGCCTCGACCTCGCCCAGGACGCCCTGCGCACGATGACGAACCGGCTGCGCGACGACGACTCGGTCGCCATCGTCACCTTCAGCGACCAGGCCGAGACCGTCCTGCCGATGACCCGCCTCGACGACGACCGGGACGAGGTCCTGGACGCGGTCGACAGTCTGGAACCCACCGCCTCCACCAACCTCGCGGCAGGCGTCGAGACCGGCTACGAGACCGCCGTCGACGGCCTGCGCAAGGGCGCCACCAACCGGGTCGTCCTCCTGTCCGACGCCCTCGCCAACACCGGCGCCACCGACGCCGACACCATCCTCGAACGCATCGCGAGCGAACGCCGCGAACACGGCATCACCCTCTTCGGCGTCGGAGTCGGCAGCGACTACGGCGACGAGCTCATGGAACAGCTCGCCGACCGGGGCGACGGCCACACCACCTACGTCTCCACCGAGGAGGAGGCCGAGGAGGTCTTCTGCGAGGAACTCCCGCGCCACGTCGACCTCACCGCCCGCGACGCCAAGGTCCAGGTCTCCTTCGACCCGGCGACGGTCGAGGAGTTCCGCCTGATCGGCTACGACAACCGGCAGGTCGCCGATGAGGACTTCCGCGACGACCGTGTCGACGGCGGCGAGGTCGGCCCCGGCCACACCGTCACCGCCCTCTACGCCGTCCGCACCGAGGAGGGCACCGAGGACGGTCACCTCGCCACCGCCACCGTCCGCTGGCTCGACCCCGACTCCCGCACCCCGCACGAGGAATCCGCCGGTCTGGAGGCCTCGGCGCTCCACGGCGACCTGTGGGCCTCTGCACCGTACGGCCTCCGCGTCGCCGCCGTGGCCGCGTACTTCGCCGACTCCCTCCGCCGCCAGGACACCCGCTGGACCGACCTCCCCGCCCGTCCCACCCTCCGCCAACTGGGCCGCCACGCGGACGACTTGGCCCGGGACCGCGAGGACAGGGACCTGTACGACCTGGCCGAGGCGATCAGGACGGCGGACACCCTGCTCGGCTAGCGCGCCGGACCCGGGCCGCCCGCCCCGGCCGCCCGGAGTCGTCCGGAGTCGTCCGAAACCATTGAAAATTCCTTACGCACCGGTAAGTTGACTCGTCGGTAATGAACCGGTCATGGGGCCTCGGGGAGTGGTGATGGGCGTACGCAAGGACTTGAACAAGGCGAAACAGCGCGGCGGCCTCACCGACCGCGTCAGGGTCGAGGTCGTCCGGGACGAGCGGGGTGTCGTCCGTGAGGCACGCACCCCCGCCCTCGCGCCCCGCCTGAGCGGCGGCAGCATCGCCGACCTTCCGTACGTCAACGCGACCGAGGCCCCCGACGCGGTGGTGCTGCGCCGCGCCGACCACCACGGCGCCTACCACCCGGTCACCGCCACCGACTTCGTCCGCGAAGTCACCGCCACCGCGAAGGGGTTGATCGCCGCCGGGCTCGAACCCGGCGGCCGGGTCGCGGTGATGTCCCGCACCCGCTACGAGTGGACGGTCCTCGACTTCGCCGTCTGGGCCGCCGGCGGTCAGTCCGTCCCCGTCTACGCCACGTCCTCGCCCGACCAGATCGAGTGGATCGTCCGCGACTCCGGCTGCCGTTTCGTGGTGGTGGAGACTCCCGAGAACGCGGAGGCCGTCGCCACCGCCACCGCCCGCCACTCCCAGCCCCCGCACGTCTGGCAGATCGACCGGCAGGCCCTCGCTCACCTCGCCGACCTGGGCCGGGGCGTCCCCGACGACGAGGTCACCAAGCGCCGCGCCGCCCTCACCCCCGACACGGCCGCGACCATCTGCTACACCTCCGGCACCACCGGCCGCCCCAAGGGCTGCGTCCTCACCCACGCCAACCTCCACGCGGAGGCCGCCAACACGGTCGAACTGCTCCACCCGATCTTCAAGGAGATCTCCGGCCAGGTCGCCTCCACCCTCCTGTTCCTCCCCCTCGCCCACATCCTCGGCCGCACGATCCAGATCGCCTGCCTCATGGCCCGCATCGAGATCGGCCACTGCCCGAGCATCAAGCCCGACGAACTGCGGCCCGCGCTCAAGAGGTTCCGCCCCACCTTCCTGGTCGGCGTCCCCTACCTCTTCGAGCGGATCCACGCCACCGGCCGCGCCACCGCCGAACGCCTCGGCCGCGGCGCCTCCTTCGACCGCGCCCACCGCCTCGGCGTCCGCTTCGCCCGCGCCTACCTCGACAAGTTCCTGGACCGGGGCCCCGGCCCGACCCCCGGCCTGTACGCCGCCTGGGCCCTGTACGACCTGCTGGTCTACCGCCGCGTCCGCAAGGAACTCGGCGGCCGCATGCGCTACGCCATCAGCGGCGGCTCCCCCCTCGACCGCGACCTCAACCTCTTCTTCTACGCCGCCGGGATCATCGTCTACGAGGGCTACGGCCTCACCGAGACCACCGCAGCCGCCACCATCGTCCCGCCGCTGAAGCCCCGCCCCGGTACCGTCGGCCAGCCCGTGCCCGGCACCGCGGTCCGCATCGCCGACGACGGCGAGGTCCTCATCAAGGGCGGCATCGTCTTCGGCACCTACTGGAACAACCCGGTCGCCACCGCCGCCGCCCTCACCGACGACTGGTTCGCCACCGGCGACCTCGGCGCGCTCGACGACGACGGCTATCTCACCATCACCGGCCGCAAGAAGGACATCCTCGTCACCTCCGGCGGCAAGAACGTCTCCCCGGCCGTCCTGGAGGACCGGCTGCGCAGCCGTCCCCCGGTCGGGCAGTGCATCGTCGTCGGCGACAACCGCCCCTTCGTCGCCGCCCTCATCACCCTCGACCCCGAGGACGTCACCCACTGGCTGCACGTCCGCGGCATGTCCCCGGACACCCCGCTCTCCGAGATCGTCACCGACCCCCGGATGCGCGCCGACGTCCAGCAGGCCGTCGACTACGCCAACCAGGCCGTCTCCCGCGCCGAGTCCATCCGCGAGTTCAAGCTGGTGGACGGCGAGTTCACCGAGGAGAACGGCCTGCTCACCCCGTCCATGAAGGTCAAACGCCACACGGTCACGGCGGCGTACGCGGCGGCGATCGAGTCGCTGTACGCCAGGAAGTGAGCCGGGAGTGACCGTGCTCGGACACACGAAGAGCGGGCCGCCGATGTAGTCGGCGACCCGCTCGTGTCCGTCCGGTGGTGGCGTCGGTGTTACTTGCCGCCGTCCTTGCCGCCGCCGTTGCCGTTGTCCGAGAGGATCGGGATGTCGGACAGGATGTGCGACAGGGGCTCGTCGCCCTTGGCCTGGGTGGAGTTCTCGGTGCACTGCTGGTTCTGCGGGGCGGAAAGGATCGGGATGTCCTGGAGCGCGACTCCGAGAGCACCGATGCCGCCGAGGTTCAGCTTGGCCGGCAGACCGATGCAGGGCTTGTTCAGCGAGCCCTGGACCAGCGAGAGCTGAGGGCTCATGTCGCCCTTGGTGACGGAATTGCCGAACGCCTGGTGGGCGCCGTTCCCGCTGAAGGACGTGGTGCCACCGTCGTCGGCAAGCGCCTGGGGCGCGGCAGCGGCCGCGAGGCCCGTGATGGAAGCGGCAACAGCCGCGGTAGCCCACAGCTTCTTCATGTTTCGAACCCTTTCGGAAAGCGGACTCCGTTGCGGAGTTGCACCCTGATCAACAGGGCATCCAGCCAACGGTTGCGTTGATTGCGCCTTTTGGAGCAATAGGCGGCTTATCGTCAGTGCTTGCTGCCGCCGTTGCCGTTGTCCGAGAGGATCGGGATGTCCGACAGGATGTGCGACAGGGGCTCGTCACCCTTGGCCTGGGTGGAGTTCTCGGTGCACTGCTGGTTCTGCGGGGCCGACAGGATCGGGATGTCCTGGAGGGCGATGCCGCCGATGAGCCCGGCGCCGCCGAGGTTGGCCTTGAGGGGCAGGCCGATGCACGGCTTGTTGAGCGAGCCCTGGATCAGCGCCATCTGCGGGCTCATGTTGCCGTACGTGGCCGAGTTTCCGTACACCTGGTGGGCGTCGTTCCCGCTGAAGGACGTGGTGCCACCGTCGTCGGCGAGCGCCTGGGGTGCGACGGCCGCCGAGGCTCCGACGGCGGAGGCGGCGATAGTCGTCACGGCCATAATCTTCTTGATCACTTGTGATTCCCCTTCTGGACGGACCCCGTTTCCACCGGAGCGTCATGGACAACTCGTCCCCGGACTTTCCGGTTGCTCCGATTCACTCCGTCGGCCCACGTGAAGGGGTGGGCGCGGGGCGTGCGCAGAGAGGCCGATGCGCGGGAATTCGCCGACGCGAGCGGGCCGAATGGGCGACCTTCCGAAACCCGTGTGGGCGCGTCGCCGTTGCTGCCAGCGTCTAGGGACCCGCGGGTCCGCCAGGAAAGGAACGCGAAATGCTCAAGAAGGCAATGGCCGCGGTCACGGTCGCCGCTTCCATCACCGGCCTCGCGGCCGCCGCCGCACCCCAGGCGCTCGCCGATGACGGTGGCACCACGTCCTTCAGCGGCAACCACGCCACCCAGGCGTTCGGCAACTCCGCGACGAAGGGCGACATGAGCCCTCAGCTCTCGCTGGTCCAGGGCTCGCTGAACAAGCCGTGCATCGGCCTGCCCCTCAAGGCCAACATCGGCGGTCTCGGACTGCTCGCCGGGCTCGCGGCCCAGGACATCCCGATCCTCTCCGCCCCGCAGAACCAGCAGTGCACCGAGAACTCCACCCAGGCCAAGGGTGACGAGCCCCTGTCGCACATCCTGTCCGACATCCCGATCCTCTCGGACAACGGCAACGGCGACGGCAAGCACTGATCGGACAATCGTCGAACGACTCGGGTCGCGCGCGGTGGCGTTCGGCCCGAGTCGTTCGTCTGCCCCCGGACGCGCCATTCGGGTGGCATCGATATGTCTTTCCGACAATCTCGCGGGGCGATTGGGTGAATTACCCTACCCTCCGCGTTCGGAAGTTTCTTCCGATGTCTATGCCTCGTTTCACAGGCTGCAGGTCATGATGCGAGCCGTCCATGCTGTGCTCGCTCGGTTTCGGCCGTCAATTCGGGCATGACCGCAGAGAAAGGAAATGACGTGAAGCTCAAGAAGAGCGCTGCCGTCGTCGCCGGCGCGATCATGGCCCTGAGCATCGCCACCCCGGCTTTCGCCGATGCCGAGGCCAAGGGTGCCGCCATCGGGTCCCCGGGTGTCCTCTCGGGCAACGTGGTTCAGGTTCCGATCCACATCCCGGTCAACGTGTGCGGCAACTCCATCAACATCATCGGGCTGCTCAACCCGGCAGCCGGCAACGTGTGCGTCAACCACTGACGTCGTAACGCCTCGCACCAGCCGCTCGGCTGTGCCTCAGCCGGTCTTGGAGTGTCCTCAACGGCTCCAAGGCCGGCTTTTCCCACTTCTGCGAGCAGGAAGAACACGAGATGCGACAGACCCTGCGCAAGAGAATGGTCGTGGCCGCCGCGACGACAGGCCTGCTGTCCCTCTACGGCACGCCGGTCCTCGCGGACACGGGCGCGCACGGGGCCGCCGCGAACTCGCCCGGCGTGGCTTCGGGCAACGCGGTCGAGGTGCCGGTCACCGTTCCGGTCAACGTCTGCGGCAACACCGTCGACGCGGCCGCCCTCGGCAATCCGTCCGTCGGCAACGCGTGCGGCAACACCGGCGACCACACCTCGGAGAAAGCCGAGCAGGCCGAGGAGACCGAGAAGACCGAGAGCGCCAAGAGCAGCAAGAGCGTCCCGGAGCGTCATACCGCCCCGGTCGCGGAGCCCGTGTACACCCCGGCCCCCGCGTCCGGGCCCGAGGAGTCGGTCTCCTCGGCGCCGGAACCCGAGGACTCCTGGGCGCCGTCGTCGTACGAGGAGTACACGGAGCCCGACGCGTACCAGGGGCCCGACCAGCACGGGACGTACGACGAGGGCACGGCGTACGAGGAGTTCACGCAGGACTGGGACGACGGCGGCTACGGACACCACGACGACTCGTCGAGCGGTTACGGCGACCAGCCGCACGACGAGGAGACCGAGGGCGGTTACGGCGACCATCCGCCGACCAACCCGCCCACCGAGACCCCGCGCCCCACCAAGCCGCCGACGAAGCCTCCGCACACCACGAAGCCGCCGACGACTCCGCCGACGAAGCCCCCGCACTCGACGCACCCGCCCACGAAGCCGCCGACGACTCCGCCGACGAAGCCTCCCTACACGACGAAGCCGTCGACGAACCCGCCGACGAAGCCTCCGCACTCGACGCACCCGCCCACGAAACCGTCGACGCACCCCCCGACGCAGTCGCCGTATCCCACGAAGCCGCCGACCATGCCGCCCACCAAGCCGCCCACGCTCCCCGAGACCGGCAGCGACCGTGAGGCGCTGATCGCCGCCGGGGCCGCCAGCTTCGCGCTGATCGCGGGCGGGGCCATCGTCTACCGGCGGGGCCGGGCCGCAGCCGGCCGATGACCGCACGGTGAGTCGCTCCGGGTGCCGGGGGCGCGCCGCCCGGCACCCGAGCCCGTCACGACCCGGCGGTGGACGCCAGGTCGGCCCGTGCCCCCGGCACCGGGATCCGGTCGCCGGGCACCCCTGAGCGCAGCCGCCGCCGTACCCCTCGTACGAGGGTGGGCGCCGTGAACGACGCGCCGTGCACGAAGCGCATCGCGGGGCCGAAGCCGGCGGCCGTGGTCAGGCCCGCGAAGAACAGACCGGGGACCGTGGACTCGAAGTCCCGCCCGACCGCGGGCGAGCCGTCGGGCAGGGGCACGAGGTCCGCGCGCACCTCCGGCGCCAGCAGGTCAAGCCGGTCGCAGCCGGCCCTGAACCCCGTGGCCGCGATGACGTGTTCGGTGTCCAGCGAGGTGAGCTCGCCGCTCCGATCGACCGTCTCCAGGCGTACGGCGTCGCCCGTCTCGTACGCCACCGCCACCTCCTGGCCGAGCCGTACCTCGACGGTGCGCTCGACGCGGTCGCGCAGCCACCAGGCACCCGCGGGTCCCAGCGCCTCGGCGGCCACCCGTACCCGCCGCGACTCCGGCAGACGGCGGAACCAGCCGGGCCGCTCGGCGTAGAACCAGTTGCGCCAGCCGCAACCGAGCCCGCTGTGCGGGGAGCGGACCGAGTGCCGCGCGGGGCGTACCAGCGGGGGTGGCACGTCGTTCCAACGCAGGTGGTGGGAGCGGACCAACACCCGTGCCCGGGTGCCCTGTTCGGCGAGGAGCGCGGCCGTCTCCAGGGCGGCCTGCCCGCCGCCGATCACCGTGACGTCCCTGCCCCGGAACCGGCCGAGGTCGTGGTGGTGGCTGCTGTGGGAGACCCGGTCGGCGGACAACTCGCGCAACACGGGCGGGACTTCGACGAAGGGGATCACACCGACGGCGAGGACCACCGTACGGGCGCGGACCACGTCGCCGTCGGTCAGGACCGCCTCGAAGCCACCGCAGCGGCGCCGGACGCATGCCACCGTCCGTTCGTCGACGGGGGGAACGGCGTTTCGGGCGAACCACAGGCCGTACGAGGCGAAGGTGCCGACCGGGATCGGCAGCCCGTGGCGGGCCTTGACGCCGCGCTGCGCGCAGTACACGTCCAGGCGCCAACGACTATCGGGATCGGAGAGGTTGGAGGCCCACGGCTCGGACTTGAGGAACATGCCGGGTGGCATGTGGTCCCGCCAGGACGCCATGGGCCGGCCGAGGACGCGCAGGCTCAGCCCGGCGGCCGCGGCGTGGGACGCGATGGACAGGCCGTACGGGCCGGCGCCCACCACCAGCAGGTCGTACATCAGGCGCTGCTCGCTTTCTCGTTCTCGGCGCACTTCTCGGCACGGTTTCCGGCGCGGTTCTCCGCCCGGTGGCCGTCGGGGGCGCGGTGGTGGTCGGGGGCGCGCTCGTGCCGGACGGGAGGGGGCGTGCGGGCCGCCAGCAGTCGGCCGAGTGCGTGGCGCGGCCACAGCGACCACAGCGCGAGGCCGGGGGCGCGGTCGTCCCGCGCGTACCAGGCCAGCTCACGCGCACCCGGCCGGGACGGCGGGCACGGGAGCGGATGGGGGCGCAGCGCGGTCAGCGGCGCGTAGTTCTCCACGACGAAGGTCCGGCCCGGCACCGGCGCCCCGTCCGGCACCCGACGGCCGGTCAGGTCCAGATGCAGGGCGCGTACGACGTCGACGCCGGCGGTGTCCGTGAAGAGCCGGAACTGGGCGCCGGGACGGGGGTTGAAGTCGAGCAGGTGGTAGACGTCGGTCCGGCCCTCGCGGCGGAAGTCGAGGTCGAACACGCCCCGGTAGCCGAGCGCGCCGGTCAACCGCTCGGCCAGGGCCTGGACCCGGGGGTTCGGCGTCCAGCGGCCGACGGTGGTCAGGCCCGCGCCGGGCGGCCAGGCGCCCAGCTTCCGGCCGGGCCCGCCGCAGCGCACGACTCCGGCGCGGTCCACGTAGCCGTGGAAGAACCAGTCGCGGTCCAGCCCCGGCGGCAGGAAGGCCTGGAGCAGCAGTCGGCTGCCCGCCCGCTCCGAGCGCCGGTACAGGTCCGCCGCCTCTCCGGCCGAGCGCAGCACCACCGTGCTGCGCAGTCCCGAGCCGGCGGGCAGCAGCCACGGTCGGCTCCACTTGGCCACCACCGGCAGGCCCAGCTCGCGGGCGGCGGCCTCCGCCTCCGCCGCGCTGTCGGGGACGGCGGTCGCCGGGTGCGGGAGGCCCAGCCGCCCGCACAGCACGGCGAGCTCGGCCTTGTCGGCCACCTGCTCGGCGAGGTCGGGCGGCCCGGCAGGGAGCAGGAAACGGTCCGTCAGCTCCGCACGCAGCCGGGCGACGGCCACCGCGCTCGCGTCGTCCAGGGCGACCAGCACGGCCGGGCGGCCGACCCGGTCCGCCACCCGGCGCAGGACGCGCGCGAACTCGTCGAGACAGGCCCCCGGGCGGGGTGGGGTGTGGGTCGCGCGGATGAACCGTGAGCTGCGCACGGGGCTCGCCGCGCAGTCGGCGACCAGATGCACCTCCACCCCGGCCCGCCCCAAGGACCGTACGGCTCCCAGGGTTCCGTGGTGGAAGGGATTGCGGTCCGTCCGCAGCAGTACGGCCGGAACGCGGGTGTCGAGCGGCGACACATTCATTTCGTCGGGGTCCTCGCACATTTCTTTGACGTCGGGTCACCCGTGCGGGCGATTCGGGCACCCGAAGGCCGGAGCCCCAGTTGGCGGAATTCGTATTCGTATGACTGATTGTCAGTAGGTGGAAATCGGCGGCGGAAAGCAGTGAAGTGAAGAAAGCGGAGAGGGGAGCGGACATGGCTCCACAACAGCGGCGGCATCGGCACAGGCGGTCGCGCGGCAGACGGCTGGCGCTCGTCGCGGCCGGCGTGGTCGCGTCGTTCGCCCTCGCGTCGGTCCCGGTGTACGCCGGGGGCACGCGGATGGTGGTCCGGGTGACCGACCCACCGGTTCCGGCGGCTCCGGCCACCCCCACGACCCCGGCCACCCCCACGACCCCGGCCACCCCCATGACCCCGGCCACCCCCACGGTGTCGCCGGCCCCCACGGTTCCGGCCGCTCCGACGGCGCCCCTCGTCCCGAGTGCGTCCGTCGCGCCGCAGGGCACCTCGCCCCTGCCGGCCACTCCCTCCGAGACCCCGAAGCCTCCCGAGCAGCTGCCGGCCATGGGCGCCTATCTGCACTACGGGCCCCGTGGCGTCGCCCGGATCGCCGAGCTGAGCGACTGGCTGGGCGGCTCCGACCTGCGGGTGGCGCACACCTATCTGCCGGGCGACCGCTGGTCCAACATCGAGGGCCTGCCCGGCTTCCTGGACTCCTGGGCGGAGTGGCGGCGCGACGAGGACGACCGGATGTTCGTCCTCAACGTGCCCATGATGGAGCGCAACGAGGAGGGCGTCTCCGACTGGGAGGTCCGCGCGCTGCTGCGCCGCGCCGCCGCCGGCCAGTACGACCACCACTACCGCCGACTCGCGGAGCGGCTGGTCGAGTTGAAGATCCCGGACACGGTGATCGTGCTCGGCTGGGAGATGAACGGCATCACGTACACCCATCGCTGCGGGCCCGACCCGGAGAGCTGGAAGAAGTACTGGAACAGGATCGTCACCACGATGCGCGCGGTGCCGGGTCAGAAGTTCAAGTTCGACTGGACCCCGAACCGCGGCCGGGACGCCATTCCCTGGACGCAGTGCTATCCGGGGGACGACACGGTCGACATCATCGGCATGGACTCCTACGACCAGCCGCGCGGAATCACCTTCGACGAGCAGGTGAAGGAACCGTACGGTCTGCAGGCACACGTCGATTTCGCGAAGGCGCACAAGAAGCCCATCTCATATGCGGAATGGGGACTTTTCCGCAACGGCGACAACCCGGAGTACATGCGGCGCATGCTCGCCTGGATGGACGAGCACAAGCCGCTCTACAACACGCTCACGGACTACTGCCCGCACGGTGTCTGGCAGTGCGCGGCCAACCCGAAGGCGGCCCAGGTGTACCGGTCGATGCTCTTCGGCCGCGACACGGACACGACCGCCACTCCGAAGCCGACACCCACACCCACACCCACACCCACCCCGACACCGACCCCCACGCCGAAGCCGGCTCCCACCACACCCGTACGCCCGCCGAACTGCTCGCCGCTGGAGCTGGGCGACTGGGTGGAGTACTGGATCGGCGGGAAGCTCTGCATCCGCACGGACTGGTGGGCGCGCTACCGGTGACCCGCGGACGGCGGCGGGCAGCTCACCGCCCGCCGCCACCGCGATCCTTCTTCGCGCCCTCCGGATTCTTCGCGTCCTTGCGTGCGCGCCAGCGTCGGACCAGTTCCTTGCCCTGGCCGCGGGCCGCCGCGTCGCAGGCCGCCGCCGACAGCAGCGGTGCGGTGCGGCGGCGGGCCAGCAGCAGCCGCTGGTTGACCACGGTGTCCGGACGCCAGCGCAGCTTGTACGGCTCCGCGCCCCGCAGCAGGCTCAGCACCTGCTGGGCGCCGGAGCCGACGTGCCCGGCGCAGGCGTCGAGCAGCATGGTGGCGACGTCCGCCTTGCGTTCGCGCAGCCGTGGGTGGGCGCCGTAGAGGTAGCCGCCCGCCAGCCGGCGCGACAGCAGGGTGACGTCGACGGCCAGGACGTCGCCGCCCAGCCGGAACTCGGTCACCACGGCGTCCCCCGAGCGCACCATCGGCCCGACCGAGCGGACCAGGTGTTCGGAGAAGCGGGGCCGCATGTGCTCGGTCGTCACCTTGCGGTCCTGCCACTGGAGCCGGTGCAGGTCCAGCATGGTCCGCAGCGCCGCGTCCACCTCGTCGGGGCGCACCGCACGCGGCTCGATACCGAGGTCGCCGAGCTTGCGGAGCTTGGCGCGCACCCGCTGGGCCCGGGAGTTGGGCAGCCGCTTGAGCAGCTCGTCCATGGGCTGGGCGGGCAGCTCCAGACAGACCGAGTCGGCCACCTTGCGGCGCGGACCCCGCCAACGGTCGTAGATCCGTTCGACGGCGGCGCCCGGCCGTACCTCGCGGAAGTCGATCAACGCCGTCCGGGCGACCGCCGACAACCCCTCGGCGAGCGCGGCCGACGCCTGCTCGGCGTGCTCGTCGTCGAGGAGGACGTCCGCGAAGTCGGAGATGGGACAGCCGAGCGGGACGAGGGTGGGCAGCGGACGCCGTACCAGCATCAACGGGGCGACCGCGCGCAGCTCGGCCCCGTCGCGGACCAGGACCAGACGGAGTCTGCCGGGGGTGCCGTACGACAGCCACCAGGAGTGCAGCCAGGCGTGGTTCTGGAACGGGGTGGCCGCGCCGCAGCGCCGGTACAGCCGGTCCCAGGCCTCGGTCAGCTCGCCGAACTCGGCCTCGTCGGTGCAGAGTTCGGCGCGCAGGGTGGTGCTCGCCGCCGTGTGCAGGGTGCTGGTCACAGCTGTCCGTGCGTGTCTGCGGCGAGAGCGGGGCCCGGTACGGAGGCGGCGGGTGGTGTCTGTGGGGTGCGCCGGGGCCGGACGAGCAGGGCGAGCCCGCCGAGCAGCCCGCCGGCGGCGGTGCCCACCAGGCCGGTCACCGTCGACGACGGCGAGGACGCCTCGGTCGGCCTGGTCGCGCGGGCGAACTCCCGGAGTTCGACGCGCGTCGACCGCTCGGAGTCGTTCGCGTGCCGGGTCAGCGCGCGTGAGACGGCGTTGGCCATGTCGGCGGCGAGGTCCGGCCGTGCGGAGGTGGCCGACACGGCGACCATCGGCGCGTCCGGTGACGTCGCCGTTCGCACGTTCTTCCGCAGTGTCCCGATCGGCACCCCCGCCCACACCTGGGCGTCCCCGAGCACCGCGACCTGGGTCGCGACCCGCCCGTACGCCTGGGCGAAACCGAGCGCCGTCTGGGGGTCAGACCCCTCGGCGGGCACGGCGACGACATAGCTCGTGGCGGTGTAAACGGGCGCCTTCACCACGCCGTACGCGCCCCCGGCCAGCCCCCCGAGCAGCGCGCCGGCGGCGAGCAGGGACCAGGGGGGCAGGGACCTGACGCGGGAAGGGGGAGCCGACCCACGGGTCGGGCTGTCGGTCGGGTGTTCGGACGTACGGTCGGTCATACGGAACTCACTCCCAGGGGCGGGGTCGGCGAGGGCGTGCTGGAGACGGCGGCCGCGTACACGTCCATGAGCTGGGCGGCGCTGCGGGTGATGCAGTAGTGCTGGGCGGCGGCGGGGACCGCGCGGGAGCGCGCGCCCTGCGCGCGGACGTCCAGCAGGGCGCGTACGAACGACTCCGCGCCCCCCTGAACGCGTCGGGCGCCCACGGTCGAGTCCGGGGGCAGGTCCTCGATCGCCGGACAGGAGACATAGAGCACGGGCAGCCCGGACGCCATCGCCTCCACCACCGCGAGCCCGAAGGCCTCCTCGGCGCTGGGCGAGGCGAGCACGTCCATGGCGTTCATCAGGGAAGGCAGATCGGCGCCGGGGGCTCCCGCGGCCGGGCGCTCCCCGGTGAGCAGGACCCGGTCGGCGACCCCGGCGCGCTGGGCGGCCCGCCGCAGCACGCTCTCCTCGGCTCCGCCGCCGATCACCAACAGCCAGCAGTCATCCGGCAGTTGGGCCAGGGCGCGGATCAGTACGTCGAACCGCTTGCTCGCCGCGAGCCGGCCGACGCCCCCGACGACGTATGCGTCCTCCGGCAGCCCGAGCCGCCGCCGCGTCAGCTCCCGCAGATCCGCGTCGAAGCGGAAGCCCGCGAGGTCGATGCCGTTGGGCACGACCTCGATCCGGGGGGCCGGCACCCCCCAGCGCTTCAGCCGGTCGGCGACGGTCGGCGACACGGCGACCGTGGACCGGCCGAGCCGCTCGCTGGCGAGGTAGAGGGCGCGCACGCCGGCGGAGAGCCGTCTGCCCTCCATCTGCGAGTCGCCCAGGGAGTGCTCGGTGGCGACCACCGCGCGGACCCCCGCCAGCCGGGCGGCGAGCCGGCCGTAGACACAGGCCCGGTAGAGATGGGTGTGGACGAGGTCGTAGCCGCCCCCGCGGATCAACCGCACCAGCCGGGGGAGCGCGGCGAGATCGCGGTTGCCGGCCATGCCGAGGTGGGTCACGCGGACGCCGTCGGCGGTGAGACCGTCGGCGACCGGGCCCGGGTTGGTCAGCGTCACCACGTCGCAGTCGACCGGCAGATGGCGCAGCAGCAGCCGCAGTTGCTGTTCCGCGCCGCCGACGCCCAGGCCGGTGATGATGTGCAGCGCCTTCACGTCGGCCTCAGACCCCCTCGACGGGACGCCGGCGCAGCCGGTGCAGCTTCCGCTTCAGCAGCAGCCGCAGGGCCGTGTCCTCCTCGCCGATGTGCACCCGGGGCAGCGCGTACGGGCCGTTCAGCGGGCCGGGGTCGATGGCGCAGGCGTAGGCGTACCCGGCGTCCCGCACGGCGTCGGCGGCGCGCTGGTCGAGGGTGCCGTACGGATAGCAGAAGCCCTGGACCGGAGCGCCGATCAGCTCGGTGAGCAGGGCCCTGCTGTCGGCGGTCTCGGCGCGCAGGGTCTCGTCGTCCGCCTCGGTCAGGTCGACATGGGTCAGGCCGTGCGAGCCGATCTCGATGCCCTCGGTCCCGGCTGCCACCCGGATGCCCTGTTTGTCGAGGAGCGGTTTGCGCGGGCCCAGCGGATCCCAGGCGTTCTCGCCGCCGAGCCGTCCCGGCAGCACGAAGAGCGTGGCCCCGCAGCCGTGCGCCCGCAGGCGCGGCAGCGCGTTGTCGACGAAGTCGGCGTACCCGTCGTCGAAGGTGAGCCCCACCAGGTCCTGGCCCTCGCCCCGGGCGCGGGCGGCGAGCAGCTCGGCCATGCCGACCCCGCGCAGCCCCCGCCGCCGCAGCCAGCCGAGCTGCGCGTCGAGCCGGTCGGGCGAGACCGTGACGCGGTACGGGTCGTCGGAGCAGTCGCCCACCGAGTGGTACATGGCCACCCAGAGGTGCGCGGCGGCGGTGCCCGCCGGTCTGCGGCCGGAGGGGACGGACGGGCGACCGGCGGACGCGGACGGGCCGTTCCCGGACGCGGACGGGCGACCGGCGGGGACGGGCGGGCGATCAGCGGATACGGACATCGGCGAGCCTTCGTGTGACGGAACGGAGTGCGGGCGTGATACCGGAGGCGTCCATGGCCCAGGCCAGCAGGACGAAGACGAAGGCGACGACCGCGCCGCCGACGGCGAGACCGAGGACGGGCGCGTCGATCCGGTCGGCGCAGTACATCCCCGCCACGCCCGCGGCCACGGCCGCCCGCACGGGCCGGCTCATCTCGGTCACCACCTGCCGGGTGCGGATCGGCACCGCCCGGCCGCCCATGCCGTACAGCAGGAGCAGGGCGGTCAGGGTGATGCCGATCGCGTTGGCGGCGGCGATGCCGAGGACGCCCCACGAACCGACGGTGGCCGCGCCGATCCACGAGGTCGCGACGATCCCGGTGACCATGGCGACCAGCGGGTACCAGGTCGGCCGGCCCGCCGAGAAGTAGGAGCGCACCAGCGCGCTCACCAGGGCGTGGCCGAGCAGCCCGAGGGCGTACACCCGCATCACGGCGGCGGTGGCAGCCGTGTCCCGCGCGGTGAACGCACCGCGCTGGAAGAGCAGTTCGATGATCTGCGGGCCGCACGCGAAGATCGCCGCCGCGCCGAGCAGCACGATGCACGACACCAGCGCGAGGTCCTTCTCCACGCGGCTGCGGGCCCGCTCGGTGTCGCCCTCCGCCATCGCCTGCGCCACCACCGGGAGGGTGACGGTGCACAGCATCAGCGAGAACGTCATCGGGATCTGGGCCACCTTCTGCGCGTAGTTGAGGTGCGAGATGGCCCCGGCGGGCAGCGTCGAGCCGAGGAAACGCTCGATGAGGACCTGGGACTGACGGCAGAGCGCGAAGAGCAGGACGGTGCTGATGAGGGCGAACTCGACGGGACGGGCGGCGGAGGCGACGGATTCGGGGGTCTGGGCCGACCCGGGCGCGTGGGGTGCCTCGTACGGTACGGATGCCTCGTACGGTTCGGACGCGGGGCCCTTGCGGCGCAACTGGCGCAGCAGCGACGGCAGCTGGGTGAGGATCATCAGCACGCCGCCCACCGCGACGCCCACGGCCGCCGCCCGCACCCCCCAGCGTCCGCCGAGCACGAACATCGCCGTGATGATGCCGACGTTGTAGGCCACGTAGATCGCCGCGGGGGCCACGAACCGGCGGTGGGCGCGCAGGGCCGCGCTGCAGTAGCCGGCGAGACCGAAGGAGAGGGCGCAGGTGCCGGTCAACCGGGTGCAGTCGACGGCCAGTCGGGGGTTGGGGAGACCGGGGGCGAGCGCCTCGACGAGATAGGGCGCGCCGACGATCAGCAGCAGGGCAGCGGCGACGAAGGCCAGCGTCAACCGGGGGAGCGTCGAGGCGACCAGGGAGCGGACCGGGTCGCCCACGCCGCCCCGGGCGCGGCGGGCCACGGCCACGCTGAAGGCCGGGACCAGCACGAACGCCATGCCGTCCTCGATCAGCAGCGTCGCCGCGAACTCCGGCACCGTCCAGGCCACCAGGAAGGCGTCCGTCTCGCTGCCGGCCCCGAACAGATACGACAGCGCCTGGTCGCGGCCCAGCCCCAGCAAGGCCGCCGCCGCCGTGAGCGCCGCCGTGACGAGCGTGGCCTTGGCGAGGAACCGCCCGGTGGGAGGCGCGACCTCCGAGAGATCAGCCTCCCGGGCACCGGGCACCAAGGCCTCGGCGACGGGGGAGGCCGACGGCACCGGGGCGGCGGGGCCGGGGAACGCGGACGCGGGATCGGCGGCGCGTCCGGAGGCGGCGGGGGTGTGGACCGCGGACTTGGGTTCGGAGGGGCCGGAGACCCTGGGGAAGCGGCCCGTGGGGCCGGAGACAGCGGGTGCGGGATCGGAAGCGGGGGTGTGGACCGCGGACTTGGGATCCGCGGCGCCGGAAGCCCCGGAGACGAGGCCCGTGGAGCCGGAGGCAGCGGGTGCGGGGTCGGCGGGGGTGTGGACCGCGTGCGCGGGATCGGCGGCGCCGGAAGCCGTGGAGCCCCGGTCGGCGGGGTCCGCAGCCGTCGACACGGAGTCGGCGGTGTCGGCAGCAGCACGCGCCCGGTGCGGCGGCCGCGGCGGTGTTCCGTGCGGAGTGCGAGGAGGCGTCGTCATCGTGTGCCGGCCTCCTCCGGGACGCGGGCCGTGGCGGCCCCGACCGGAGCGGCGCCCGTGGCCGTCCGGTCCGCCAGGGCCCACCACGCCACCAGCCCGAAGCACACGGCGGTCAGCACGGTCGTCGGCCCCCCGATGTCCGCGTACATGAAGTCGACCAGCACCCACGCGACCAGCCCGCAGGCGACGAGCCCGCAGTCGACACCACCGGCGCGGCGGTCGACACCACCTGACCGGCGGTCGATCCCACCCGTCCCGGGCGCGATCCCACCGGCGCCGCCTGCGGATCCGTCGGCACCACGTTCGTGCCCGGCACGCGCGCCGTGCCCCCCGTCCCCGCCGTGCCCGGCTTCGCGTCGCGCCCGTACCAGCCCCCGCGCCCCGCACACCGCCAGGGCCAGCCAGCTTCCCCCGAGGGCGAGCAGGCCGATCAGGCCCTGCTCGCTCAGGACCAGGAGGTACATGTTGTGCGGGGAGAGCAGCGGCTGCTTCTGGTAGGCCGTGCCCGCGCCGGCGATGTCGCTGCCGGAGGAGAGCGCCAGCGAGGCGTTGCTGTCGCGGTGCTCGGGGAAGCCCTTCAACCCGACGCCGGTCAGCGGTTGTTCGCGCCACATGCCGGCGGCCGCGGCCCACATGGTGTACCGGTCGGTGACGGACTGGTCCGGCGCGTCGGTGACCCGGGTGATGCTGCTGATCCGGTCCTGGAGCATCGTGGACCCGATGCCGAGCCCGCCGACGAGGACCACACCCACGGCGGCCACAGCCGCGAAGACGGCCACCGCCCGCCGCAGCCCGGCCAGCACCACCTGGAGCCCGCACGCCGCCGCCGCCGCGATCCACGCGCCCCGGCTGAACGACACCGCGAGCGGCAGCACCAGCAGCGCCGAGCAGACCAGCGCCCAGGCCCGCTGCTTCGCCGTCGCGGGCGCCAGCGCGAGACCCACCGCGCACACCAGCCCGAACGACACCACGGTCGCCATCCCCATCACGTCGCCGGCTCCGAAGGTCCCCACGGCCCGGATGTCCTCACCGGCGTAACTGGCCCCGGTTCCGGTGGCGTACTGGTGCACCCCGACCGCGCCCTGCCACAGCGCGAGCCCCACGAACGACCAGGCCACCACCCGGAAGTCGGACCGGCTCCGGACGCAGAGCAGGACCGCCACCGGCACCAGCACGAACACCTGGAGGTACCGGCCGAGCCCGGCGATCCCGGCCCCCGGGTCGCCCGCCCCGGCCGCGGCCAGCGCGAGCCCGACGACCGGCAGCCCGAGGACCACCGCCGCCGTACGGGTCAGGGGGCGCCGCCGATCCCGCAGCAGCCCCGCGGCGCACCACAGCACGAGGAGGCCGGAGACGGCGTCGGCCGGGGTCGCCCCGCCCTCGGCGTCCGACGTGATCGGCAGCGCGAGCGCGGCGACCACGGCGACCACGGGCAGGACGGGCGCCGCAGCGCGCACAGACGTCACGGTCAGCTCCCCGTCGGACGGACGAGCGCGGCGGCCGTGCGGACCAGGATGCAGAAGTCCTGCCACAGCGACCAGTTGTCGATGTACGCGTTGTCGAAGCGGGCCCGGTCCTCGATGGAGGTGTCCCCGCGCAGCCCGGTGACCTGGGCCAGTCCGGTGATGCCGGTCCGCATCCGGTGCCGGGCCGCGTAGCCCGGATAGGTCTGTCCGAACTTGGCCACGAAGTAGGGCCGTTCGGGGCGCGGGCCGACCAGGCTCATGTCGCCGCGCAACACGTTCCACAGCTGGAGCAGCTCGTCGAGCGAGGTGCGCCGCAGGAAACGGCAGAACCAGCTCATCTCCTGCTCGTTCGCCACGCTCCACCGGGTCGCCGCCTCGTGCGCGTCGGCCGGCCGGTGGGTGCGGAACTTCAGCAGTGTGAACGGCAGCCCGTCCCGCCCGATCCGCTCCTGCCGGAACACCACGCCGGGCCCGTCGCTCAACCGCAGCACCACCGCGCACACCAGCAGCAGCGGGCTCACCATCAACAGCAGCGCCCCGCACACCACGATGTCCACCAGCCGCTTTCCGACGGTCTCATGACTGCGCGTCAGTTCCAGCCGGCGGCAGGCGAACCCGGCGAGCAGTTCGGTCGAGCCGTCCGGGTCGTACGAGGGGGACTCGGCGTCCACCTCCCACAGCGTGCAGCCGGCGTCCTCCAACGTCCGCAGCAGCGGGGCGCGTTCGATGCGCGAGCCGACGACGAGCACGGCCCGCACACCGTTCTGGAGGGCGGCTCGCCGTACCTCCTCGGCGGTGGTCAGCACGGGCAGGCCGTCGGCCCCGCCGCCCTGGTCGGCGACGACACCGACGGGCCGGATGCCGCACCCCGGGTGGCGCAGGAAGGCGGCGGCCACGCGCTGCGCGGTCGCCGCCGGGCCCACCACCAGGGCCGCGCCGGGGCGCCGGACCAGGGCCCGGCGCCGCTGCCAGTGGACCGTGCCCCGGCCGACACAGGCCGCCGCGGACTGCAGGGCGCAGCCGAGGGCCAGTTCGTGGGCGGCGAGCGCGTGATCGGGGGAGTGCGCGGCCACACCGGCGCCGAGCACACACCAGCCGAGCACGATCCGCCCGCACACGGCGGGCAGTTCGTCGAGCACGGCGGGCACGGCGGGCGGCCGGTAGAGGCGCGCCCTGGTGTTCAACCACGCCACGGCCAGCGCCAGGGCGGCCGCCATCAGGGGGCGCCCGGGGGTCGTGTCACCGGTGAGCAGCAGCACCGCCAGCAGGGCCGCGCCGCCGTCCACGGCGAGCAGCGGCAGCCCTGAGGGAGGCCGGGCGACGGGGCGCCGGCCGGCCGGGAAGGTCAGGCCGCCGACGGTCTCACGCGGCGGGGCCACCGAGACGGACGCGCCGCCGAACTCGCGTTGCTGTCCACCGGAGGAGGGGACGGTACTTTCCGTACGTTCCGCAGTCACGTGTGGATGGACTCCCTGCACTCGGTGGCTTTCCCGCGCCGGCCGTCCGCACCGCCGAGCAGTTCGCGGTACACGCCCGCGACGGCCTCGTTCGTGTGCCGTACGTCGTGCGTGGTCAGTACGTGTTGGCGACCCTGGTGGCCGAGCGACTCCCGCAGCAGCGGGTCGAGCAGCAGACGGGCGACGGCCCCGGCGAGCGCCGAGGCGTCCTCGACGGGCACCGGCTCCTGTCCGGGCGGCAGACTCTCGCGGGCCCCGTCCACCTCGGTGAGCACGACCGGCCGCCCGCACGCCATGGCCTCCAGCGGCGCCAGCGCCATGCCCTCCCACCGCGACGGCAGGACGACCAGATCGGCCGCCTGGTACCAGGGCACCGCGTTCGCGACGGCTCCGGCGAAGAGCACGCCCTCGGGCGCCAGGGCCCGCAGCCGCTCGCCCTCCGGCCCGTCCCCGACCAGCACCAGCCGCGCCCCCGGCACCCGCCGCAGCACCGCCTCCCACGCCGCGAGGAGCACGTCCTGCCCCTTCTGCCGGCACAGCCGGCCCACGCACACCACCAGCGGCGCTGTCGGGTCGACCCCGGACAGCAGCGGGATCTGGGCGCGCACGGCGTCGACGGCGGCGGGGTGGAAGCGCCCGGCGTCGACCCCGTTCGGGATCACCGTCCAGCGCGCCCGCACCCCGGCCCGCTCCCCGGTGACGCGCTCCGCCTCACTGACGCACACCACGCGCGAGGCCCAACGCGCCCCCGTTCGCTCCCATCCGAGCGCCAGCGCCGCCATCGCGCCGTCCACGGCCTCGAACGACCAGGCGTGCGGCTGGAACACGGTCGGCACGCGCCCCCGTACGGCGAGCCGGCCCGCGAGCCCGGCCTTCGCGCTGTGCGCGTGCACCAGGTCGGGCCGTACGTCGTCGAGGACCCGCCGTACCCCGCGTACCTCGGACAGGAGTGTGGGCCCCGGCGACCGGGTGGCCGCCCAGTGCCGTACATCGGCGCCGAGCGCGTGCAGTTCCGGGGCGAGCGGACCGTCGGGGCAGGCCACCGCGACGCGCAGGCCGTCGGCGAGCTGGGCCCGCACCAGGTCCGTCACGACGCGGGCCACGCCGCCGTCGACCGGCTGGGTGACATGCAGGATCCGCGACGGAGGGTCGGATGGTGACAGTTGCATGCGGGTTCCTCGCTCAAGGGCGGCGCCGGGCGGCGCGCGTCACGGCTTGGCGTCGACGGCGACGAAGAGCGCCCCGACCCAAGCCGCGTCCCGCTGCGAAACGAGACGGAAGGCCAACTGGTCACCACCGCGCCGGATTTCGTCGTCCAGTTCGAGAACGTCCGAGTCGTATCCGAGGGTGTTCGCGTACGCGGGTGTACGCCCCGTGACGAGCGCCCCTTGCTGGCTGATCGTCGAATTCAGGACGTCGTCGACGGGGTTGGCCGCGTCCCCGAGCGTGACGGCGGGACCCCGCCCGGTCGAAACGGTGAGCGAGTCGCCCGCGCTCCCGCGATCCCCGTCGTAGGCGACCAGCCCCACGGTCCCGCGCGCCCGCTCCGGCAGCGCCGCTCCACTGAGCCGGACCCGCTGCCCACCGTCCGTCAGGAGCGCGTCGGAGCCCGTCGAGAGCGTGTCGAACCCGTCCCACATCGCCAGGTGCCGCAACGGCTCCGCCGGGTTCTCGTAGGCCACCGTCAGAGTCCAGCCGCCCCACGCCCCGGCCGCCGAACGGCCCATCGCCACATTGACCTGCGCCACCGTGTAGAGCCCCGAACCGCTCGACCGCACCAGGTCCGTGACGTCCGCCGAGGCCTGGAACGCGTCCGCGTCCCGCATCACCCGGTGCCCCACCACCGAGTCCGCGAGCACCTCCTTGTACGCGCCGCCGGGCTCCGCGATCAGCACCCGTCCGTTGTCCTTCGGCGGCTTCTGCTCACCGACCCGCAGGTTCCCGCCCCAGTACAGCCGCGCGTACGACACCCGCGCGCCCGGCGGCAGCCGGACCTCGCCCCGGCTGGAGTTGTAGGTGTTCGGGTCCCGGTCGACGTCGACGTAGAACATGTCGAAGTCGTCGTTCACGGCGGTACGCCCCCCGCGCGCGTCGGCGCACGACGGCGGGGTCGGCGGGGACGTCGAGGGTTGGGCGGACGTCGAGGGCTGGGGCGCCGCCACCTGGGTGCGGCAGGTGATGGAGGAGTTGGCCGCGCGGACGATCCCGCCGTGCTGCAGCGCCCGGTAGCGCTGGGTGAAGGCCAGGCGCTCGGCCTCGGGAGAGGGACCGGGTGGGGCGGCCGTCGCGGGAGCGCCTGGCCCCCAGAGGACGGCGAGGGCGCAGCAGCCCACCCATGCGCGGCGCAGCAGAGGACCCGGGTGAATTCGCATGACCGGCGGTGCCCTTTCGGGTGCTTGTCGGGGCGATTCCGCAGACCGTCGAGGCGTCGAATATCTGCGGATCTGATAAAGGCCGCGGCGGCCTGGGGAGGTGCGCAACTCTAGCCCGCTATGTGTATGTATTCGCGGAACATGCCAACTGTGTCGGAACGGTGAAGCAAGCGATTCGGGAGATCACCCCTTTGGAGGCACAACCCCCGGCGCATGCCGCGCGTTGACTCCAGCGCCGGGCATCCCCGCCCGAGTGTTTTTTGCATCAACTCCAAGGAGCACCTCTCCATGTCGCGTATCGCGAAGGGCCTGGCCCTGACCTCCGTTGCTGCCGCGGCCGTGGCGGGCACCGCCGGCGTCGCCACCGCCGACAGCGAGGCGAAGGGCTTCGCCGCCCACTCCCCGGGCGTGCTGTCGGGCAACGTCGTGCAGGTTCCGGTTCACGTGCCGATCAACGTGTGCGGGAACACCGTCAACATCATCGGTCTGCTGAACCCGTCGTTCGGCAACAAGTGCTTCAACGACTGACGTTCGAAAACTGACGTCCCCGGACTGACGTTCGCACGTTGACACACGAACCGGCCGTCCTCCCCGCAGGGAGGGCGGCCGGTTCGTGTTGCCCCGAATGGGGCCCCTCGGTTGCAGACGGAGAACGCCGATTTCACGGTGAAAAGACAAGGCCGAAAGCCAGAGCTGAAAGCCAAGGCCGAAGGTCAAGGTCAAAGACGAGGCGAAAAGCCGATCGTCGCACCGTTGAAAGGAACATTCATGCGTGCTCTGTCCGCACGGCGTCTCGCGGTCCCCGCCCTCTGCGCCACGCTCCTGCTCGGCGTCACCGCCCCCGCCGCCCTGGCGGCCGACGCCGGGACGACGCGTGACCGCGCCCGGTCGGCGGCCGCCCCCGTCCCCGGCGCGGACGCGCTCCTCGTACAGCTCAAGGGTCTGGGCGACCTCGGTGGCGTACTGAAGCCGGTGACCGATCTGCTCGACGCCGTGCTCAAGGCGGACAACGGTCAGCTCTCCGCCGAACAGGTGACCGAGCTGGGCAAGGCCGTGCGGGATGCCATCGACAAGGCCAAGGCCAAGGCGACGGCACCGGAGACGCCGCCGGCCTCCCTGCCGGCCGACCCGGCCGCGCCCGCCGTCCCGGTCACTCCGGCCGTCCCCGCCCCGCCGCCCGCGCCCGCCGTGCCCCCGGCGCCGCCCGCCGTGAGCACGCCCGCGGTCCCGGCGGCGCCGTCGGTGCCGGCCGCGCCGCAACTGCCCGTCACGCTGCCCGCGTACGACCGGGGCCCCGCGCAGCCGGTCGGCAGACTCGCGGCGAACCCGGTGACCGACGCGCTGGCCGCTCTGCAGTCCGCCGTCGACGCCCTGCTCAAGGCGGTCACCTCCGGCGACCTCGCCCAGGTCGTGCCCGCCGTCACCGGAGTGGTGACCGCCCTGCTCAAGGTCATCGCCGCCATCCTGGTCGGCAGCGGCCTCCCCGTCCCGGCCGACCTGCCGCCGGTACAGCCGCCGGCGGAACTGCCCGTGGCGCCGCCCGCGGAGCTGCCGGTGGCGCCGCCCGCGGCCGTGCCGCCGATTCGGTAGGCACCGCGGAGAGAGCCGTCGGGCCGGTCGCCCTCCCGGTCGGTTCGACGGCTCTTTCGTATGACCTGTTGTTCGGCGTCAGATATGACCTGTCCGGTACGGGGTTTCCGTCGGCGCCAGGGCTCGTTGGACACGGCGCAGTGCTTCCAGTATTCCGAGGAGAGGAACACGATGAAGTCCCTGAAGGCCGCCGCTGTCGTTGCCGGGTCCATGGCCATCGCTGGCGCCGCCGCGCCGGCCTTTGCCTACGACGCCACGGACGTCACGCCCACCAGCCTCAACGGCGCGGTGAACACGCTCTTCAAGGAGCCCATCTCACCCGCCCCCCTGCAGCAGCAGTCGAACGCGCTCGACACCGAGAACAAGGACTCCGTGCTCCACACGGTGAGCGGCGCGACCAAGACCCTCAACTCCTCCGGCGGCCCCGGCCAGCTCCTCGGCGGTCTGCCTCTTCAGGGCTGACCGTTCCCCTCGCGGTCCCACGGGGCCGGTTCCGCGCGTTCGCGGAACCGGCCCCGGTCGTTCTCCCGCCCCCCGGTCCGTGACCGCGCCCCTCCGGAGAGGGAATTCCACGGTGTTCGAGGCGGGTCCCTCGTTCGTGTGGTCGGTCGTCGGCTGTCGCCCGGTCGGGTGAAAAGGCGGCCAGGTCGTTTGGCGGGCGTGGATAGGGTTCCGCGGTGACTTCAACTTCCGCTGAAACCCGCCCTTTCCGCCCCGCAGACCTCGGCACGCTCGTCGTCATGGCGTGGAGCGGTGAAGCCCCCGACGGGGACATGCCCTACTTGCTCGCCTACACCCTGGGCGACGGGCAGAGCGGTCCCGAGGGTTCCACGGCCGCCGTCGCCGATCTGCTGACGAGCCTCGGTCTGTCCATCGGCGAGAAGGTCGTCGACGGCGCCGCCCACCCCAGCCTGCCCGTCACCCTGCTCGTCGAGGCGGGCCAGGCCGTCGTCACGATGCCGCAGCTCAACGCCCAGTGCCCCGCTCCGCCGGAGTGGCTCGCCGCCGTCGGCCGACGCGGCTTCGCCTATCTGCTCTTCGCGACCCGCCCCTGGCCCGAGGCCCGGCCCGGCACGCCCGTCGAGCCCGAGGCCCTCGCCGCCTTCGCCGGCGACACCGAGACGCTGACCAGCGCGGCACACGTCCTCCTGCCGGCCCGCACCCTGCGCGGCTGATGACCGCCCCGGCAGGGCGATCGGCGGGTCGGGCAGGTACGGCGGGCGCCAGTCGTGCCTTCGCGATCCTGCTGCTGATCAGCGGTGCGGCCGGGCTGCTCGCCTCGTGGGTCATCACGCTCGACAAGTTCAAGCTGCTGGAGGACCCGAGCTTCACCCCCGGGTGCAGCCTCAACCCGGTCGTCTCCTGCGGCAACATCATGACGAGCGACCAGGCCTCCGCCTTCGGGTTCCCCAATCCGATGATCGGTCTGGTGGCCTACGGCATCGTCATCTGCGTCGGCACGAGTCTGCTCGCCGGTGCGGCGTTCCCACGCTGGTACTGGCTGACCTTCGACGCGGGCACGCTGTTCGGGGTCGGCTTCGTGACCTGGCTCCAGTTCGAGTCGCTGTACCGGATCAACTCGCTCTGTCTGTGGTGCTGCCTGGCCTGGATCGCCACGATCGTCCTCTTCTGGTACGTGACCTCGTTCGTCGTCCGCAACGGTTTCCTGCCCGCGCCGACCGGACTGCGCAGCTTCCTGGGCGAGTTCACCTGGGTGTTCCCGGTGGTGCACCTCGGAGTGATCGGGATGCTCATCCTGACCCGCTGGTGGGATTTCTGGACCAGCTGACCACATGCCCACCCGACCAGCCGATGACCTGACCAGTTTGATCAGCCGACCAGTGGGTCGATAGGCCTCTCGGACTATTGCGGCACTCGGGCGATTCTTCGGCTGAGGGAGATCCGCGGATCGTTCACCGAGTACGGACGCCGAGCCCCGGATTCCGCCCAATCCTGAAAGGGACCGTACCGAGATGAAGCCGACCACCCGAGGAACCCTTGCCGCCGTCGTCACCGGTGTGGTGGCCGCGGTGGGCGCCTCCGCAGCCCCCGCCGTCGCGGCCGAGACGGTCCCCGTCCCCGTACCGCTCGAAGGGGTGGAGCACTCGCTGAACGTGAAGATGCCCAGGCTGGGCGGGGAAATGCCGCTGCTGACCCCGGGTGCCCCCGAGGGACCGCAGTACGTCGAGGGCCGGCTGCTGCCCGCCAGCGCCCTGCCGCAGGTGCCGCTCGGCGCCGCGCTGCCGGGGCTGCGGGCCGAGACCCCGCTGCCCCGCCTCGTCGGGGAGGGCTTCGAGCGGGTCGGCCTCGACGCCCCTGCCGCCGACCTGCGGACCCTCACCCCCGGGCTGAACGTGGACACCCCGCTGACCGCGCCCAACCCCGACGCGCTGGGTCTGCCCAGCCTCAAGGACCCCCAGGCAGCCGTCCTCACCCCGGTGCTGCGGACGGCGCCGACCGCGAACCTCGGGCTCGTCTGAGCCCGCGGCGACACGGAGGACGAGGCCCGGACCGGACGCGCCCGGGCCGGCCGCCCGGGGGTCACCGCTACCGAACACGACGAGGAGAGAGTGTTGTTCGTCGGCAGAAGGACGAGCAGAGCGACGAGCAGAGTGACGGTGGACCCCGCCGCCGGCCGGAGCAGAACGCGCCGCAACGCGCTGCGCGCCCTGGGCGTGTCGGCCCTCGCCCTGGCCGTGGCCCCCGTCGTCGCCGCCGCGTGGCCACGCCGGTCGGCGCGCCCGGAGGAGGCCGAGTTCGACGAGACGTACCGGGGCCGCCGTATCCGCGGCTCCAGGACCGACACGGGCCAGGCCGCCTATCTGGGCGCACGGGCGCCCGGCGTCGACACCTGGGGCGTCACCGTCGACGGCCGCCCGCTGCACCTGATGCGGCGGGCCGACGGCACGTATCTGAGCATGATCGACCACTACCGCTCGTACCCGACGGCCCTGGAGGCGACCCGCGCCGCCGTCGACGAACTGGGTATGGCCCAGCGTCTGCGCGTGGCGGCCATGGTGGAGGGGGCGGTCGGTCATGGCCTACACGCGTAAGGACGTCAGCACCCTCACCCGTGGCGAGCGGCGGCGGTTCGTCGGAGCCCTGCTGCAGCTCAAAAAGCGCGGTGAGTACGACGAGTTCGTGCGGATGCACATCGACCACTACGTCTCCGACGGCGACGGCGGCCTGCGTACGGCCCACATGGCGCCCTCCTTCCTGCCCTGGCACCGCCGTTTCGTGCTGGAGCTGGAGAAGGCGCTGCGCCGGATCGACGACTCGGTGACCGTGCCCTACTGGGACTGGACCCGGGACCGGACGACCACGTCGGTGCCGTGGACGGCCGATCTGCTCGGCGGCAACGGCCGACGCTCCGACAAGCGGGTGATGACCGGCCCCTTCGCGTACGGGACGGGCGGGTGGACCATCACGGAGGGGCTCACGGACGTCGAGTACCTCACTCGGGACTTCGGTTACCCCCGCAACCCCGTCGGTCTGCCCACCGCCCGTGACCTGGACGCGGCCCTCGCCGATCCGGTCTACGACAAGGCCCCCTGGAACTCGGTCACGCGCGGGGGGTTCCGCAACCGGCTCGAAGGGTGGGGGCAGGGGACCGGCAACGGCTCGTGGCTCAACCACAACCGGGTGCATCGGTGGGTGGGCGGGCACATGGTCGGCGGCGCCTCCGTCAACGACCCCGTCTTCTGGCTGCACCACGCCTTCATCGACCTCCAGTGGACGCGCTGGCAGCGACGGCACCGGGGCGCGCGCTACCTCCCGGCCGAGCCGCCGGCCCGGGGCGACTCCCAGCGGGGGCGGATCCTCGCGCGCGACGAGCGGATGCCGCCGTGGAACGTGACGCCGGGGCAGATGGAGGAGATCGGGAGCGTGTACCGGTACGCGTGACGGATGCGCGTGACGGATGCGCGTTGACCGATACGCGTGATCGATACGCGTGATCGATACGCGAGAAGCCCTCGACGGTGGTGACACCGTCGGGGGCTTCTCGCGTATCGCCGTGTCGCTCGGGGTGTCGGCCCCGTCAGTGGCCGTAGCCGGACGGGCCGGGGCTGCCGGGGTTGCCCTTGTCCTTGTGGTTGTCGTCGCTCTTGTTGACGCAGACGTTGCCGAAGGCCGGGTTCAGCAGGCCGACGATGTCGATCGTGTTCCCGCACAAGTTGACCGGCACGTTGACGGGGACCTGGACGACGTTGCCCGACAGGACACCCGGGGAACCGACGGCCTTGGCCTCGGCGCCCGCGTCCGCAGAGGCCAGGCCGGCACCGCCGAGCACGACGGCGGACGTGCCGAGCGTGACGACGGCTGCCTTCGCGATGCGAGACATCACGTTCTCCTTCTTGATCGGTGAGCACGACCGCTTCTTCGTGGCCGCACGCCCGTTCAACGCGCCCGCGCACCGAGGGTCACGGCGTCCACCGGGGGATCACTCTTTCCGAACGCGAGTGTGGGAACGACGTCTCCGGCGGCCCCGGCGCCGACCGGAATTCGGATGCGCTGCGGAACGCCGGGCGGCTAGCCTCCGGCGCGACGGGGTGGCAGTGGCAGTCGAACAGTGGGGCAGAGGAGTGAACGGCGTGGAGAAGCAGGCGTCAGCACGGGACTTGAGCGAGGAGACGGCCGCGGAAGCCGAGATGACGGACCGAACCGACCCCGTACTGCGGACCTTCGTGCGCGACGGGCGTCTCGTCCGGCTGCCGGCCCGGTGGCAGCGGAAGCTGGTCGTCCTGCGGTACGTGGCGGAGCGGACCTTCGAGCCGGGCATCGAGTACCCCGAGCGCACCGTGAACGAGAAACTGCGCGCCTGGTGCGAGGACACCCCGGTGGACCATGTGACCCTCCGCCGCTACCTGGTGGACCTGGGCCACCTCCACCGACAGTACGGCTTCTACTGGGTCCCGGAGACAGCCCGCACACACTGACCCCGACCACCTGACGAAGCCACAGCGAATCGCGGGGCCTACTCCTTGCCCCCTTCGCCATCCAGACCCGACACGCCCACCGGGCGAGCCCACCCCCGATCAGTGACGCGAGAATCGCCCCCAGTCGATGACGTGGGGCAGCCCCGGAAAAACGCGAAGATCAAGGCTTGAATGCGTAGTACAGCTCTTCCGGGCACCCCTGTGCCGTGACACGGCGAGACACCGGGTGGTCGCGTCGCGTGACTTCGGCGTGGGTCCGAGAAAGAAAATGCCCTCCCTGAGGGAGGGCGGGGTGTGGGCGCCCCCGGCAGGACTCGAACCTGCGGCCAAGCGCTTAGAAGGCGCCTGCTCTATCCACTGAGCTACGGGGGCCGGGTGTGGTGGCCTCTGTCGTGGTGCCCGGGTGTGGGCTGATCCGTGACGTTGCCGGGGACAAGGATAGGGCTCCCGAGTCCTTGTCCCTGTTGCTTCGCCTCCGTGGCTCAATGTGGAGGTTCGGTGAAGCGGTCCTGATAATCGCAGGCAGGTACGAATCGTGCACCTCTTTTGCCGCCTCGGACCCCGGGTGTTGTGCACTCGTTATGCCTGCGCCCCTCTCGTCCCCTCCGTCCCGTGTGTCCTGTCGGCGCGCAGACGTGCTTATATGCTTCAGAAAGTCCACAAAATTGGGCATTCTTCGCATGTGGTGACCTTGGACGTACGGCCTCAGCTGCTCGACGCGCTCTCCGCCCTGCGCGACCGTGTCGCCGCCGCGCGCTTCCCGCTGCCCCTGGCAGGGGCCCCGCGCGCGCGTGCCAACCGCGACGAACTGCTCGCGCAACTCGACGACTACTTGGTGCCCCGGTTGCGACAACCCGAAGCACCATTGCTCGCGGTGGTCGGCGGATCCACCGGAGCCGGCAAGTCCACTCTCGTCAACTCCCTGGTCGGACGGAGGGTCAGCGAGGCCGGCGTACTGCGGCCGACGACCCGGACGCCCGTACTGATCTGCCATCCCGAGGACCACCACTGGTTCAGCGGCATGCGGGTCCTGCCCAACCTCACGCGCGTGTGGACGCCGCCGCAGGAGCCCGGACAGGACCCGGACGACGACTCCTTCCCGCCGGACGGCGGGAACGGCGGCAAGAACGGCGAGCGCTTCCTGCGCATCGAGACCGCCGACAGCCTCCCGCCCGGACTCGCCCTCCTTGACGCGCCCGACATCGACTCCCTGGACGCCGACAACCGCGTACTCGCCGCCGAACTCATCTGCGCCGCCGACATCTGGGTGATGGTCACCACGGCTTCCCGCTACGCCGACGCCGTGCCGTGGCATCTGCTGCGGTCCGCGAAGGAACACCGGGCGACCCTGGTCACCGTGCTCGACCGGGTGCCCCACCAGGTCGTCTCCGAGGTCTCCCGGCAGTACGGGGCGCTGCTGACCAAGGCCGGACTCGGTGACGTACCCCGGTTCACCGTGCCCGAACTCCCCGAGTCCGCCTGGGGCGGTGGGCTGCTGCCGGGCACCGCCGTCGCACCGCTGCGGACCTGGCTCATCCAGCAGGCGACCGACCCGGGAGCCCGGCACCAGGCGATGGCCCGCACCGCACACGGGGTCCTCGACTCGCTGCGCTCCCGGATGCCCGAGCTGGCGAGTGCGGCGGCCCAGCAGTACTCGGCCGCCCTCCGGCTCACCGCCGCCGTCGACTCGGCGTACGACAGCGAGCACGCGCGTGTGAAGGGGCGTCTGCAGGCGGGGGCCGTGCTCGCGGGCGACGCCCTCAAACGGTGGCGCAGTTTCCCCCTCGACTGCACCGCCGGCGAACTGCTCGACGCCCTCGTCGAGAGCCTCGGCAGCCTGCTGCTGTGCGCGGTCACCGCCGCCGACGAACGCGTCGGCGAGGCCTGGAGCCGCGAACCGGCCGCCGTGGCCGCCGGGCTGACGGAACGTGACACGACGGGGGAGAGCGTCGAACACCGGATCGGGATGACCGTACGGCGCTGGCGGCGTGTCCTGGAGGAGTACGCCGAGGAGGAGGTGCGCGACCTCGACCGGAGCGTGGCTCCGGACACCGAGGTGGTGGCCGCCCTGGGCGCCACGGCCCTGCTCGGCGGCAGGCGGGCCCGGTCCGCCGGGGAGGGGCTCGCGGAACGGATCGGCGCGCACGGCGCGCTACGGCTGCGCGACCGCGGCGGCCGGCTGCTCACCGACTACCTCGAACGAGCCCTCGACACCGAGCGCGAGCGCCGACTCGCCCCGCTCGACGCCCTCGACGTACACCCCGAACCGCAGGCCCGACTCATCGCCGCCCTGTCCGTACTGCAGAAGGAGAGGTGACCGCCGTGACCGCCGTCACTGATCACACGGATCAGACCGGGGACGACGTCCCCGAGAGGGGTGACGACAGGACAGCCCGTCAGGAGCTCGGCAACGAGTTCGGCAAGAAGGTCGCCAAGATGGTCGATGAGATGGGCGAGGGCCGAGCCAACGGCCTTGCCGCCGGGGCCGATCGTGCGGAGCGGGCCGAGGAACGGGGGGCGATCGCAGGGCGGGACATGACCACCGCCGGTCCGTCGGCCTCACCGATCCGTGAGCCGCGTCCGAGGAGCGGCGAGAACGGCGTCCACGCGCGCGTGGACGACCGTTCCGGCGCCGGTGTGTCCAGCCGTGAGTCCCGAGGCACCTCCGGGGACGCGTTCGCGCGCACGAAGGCAGAAGTGTCCGCGCGAACGGAACCGGGTGCCGCGGGGGCGGAGTCCGGTGATCCCTGGGACGACGGGCTCATCGCCCGGCGGGCCGCCGAGGCGGGGCCCGCCGAGCGGGTGTCGGTCGTGGAGACCAGGGCCCCGGCCGCGCAGTCGGTCGTCCCGCTCGCGTACGACGGGCAACTGCGGTCGCGGCTCGACGCGCTGCGGGAGCTGGTGGGGCTGTCCCGCACCCGGCTGGACAGCACGACCCTCGCGGAGGCGGGGCGCGTGCTGGACGAGGCGGCGGCGCGGCGCAGGCTCTCCGGTCAGCACACGGTCGTCGCCATCGCGGGCGCCACCGGAAGCGGCAAGTCGACACTGTTCAACGCGCTCGCGGGCGTGGCGATCTCGGAGACGGGCGTACGCCGGCCCACCACGGCGGCGCCCATCGCGTGCAGTTGGAGCGACGGGGCGGCGAGTCTCATCGACCGGCTGGGGATTCCGGGGCGGCTGCGGCGGCGGCCGTTGCAGAGCGCGGAGGCGGAGGCGCAGTTGCGCGGCCTCGTCCTGGTGGATCTGCCCGACCACGACTCGGCGGCGGTGGAGCACCGCGAACACGTGGACCGGATCCTGGCGCTGGTGGACGCGGTCATCTGGGTCGTCGACCCGGAGAAGTACGCCGACGCGGTCCTCCACGAGCGCTATCTGCGGCCCCTGGCCGGTCACGCGGAGGTCATGTTCGTCGTCCTCAACCAGGTGGACCGCCTCCCGGGGGAGGCCGCCCACCAGGTGCTCGACGATCTGCGGCGCCTGCTCGACGAGGACGGCGTCGCCCTGGGGGAACACGGCGAACCCGGCGCCATGGTGCTCGCGCTGTCCGCGCTCACCGGGGACGGCGTGGGTGAACTGCGTGACGCGCTGGAGCAGTTCGTGGCCGAGCGGGGCGCGCCCGCCCGCCGGGTCCGCGCCGATCTGGACGCGGCGGCGGCGCGGCTGTGGCCGGTGTACGCCAATCAGCGGCGCGCGGGGCTCAGTGAGCGGGCGCGCGAGGAGTTCGCCGCGCGCCTCGCGGACGCCGTCGGCGCCACCGCGGCGGGCGAGGCCGCCGAGCGTGCCTGGCTGCGCAACGCCAACCGCGCGTGCGGGACGCCCTGGCTGCGGCTGTGGCGCTGGTACCAGGACCGGAGCGAACCCCCCACGGGGCGGCTCGCCCTGAGGGCACCCGTGGACGAGGAGGCCACCGCCCGGCAGCGGGTCGAACAGGCCGTGCGTACGTTGTCGGAGCGCGCGGCGAGGGGATTGCCCCTGCCCTGGGCCCAGGCGGTGCGCGAGGCGGCCGTACGGGGGGCGCAGGGGCTGCCCGAGGCGCTGGACGAGCTGGCGGTGCGGGCCGGGGCTCCGACGGGGCGGCCGCCTCGGCCGGGCTGGTGGCCGGCGGCGGTGCTCGCGCAGGCCTCCATGACGCTGGTCCAGGTCGTGGGTGGGCTGTGGCTGTTGGGACAGATCATCGGCTTCATGGCACCGAACCTCGGGGTGCCGGTGCTGTTGATGGTGATCGGCATCGTCGGCGGTCCGGCCGTCGAGTGGGGCTGCCGACTGGCGGCGCGTGGTCCGGCACGGCGGTACGGCCACGAGGCGGAACGGCGGCTGCGGGAGGCTGCCGCCGGGTGCGGACGGGCCCGGGTGCTGGAGCCGGTGGCCGCCGAGCTGCTGCGGTACCGGGAGGTGCGGGAGCAGTACGGACGGGTGTTGGGTGCGACGCCGGTGAGGTGAGGCTGGGGTGAGCGGTGGCTCTCGCGGGGTCGGGTTCACCCCCTCGGGTGACGGAGTTTTCCACAACCGGCGAGTAGCACACAGGGCTCAGCGGGCTCGGCCCGACGGCGGCAGTCTGAACACGCGGCGATCACAGCACCGCCGCACGACGGACGCTGCAGCCGTACGGGACGGGCCCGTGCGCGTGTCCGAGACCGTCGGCGTCCGACGTCGGCGTGAAGGAGGGGTTCGCGAGATGAACGAGACGATGGTGTGCGTGGTGGGGAACGTGGCGACCCAGCCGGTCTGCCGGGAGTTGTCGACGGGTTCGTCGGCCCGGTTCCGGCTGGCGGTGACCTCGCGGTACTGGGACCGCGAGAAGAACGAGTGGACCGACGGGCACACCAACTTCTTCACGGTGTGGGCCAGGCGCGCGCTCGCCGCGAACGTGGCGTCGTCCGTCGCGCTGGGAGATCCGGTCGTGGTGCACGGGCGGTTGAAGGTGCGCGCCGAACAACGCGACGGGCAGAGCTGGGTCTCGGCGGACGTCGACGCGGTCGCCGTCGGCCACGATATGTCGCGGGGGACCTCGGCGTTCCGGCGGACGCCCAGGGGTGAGGCGTCGATCACGGCGCAGGCACCGTCCCAGCCGGAGCCGACCTGGGAGGCACCGCCGCCCGGCGGTCGGCTCGACTCTGCCGCCGAACTCAGCCCGGAACCAGCAGGGGTGACATGACCTCAGATCGTGGCCCATCGGCGCGCACACGGTGAAGACCCTGTGTACACAGCTCATCAATTTGTCGATAAGCGCTGTTCGTGGGCTGTGCAACCGATAACGATTCCGATTCGGATCGGTTGTCCGACGATACGACTGGGAAGAGCGGTGCGCCGGATCCCTAGGATGCCGGACATAGCTCACGGGGCTTCTGATTCTGCTGGTGGGACCACACCCCCCACGTCAACGGGTCCTGCTCGAAGGGAAATTCTGTGGTTTCTTGGTTCTCGGCGTCGCTCTCCGGTTGGTCCGGGCGGGCCGCGCGCAGGCGAAAGGCCGGCCGTCTCGCCGCCGTCTCGCTGGCGTCCGGCCTCGCCGTCGCGGGGGCGATCGTCACCGCGAGCCCGGCCACCGCCGACGAGGCACCGCAGAGCTCCGGCGGGGCGACCGCCACCATAGGCGGCCTCAAGACGTACGGGACGGCCGTGCTCCGCACCGACGAGGGGCAGGAACAGCAGCTCCCCGCAGGGCTGTTCGAGATGTTCGTCGACGGCGGCGGCACCCTGCAGACCTACTGCGTCGACGTCCAGAACCCGACACAGAAGGACGCCACGTACCAGGAGACCCCCTGGAGTGGCACCTCGCTGGGCGCCAACAAGGACGCGGGCAGGATCCACTGGATTCTGCAGAACTCCTACCCGCAGGTGAACGACCTCGCGGCGCTCGCCGGCAAGGCCGGGGCCAAGGGCCTTACCGAACAGGACGCGGCCACCGGTACGCAGGTGGCGATCTGGCGGTACTCCGACGGGGCCGACGTGACGGCCCTCGACCCGGAGGCGGAGAAGCTCGCGGACTACCTGGAGAAGAACGCGCGGAATCTGGCGGAGCCGGCCGCCTCCCTCACCCTCGACCCGCCGGCGCTCTCCGGCCGTGCCGGTGAGCGGCTCGGCCCGGTCACGGTGCACACCAACGCCGACGGCGTGACCGTGACCCCGCCCTCGGACGCGGCGGTGGACGGTGTGCAGGTCGTCGACGCCGACGGTGAGGCCGTGACCTCGGCCGGCGACGGCAGTGAGCTGTACTTCGAGGTTCCCGAGGACGCCGCGGACGGCACGGCCGAACTGACCGTGCAGGCCTCGACGACCGTCCCGGTCGGCCGTGCCTTCGCCTCCGAGACCCGCAGTCAGACCCAGATCCTCGCGGGCTCCAGCGAGTCCACGGTCTCCGCGACGGCGACCGCGCACTGGGCCGAGAAGGGCGCCATACCCGCACTGTCCGCCGAGAAGAACTGCGCCGAGGGCGGCCTGGACATCACGGCCGCCAACGAGGGTGACAAGCCCTTCACCTTCGAGCTGATGGGGATCACGTACACCATCGAGGCGGGCGGGACCAGGACGGTGACCATCCCGCTGCAGGAGGACCAGGCGTACGACTTCACGATCAAGGGGCCCAACGGCTACGCGAAGCAGTTCCGGGGCGTGCTCGACTGCCGTACCGAGACCGAGGCCGGTGCGAGCGGTGACTCGGTCCAGACGCTGAGCGAGCCGAGCCCGGCGACGGTCGGAGGCGGCGCGGTGACCGACACCGGGACCGACCTCGCCGAGACCGGCAGCTCCGGGGCGACCCCGGTGATCGGCGGCATCGCCATCGGACTGGTCGTGATCGGCGGCGCGGTGATGGTCGTCCTCCGCAAGCGGAACCCCTGACGGGGACGTCAGGGAACAGCTCCTTGGCAACTCAACAGTGAGTGACCGCGCGGTGACACGTGCGTCGGACGCGGCCCCGGTACGCCTTCCAGGCATCGGGGCCGCGTCGCTCGTGCGGGGGCTTCACCATCCGGTTTCCGTCGAGGGCTGGCCGTGCGGCAAGATGGGTGGCACTGCCCACTGCCAGATCTCAAATTGCCGGACGGTTTCTCTTGGCTGAGTACATCTACACGATGCGCAAGACACGCAAGGCGCACGGCGACAAGGTGATCCTTGACGACGTCACGCTGAGCTTCCTGCCCGGCGCGAAGATCGGTGTGGTCGGCCCGAACGGTGCCGGTAAGTCCACCGTCCTCAAGATCATGGCGGGCCTGGAGCAGCCGTCCAACGGTGACGCGTTCCTGTCGCCCGGCTACACCGTCGGCATGCTCCTGCAGGAGCCGCCGCTGGACGAGTCCAAGACGGTCCTGCAGAACGTGCAGGACGGCGCCGCCGAGATCATGGGCAAGCTCAAGCGCTTCAACGAGGTCGCGGAGCTCATGGCGACCGACTACTCGGACGCGCTGCTGGACGAGATGGGCAAGCTCCAGGAGGACCTGGACCACGCGAACGCATGGGACCTGGACACCCAGCTGGAGCAGGCCATGGACGCCCTGGGCTGCCCGCCCGGCGACTGGCCCGTCACCAACCTCTCCGGTGGTGAGCGCCGCCGCGTCGCCCTGTGCAAGCTGCTGCTCGAGGCCCCCGACCTGCTGCTGCTCGACGAGCCCACCAACCACCTGGACGCCGAGTCCGTGCAGTGGCTGGAGCAGCACCTCGCGAAGTACCCCGGCACCGTCGTCGCCGTCACCCACGACCGGTACTTCCTCGACAACGTCGCGGGCTGGATCCTGGAGCTCGACCGCGGCCGCGCCATCGGCTACGAGGGCAACTACTCCACGTACCTGGAGACCAAGCAGACCCGTCTCAAGGTCGAGGGCCAGAAGGACGCCAAGCGCGCCAAGCGGCTCAAGGAAGAGCTGGAGTGGGTCCGCTCCAACGCCAAGGGCCGCCAGGCCAAGTCCAAGGCGCGTCTGGCCCGCTACGAGGAGATGGCCGCCGAGGCCGACAAGATGCGGAAGCTGGACTTCGAGGAGATCCAGATCCCGCCGGGCCCCCGACTGGGCAGCGTGGTCGTCGAGGTCAACAACCTCAGCAAGGCCTTCGGCGAGAAGGTCCTCATCGACGACCTCTCCTTCACGCTGCCGCGCAACGGCATCGTGGGCATCATCGGCCCGAACGGCGCCGGCAAGACCACCCTGTTCAAGATGATCCAGGGTCTGGAGGAGCCCGACTCCGGTTCGATCAAGGTCGGCGAGACCGTCAAGATCTCCTACGTCGACCAGAGCCGCGAGAACATCGACCCCAAGAAGACGCTGTGGGCCGTCGTCTCCGACGAACTGGACTACATCAACGTCGGCCAGGTCGAGATGCCCTCCCGGGCGTATGTCTCCGCGTTCGGCTTCAAGGGACCGGACCAGCAGAAGCCGGCCGGGGTGCTCTCCGGCGGTGAGCGCAACCGCCTCAACCTGGCGCTCACCCTCAAGCTCGGCGGCAACCTGCTGCTCCTCGACGAGCCGACCAACGACCTCGACGTCGAGACCCTGTCCTCGCTGGAGAACGCGCTGCTGGAGTTCCCCGGCTGCGCCGTGGTCGTCTCCCACGACCGCTGGTTCCTGGACCGGGTGGCCACGCACATCCTCGCCTACGAGGGCGAGTCCAAGTGGTTCTGGTTCGAGGGCAACTACGAGTCGTACGAGAAGAACAAGATCGAGCGACTCGGTCCGGACGCCGCCCGTCCGCACCGCGCCACCTACAAGAAGCTGACCCGGGGCTGATCGATCTTGCGGCACATCTACCGCTGCCCACTGCGCTGGGCGGACATGGACGCGTACGGCCACGTCAACAACGTGGTCTTCCTCCGCTACCTGGAGGAAGCCCGTATCGACTTCCTGTTCCGCCCGGAGAAGGACTTCAAGCAGGGGTCCGTGGTGGCACGCCATGAGATCGACTACAAGCGGCAGCTGGTCCACCGGCACCAGCCGGTGGACATCGAGCTGTGGGTCACGGAGATAAGAGCGGCGTCGTTCACGATCACCTACGAGGTCAAGGACCCGGACCAGGTCTACGTCCGGGCCTCGACGGTGATAGTGCCGTTCGACTTCGCGACGCAGCGGCCCCGCCGGATCACCTCCGAGGAACGTGAGTTCCTGGAGGAGTACAGGGACGACGAGGCGGAGGCCGTCGCCGCATGACGGTGCTCCACCTCGCCGACGAGGGGGAGGCGGCGGATCTCGCGGCCTTCCTCTCCCGGCTGCTCCACTACGACCGTGGAGCCGCGGTGCGCCTCCAGGGGGCCGGCACCGCACTCGCCGTGTTCGGCCGGCCACCGTCCTTCGAGGTCCTGGCGATCCGGGCCGTGCGCCTCGCCAAGCCGTACGAGAACGGGCTCGACGTCACGCTCGACGAGACCGTGTCGGCCGGTGAACTCCTGGAGTCCATCGACGAGTCCGCCGGCACGGCGGTCGTGCCGGCGGCGGTGACCGGACCGCCGTGGGCCGGTGTGCTTCCCCCCCGCGGCGGCTGGCGGCCGGAGGCGGGGCTGCCCGCACCGGACGCGCTACGAGCGATGGTCTCCGCCGCGGTACGTGAATTCCGGTCCCGGACCGAGGAGTTGCCGCCGGAACACCGGACACGGGCCGAACTGGACCGGATCGGGCGGGAGATCTGGTCCCGGACGGTCGGGGACACGCCGCTGCCGGTGCGCGCCGTGCACGCGGCCCAGTCGCTGGGCTTCCTCCGCACCCCGCGCGCGTCCACACCCGAGTCGGCGACACCGGGACTGTTCTCGTCGGGCGCGTGGCTCCGGCTGCGCACACCGTACGGGTCGATCGCCGTACGCAGGGCGGGACTGGGGACCCTGGGCGTCACCGTCCGCTGAGCCCGCCGACGGGGGAGTTCCCGCCTAGCCCGGGGCGTTCACCATCGAGGCGGCCGCGTAGGTGAGGTAGTTCCACAGGGTGTGCTCGTGTTCCTCGGAGAGGCCGAGGTCGTCGACGGCGTCGCGCATGTGCTTCAGCCAGGCGTCGTGGGCGGCGCGGTCGACGGTGAAGGGGGCGTGGCGCATGCGGAGGCGGGGGTGGCCGCGGTTCTCGCTGTAGGTGGTGGGGCCGCCCCAGTACTGGATCAGGAACAGGGTGAGACGGTCCTCGGCCGGGCCCAGGTCCTCCTCGGGATACATGGGCCGCAGGATCGGGTCCTCGGCGACACCCTCGTAGAAACGGCGCACGAGACGCCGGAAGGTCTCCTCGCCACCGACCTGCTCGTAGAAGGACTGCTCCTGAAGCGTGCCGCGCCGAATCTCATTCACGTTCCCCATGGTCTCAGACGCGGCGGCGGAGGACTTGAGGCTTAGGACCACCGCGTACGGGGCGGACCGGTCGATTCCGGACGGGCGGGCCGGGGTGCTCGCCTCTGGAGGCGTCCGGCCGCACAGTGGAGGTATGGGCACGCACACTGTGGACCACGACTTGGAACGTCTCGCCGCCGAGGCCCGAGGGGCGCTGGTGCGTGAGATCGAGGCGAGCGGGGCGTGGGACGCCGACCCGGAGTGGCGGAAGGCGTTCGAGAGCGTCCCCAGGCATCTCTTCGTCCCGTACTACTACGTGGGTGTCCTGGGCGGCTTCGAGCGGCTGTGGGGCGAGGAACGGGACCTCAGGCGGCGGGCCCGCTGGGTGCGGGGCGCGTACGCGGACACGCCGCTCGCCACGCGGGTGCGGGACGGGGAGCTGATCTCCTCCAGCAGTCAGCCGTCGCTGATGGCGAAGATGCTGGCCGAGCTGGAGGTGGAGGACGGCGACCGGGTGCTGGAGATCGGCGCCGGCACCGGTTACAACGCCGCCCTGCTCGCGCACCGGCTGGGGGACGACCTGGTCACGACCGTCGATCTGGACGCCGACATCACGGAGGCGGCGCGCAGGCATCTGGACGCCGCCGGGTACCACCCGACCGTGGTCACCGGGGACGGGGCGCGCGGGGTGCCCGAGCGGGCGCCGTACGACCGGATCATCGCGACCTGCACCCTGCACTCGATCCCGCACGCCTGGCTCGCCCAGTGCACCCCCGGCGCGCGCATCCTGACGCCGCTGGCCACGGGGCTGGTGCGGCTGCGGGTCGAGGACGCCGAGCACGCTGAGGGGCGCTTCCTGCACACCTCCGCGTACTTCGTGCCCCTGCGCGGGGGCAGTGAGCCGGAAGCGATCCATCCGCATCTGGGCGGACTGCCGCACCGGGCCAGGGACCACGAGCTCTTCCGGTTCCTGCTGGCCCTCACGGCGGCCAGTCTCGACCCGCACGAGGCGCTGGCGCTGTGGCAGCGCGAGGGGATGCCGTCCCGTGAGCGCTACGGCATCACGGTCCGCGGCGACCACGCCTGGGCCTGGCTGGACGACCCGGAGGGCCCGTACGCCTGGCCGCTGCCATGACCGGGGCCCCGGGAGGGGCGCCAACGGCTCAGGGCCGACCGATGTGCTCGGTCGGCCCTGAGCCGTCGCGCTGCCGCGGGGCGGGGGCGGTCAGCCCCGGCGGATCGTGATCGTCGTCCACGCGCCCACGTGGACCCGGTCCCCGTCCTGGAGGGGGATCGGGACGAAGGGCTGGATGGGGTCCTCGGAACCGTTGACCGTGGTGCCGTTGGTGGAGTTCTGGTCGACGACCGCCCAGCTGCCGTCGGGCTGCTGCACCAGCACCGCGTGCTGGTGGGAGACGCCCGGGTCCTCCGGCGGCACCGAGAGATCGATGTCGGGGGTGTCGCCGGTGGAGTGGCGGCGCCGTCCGATGGTGATCTGGTTGCCGGTGAGGGCGCGCCGCTGTTCGGGGGAGTACGCGGGCAGGTTCAGGCCGGCGGCCTCGGGGCCCGAGCGCTGCATCATCGCCATGAAGTAGTCGCGGTCGGGGCCGATGGTCGCGCTCCAGGTCGTCGGCGCCTGTGGGTACGCGGGGCCGGGCGGGGCCTGGGTGGCGCCGGGCTGCGGGTAGCCGTAGCCACCCGGACGGGCACCCGCACCGCCGGGGCCGCCGGGGCCCGCGGGGCCACCGGGTCCGCCCGGGCCGGTGGACGGCGGGGAGATCACCCAGTCGTCGTCACCGCCGAACGCGGGGCCCCCAGGACCTCCGGGACCTCCAGGACCCCCGGGGCCGCCGGGCTGCGGTCGCCGGGTCTCCTGCGGGAAGCCGGGCGGGGCGGAAGCCCCCGCCTGCTGGAACGCCTGCGGCGCCCCACCGGGACCGCCCTGACCGCCACCGGGACCCTGACCGCCCCCGGGACCCTGACCACCGGGGCCGCCGGGCCCACCAGGCGTAGGTCCGGGCGGTGGCGGAACCGGTCGTGAGGGGTCGCCGCCGAAGCCGGAAGGACCGGGGCGTGAAGGGTCGCCGCCGAAGCCCGAGGGGCCGGGACGCGAGGGGTCACCACCGAAGGCCGAGGCCCCGGGGCGCGACGGATCCCCGCCGAACGCGGACGGACCGGGCTGGCCCGGCCCGGGCTGCCCCGGACCCGGCTGTCCCGAAGGCCCGCCGCCGAACCCGGAGGGACCCCCCGGCCCGGACGGGCCACCGGGACCGCCCGGACCCCCGGGGCCACCCGGGCGTCCGGGTCCACCGGGACCCTGACCGCCGTGGCCCCCGGGTCCACCGTGACCCTGATTGCCATGATTCCCGGGCCCACCAGGGCCCCCGGGGCTGCCCGGTCCGCCGAACCCGCCGTTTCCGCCCGGCCCTCCGGGGCCGCCCGGACCCGACGGCTCGCCGCCGAACGGCGGTCCCGGTGGGATCGGCTCGGCGGGACGGTTCACCTGCGAGGGGCGGGAGCTCTGGTAGTCGTACCCGTCACCGCCGCCGTAGGACGGCGGAGGCGGCTGCTGGAAGCGCAGCGCCGGGTTGCCGCCGGCGCCGGGACCGCCCGGGCCGGGGCCGGGGCCGCCGGGACCAGGGCCAGCCGGACCCGGTCCGGGCGCCGGCGGCCGCGGCGCGGCCGGCGTGTACGTGGTCGCCGTGTTGGTCAGGAAGTTCCACCGGCACTCCTCGCAGAAGGGCGCGCCGCCCTCGCGGGGCGTGCGGCACTGCGGGCAGAGCTCCGGCTCGGCGGCGAGGTGCGGGCGTCCACCTGGACCCCCAGGTCCCCCGGGACCGCCCGCGCCGGGAGGCGGGGGCGGGGAGCCGGGCGGCGGGTATCCGTAACCGGCGCCCGGGGGCGGCGGTGGTGGCGGCGGGGGTACGGCACCGGCCATACGGTGACCGCAGACCTCGCACCAGTCGTCGGAACCCGACTGGTGTCCGTTCGGGCAGGTCGGCATGTCGGCGCTTCCCCCTCTCCTTTCCGGCCTCACGGCCGGTTCCTGTGGCCGCGACGGGCCGGTGTGGCCGCTTCCGTCCGGATCCCCGGTGGGGGAGCCAGGCTCTGTGCAGCGGTGTTTCCGGGTGTTTCCTGTTTGCTTACAGCTACTTCTTTACACGAACAGTCTTTGTCGACCGTGTCTCGAGAGTCATCTCGTCGGCCTCCGTGACCTTCGCCTTCAGTCGCACAGTACCTGTCGCCGCGTCGACCACGTCCACCACCTTCGCAAGCAGTTTCGCAGTATCGGCGTTCCCCGAGGCGCTGGCGAGCTGAACGGCACGGCCGAGCTTGGCCGTTGCTCCGTCGAAATCTCCGGATTTGCGGGCGTCCAAACCCTGCTGGATGACTTGTGCCAGTTCGGCCTGACCTGTGTAGTGCGCGACCTGGGGGTTGATCGACGTGGACGCGACCATGTCGTCGGTCCACACGGCCTTCACCAGACCTTGGGCGCCGAGGTTCTGCGCGGTGCCGTCGGGCTGCGGGATGACGAGGGAGACCCGGGCGGCCAGCATCTCCTGGCCGAGGTTCGCGGCCGGGACCTCGACGCACACGTGGTAGTCGCGGGACTCGTCCCCCCACGAGCCGGTCGGGTAGTCCCCGGCGCGCGGTCCGGCCTCGGTGCGACGGTCGGTCAACTCCTCGACCGTGGGGGCCACTTGCTTCACGAACTTGATCTGTGTGCCGACCGGGGTCCACAGTCGCAGCGCGACGTCCGCGACCTCCTTGCCCATGGCCGTCTCCATCATCTGTGTGAAGTCGGCGGACAGGGCGGCCGGGTCGGCGACGATGTCGGCGGTGCCGAGCAGCGCGGAGGCGATGCCCGTGACCTCTTTCACCTCCCAGTCGGTGCCCACTCCACGCGCGTCACACGTGAACCGTCCGGCACAGGCGTCCAGCGCGGCCTTCAGGTCCTCCGGGGACTCGTGCTCGTTGCGGCCGTCGGTGAGCAGGATGCCGTGACGAATGGCGACGTCCGCCGAGGCGAGCAGCCGGTCGGCGAGCTTCAGCCAGGTGCCGATGGCGGTGCCGCCGCCCGCGCTGAGCCTGCGCAGCGCCTGCTTGGCCTGCTCGCGGGTGGCGGAGTCGGCGACCGCCAGCCGGCCCCCGCCGGGATAGACCTCCCGGGCCACGTGGGTGCCGTCGATCACGGCGAAGTGGACGCCGTCGCGCAGGGTGTCGATCGCGGCGGCCGTCGCGTCCCGGGCGTTGCGCATCTTGGTCGGCGGGTAGTCCATCGACCCCGAGCAGTCGACCATGAGCGCCACGGCGGCGGACGGGCCCTGCCCGGGCGAGTACAGGTGCGGTGCGGCGACCGCGCTGCCGATGGTGCCGCCGCCGGTCGCGCTGACCGTCACGATGGCGTTCACCTCACGGCCGCCCTCGGGCAGGTACTCGTTCTGGTACACCTCGACCGAGAACTGCGGCACGTTCGACTTCGAGAAATTGGCCATGCCTACTCAGATCCCCCTAGCAGCCCCACTGATGGCCCCACGGCACGTGGGGTGATGACTGTCGTGCCCGTCCCGGACCGGTCCCCTCCGGTCCGTCGGCCTTCCCGTCCGGCCGCCGAGACGCCCGCGCGCACCCGTCCCACGAGCGCCCGGCTCGTGAGCACCCGGCCCGCGAGCACCCTCAGGCCGATCCTGCCCCCTGAGGAGGGGCCGGGAACGGCAGGATCGCCACTGTTACGTTGTCGTGGCCACCTCCGTCGAGGGCGCGGCCGACCAGGACCTGCGCGCAGTGCAACCGCCGCTCGGCCGCGTCCAGGGGCACGGCCTCGGCCATGTCCTCGGCGGCCTCGGCGTAGTTCCACAGTCCGTCGGTGCACACCACCACTACACCCGGCCGGTCCGGCTTGAAGGAAGCGGTGTGCGGCTCCAGTTCGTACGCGTCCGCGCCGAGCCAGCCGGTGATCGCGTGGGCGCGCTCGTCGGCGTAGGCCTCGGCCTCGTTCATCAGTCCCGCGGACACCATCTGCGCCGCCCACGAGTCGTCCTCGGTGAGCCGGGCCGGGGGTGCGCTGCGGTCCACCGGTACCCAGTAGGCGCGGCTGTCGCCGACCCAGCCGACGACGAGGAGGCTCGGGGTGACGATCGAGCCGACGATGGTGCAGGCCGGCGCGTTCTGGTGCGGGGTGTGCTCCTGGGCCGTCTCCGGTTCCTCGGCCAGGGCGTTGACGGCGGTCGCGGCGGCGATGATCGCGTCGTGCATGGCCTGCTGCGGGTGGGTGCCGCGCGGCAGCGAGTCCAGGACCGTCTCGTTGGCGGCGCGGGCCGCGGCGAGCGAGGCGTCGTCGGGGCGGGTCGCGGAGGACACGCCGTCGCAGACGATCGCGACGACCGCGGGGGAGCCGTCGGGCAGCGCGGTCGAGGAGATCGCGAACGCGTCCTCGTTGCGGTGGTGGCGCAGGCCCCGGTCGCTGACCGCGGCGACCGCGCCCAACTCCAGTTCCATGTGGTCGCGTTCCCGGGGCTGGGCGTGCCCGCAGTTCTCGCAGTAGCCGTCCCGGTCGACATGTCCCGCGCGGCAGGCCACGCACACCTTCATCCCGGCCGGAGGGGTGGCGAGGTCGGTGGTGCGCGGGTCCGGCGGCTGGGGCGCGGCCAGCGGGTACTCGTCGGGCTCGCGGGGCCGGTCGAACCGTACGCCCCGCCCCGGTCCGGGCAGTTCGCCGCCGCCGGAGTCGGTGCCCGGGATGTCGGTGGGGCGGACCACCGGCGGGGGCGTGTCGGAGCTGGGCGGGGAGGCGAGCGGCCAGTCCACGGGCGACGCCGCGTCGGGCGCGTCGCCCGCCGTCCCGTTCATGGTGAGCGTCGGGTGATCCCCCGGCGGTACGGGGACGGCCGAGAGGTCATGGCCGCACGCACCGCAGAAGCGGTCGTCCGAGGCGAGGGGCCACTCGCAGATCGGGCACTTCGTCAGCGCGGTCGGCTGGGGCATCTGCGACATCAACTACACCCACGTCCGGGGGCGGTAACGGTTGGCACGTTCCACCAGGTCGATCCTCTCCTCGCCGCCTTGGGCGAGCCGGGCCAGTGTGCGGTACGACCGCTCCAGTCCGAAGCGGAGGCCGCGCTCGTCCAGCGTGCTGCCGAGCAGCACCCGCTCGCCGGCCGGGGGCGCGGCACCCTGGCTTCCGGAGAGTACCCAGTCCAGGGCGCAGCCGAGGACCTCTGTGGACAACTGCTCACGGCGCACCGCGTCCAGACCGTACCCGCCGAGCGCCTCGACCTGCCCGGCGGCCGCGGTCAGATCGTCCAGGAACGGCGCGTCCGGCGCGGTTTCGGCGGTCCCGGCCGAGGGCGGCGCCGCTACGGCTCCGAGCGTCGCCTCCGTACGGTGTCTGAGCCGCGCCCGTACGGCGGCGACCCGGGCGGCGGTGTAGTGGATCGACGCCTCCGGTACGGACTCCAGGGTCCGGACGGCGTTCTGCCGGTCCCCGGCGGCCAGCCGCACCCGGGCGAGCCCGAACGCGGCGCTGACGAAGCTGGGGTCGGTCGTCCACACCAGGCGGTAGTACTCGGCGGCGTTGTCCAGCTGCCCCAGCACCTCGGCGCACAGGCCGAGGGCCAGCTTGGGGGCCGGCTCGCCCGGGAAGGCGTCGTAGATCGCGTCGAAGGACAGCGCGGCGTTCTCGTGGTCGCCGGTGGCGAGCGCGGCCACGCCCCGGTACCAGACCACCCGCCAGTCGTCGGGGTGGTCCCGCTCCAGGGCGTCCAGGGTGGCCAGGGCGATGGTGAACTCGGCCATCTCCAGGCGGGCCCGCAGCTCGCGCAGCCGCAGCTCCAGCGAGCCGCTGGGGGCCGCGTGCAGCGCCGTGATCAGCTCGGTCGGCGCGGAGGTCATCAGCCCCGCCAGGAACCCGGCGTTGGGGTCCCCCGGGTCCACGCGCGGCACGGGCAGCGCGAGGGCCGCGGCGGCGGTGTCGAGCTGTCGGGTGAGCCGGGGGGCGGGGACGGCGGCGCCGGCGGTCAGCAGCGGGGGCGTACCGGAAGGCGAACCACCGTTCCTGGTGGTCGGCTTGTCGCGGCGCGTGCCCAGCCGGGACACATCCCCGTCCAGCTTCGCGAACAGCTCCGTGTCCGTGACCTTCACCTCGGGCCCGAAGATCGTCGACAGGGCGGGACGGGCCCGGCCCGTCTGCAGGGAGACGACCTCCCGCAGGACACCCGTCAACTGCTCCGACATCTCCTGCGCGGAGGCGAACCGTCGGGCCGGGTCGGGGTCGGTGGCACGTACCAGCAGCCGGTAGAAGGACTCGTACTGGCGGAAGACCTCGATGTTGTCCGGGTCGGGCAGGGAGTCCACGAACACGTTCGTGTAGCCCTGGAAGTCGAAGGTGAGCACCGCGAGCGTCCGGGCGACCGTGTAGAGGTCGGAGGCGACCGACGGGCCCACGTCGGCGACCTCGGGGGCCTGGTAGCCGACGGTGCCGTAGATGGCCGACTCGTCGTCGTCCATCCTGCGGACCGCGCCCATGTCGATCAGCTTGAGCTGGTCCTCGGTCTGGATCGCGTTGTCGACCTTGAAGTCGCAGTACAGCAGGTTGCGGCTGTGCAGGTGACCGAGCGCCTCCAGCGCCTCGATGCCGTACGCGCACGCCTGCTCCACCGGCAGCGGATCGCGGCGCCCGTCGGCCGTACGGCGGCCGTTGGCGATCTCCTTCAGCGACTTGCCGCCGACGTACTCCATGACGATGTACCCGTCCAGCGAACCGGTGCGCTGGTCGAGGTGCTCGACGAAGTTGTAGATGCGGACGATGTTGTTGTGCTCGATCTCGGCGAGGAAGCGGCGCTCGGAGATCGCGGCGGCCATCGCGTCCTGGTCGCCCGTGTCCAGCAGGCCCTTCAGCACCACCCAGCGGTCCGACACCGCCCGGTCTATGGCCAGGTAGATCCAGCCCAGGCCGCCGTGCGCCAGACAGCCCACGACCTCGTACTGGCCGCGCACGATGTCGCCCGAGTGCAGCTTCGGCACGAAGGAGTACGGGTGGCCGCACTTGGTGCAGAAGCCCTCCGTGCGCCCCGGCCGCTCTCCGCGCGCCCGCCCGACCGGTGCCCCGCAGTCGGAACGCGAGCAGAACCGCTTCCGCTCGGGCACCTCGGCGCTCTCCAGGACCATCGAGCGCGGATCCGGGCGCGGCACGTCCGGAACCTGGACGAGCCCGACACCGAGCCGCGCCCGCCCGGAGGAACTGGCGGTCTTGCCGGAGCTGCGCACCGATACCGAGCGGCCCGTCGACCGGCCCGACAGGGCACGTGAGAGCCGGCCGGAGACCGAGCGCCGGGACTGCGAGGAGCGCGCGGACGAGCGCGAGGAGCGCGAACTGCTGGAACTGGAGCCGCGCGAGCCCCGCCCGCCCCCGGTGATGCCGGTGGGCGGCGAGTTGACCATGCCGCTCGCCGAGACGACCGGCGCCAGACCGCACTCGTCGCAGTACAGCTCGCCGCCGCCCACGTCCTCGTACGAACCCGAGCAACCGGGGCGCTGACACGACTGCCGCGCGGCCTCTTCGCCTGTCGGGCTCTCCTGTGTCTGACTCACGACTGCTCCTCCCTCCGGTCCTGGGGCGCACGCCGGGCCGGCACCGACTGGCCCAGCAGCTCGGCGGCGGCCTGCTGGTAGCGCAGCACCGCCATCTCCGCGACGCGCAGATCACACGGGGCGCTCCACAGCATGCGGCGCGCCGCGTCGTACCGCTCGACCAGCAGCGAGTCCTCCGCGAAGCCGTGCCGGGCGACCTTCGCCTTGTAGGCGTCGAGCCGGCCGCGCAGCTCCGCGCGGACCGCCAGCGGCGCGGTGACTGCCGTCAACGACTCGCGGGCCCGCAGCAGTTCGTCGTCGGCCTTCTGCTCCAGGGACTCCAGGAGCGGGGAGAGCCGGTGCCACTGCGCGTGTCTGCGGTACTCCGCCGCCATCGCCAACTGCTCCTGCAGCACCGTCGGCGGGCCGCTCACCACGGGCACCTCCGTCGCGGCGATCTTCGCCAGCACCTCACCGCGCGCGCTGCGCGCCTCGGCGAGCGTGCGGTCCGCGCGGCTGAGGACGTCCCGCAGCTTCATCAGCCGGGCCTCCGCGTCCTGGCGGACCGTCAGCACGGCGTCGATCTCCCGCCGCACGTCCTCTAGGGCCCGTGCCTCACGGTCGTACGTGGAGGTGTCCGGGCGGCCGCCACCGGGCGCCGAACTGCCCGGCGTGGGCACCCAGAAGGCCAGCGGGTCCGAGACGACCTGCTCACGGAGCCGGGTCAGGGTACGGGTGATCCGCTCCAGGTCGTCGCCTGCCGGGTGCTCGCCGGGGCGTACGCCCACGGAGTGCGCGAGCTGACGGGTGCGCTGGAGTTCGGCGGCCAGGAGATCGATCCTGGCGGGCAGCGCGGACCACACCGCGTCGGCGGCCACGACCATGTCCAGCGAGGCCGCGTACAGGTCGTTCATCCGGTCCACCAGCGTGGCCAGCGAGAACTGTTCGCTGAGGCGGGTCGTGCCCTGCAGCGTCGGCGCGTTCGCCATCGCCGTCGTGGACCCGGCGACCGTGACCGCCTCGCCGCGCAGCAGTTCGGTCAGCTCCACCAGGTCCTCACGGCTGGACCAGCGGCGCCGCGAACGGATCTCCCGGGCGCTGTGCAACGCGTCCGTGTACGCGTCGAAGTACGCCCACAGCAGCGTGATCGACGCGTCCGCGGCGGTCCAGCGCTCCTTGGTGACGCCGGTCAGCTCGGCGCCTTCGAGCAGCCTGCGGCCCGCGTGGTCCTGCAGGGCGAGCAGCGAGGTCTCGATGGCCTCGTGCTCCGCGCCGAGCCGCGCGAGCGCACGGTCCACCTCGTCCCGGTCCATCACCGGCCCGGTGGATCCCGCGACGCCCATCGATCACCTCTCGCTGCTGTCGGTGTCCGTCAGTTGAATGCGGTCCTCTGAATGCGGTCCTCGTACATCGGTCCCGGTACGTCAGTCCCTGTACTGCTGGGGCGAAGGCGGCCGGGACTGCGCCGAGTCGTCGCCGAGCGTCCCGGACAGCCAGGCGTCGTACGAGTCCTGCCAGCCGTCCTTGAGGTAGTCCACCAGCACCTGATTGACCCGGCGTACCAGATCGTCCGCGTCCAGGTTCATCGCCACGCCGTAGTACTCGGTCGTGAACGGCTCGCCCTTGAGGTCGACGGTCGGGTCCTGCGCCGCCTGGCTCGCGGCGAGGGCGCCGTCGGTGACCACGGCGTCGACCTCACCGAGTTGGAGCCTCACCAGGCAGTCGAGTTGGTTGGGGACCGGGGGGTAGATGACGGCGGAGGCGACGAGGGAGCCTTTCTCCTCGTCGGCCGTCAGCCGCTTCCACGCGGTGGAAGTGGCCGCCGTGCAGATCGTCTTGTTCGCCAGCGTCTTGTCGTAGCCCTTGATCGTCGAGGACTTGGGCGCCAGCAACTGCTGGCCGGTCCTGAAGTACGGCTGGGAGAAGGCGACGTCCGCCATCCGGTCACAGTTGATGGTCATGGTGCGGACCACCATGTCGACCTGCTTCTCCTGGATCGCGTGGACGCGCTGGTTCGTCGGCACCGCTCGGAAACGGACCTTCGTCCGGTCGCCCAGGATCTCCTCGGCGATCCGGTGCGCGAGATCGATGTCGAAGCCCTCCAGCTCGGCGTCCGCCTTCGTGTTGTTCGGGTCGCGGTAGCCCCAGCGGAAGCTGTTCTGATCGATGCCGATCCGGAGATAACCACGCTTTTCGATCTCGGCGATCGTCGGTCCGGATTCGTTCCTGGAGGGGCGCAGACTCTGGTCCTGGGACGTGGCGTCCGTGCACTCGTCCGCCCGCGCCTGCGTGCCCCGGGCGACCCCCTGGGCGCCGGTGCCCGCCGCCCCGTCGCCGCGGGTGCCCTTCACCGGAAGCACCAGGGCGAAGACCAGGGTCAGGGCGCAGAGAACCGCCATCGCGCCCACGCCGCCCCAGCCCCTGAGACCGGCCCGCAGGCGCCGTACCGCATTCATCGCTCCTCCTTCCACCGAGTCTCCTCCCGCCGTCGTCACCGGTACTCCGAAAGCCTGCGCCCGATGCCCAGCACCGCGCCCGCCGCGCCCAGCACCGCCAGGACGGCGGCGCCCACGGGGAGTCCGAGCATCGCGTCACGGCCGCTCGCGGCCGCCAGCTCGAACTCGCTCTTCTCGTGCTTGCTCGCGGCGTCGAGATTGTCGTCGACCTCGTCGAAGCACTCGCCCGTCGGCTTGTCGCCCTGCGGGCACTCGGTCGTCGCGGCGCCGCCGATCACCTGGCTGAGGGCGCACTGGTAGTCGCCCTGCTCGTCGGCCTCGCGGGCGCTCCCGTGCCGAGTCAGCCACTCCGCCATGCCGGCGCCTGCGGCTTTCAGGGGCTTCTCGCCGCTGGCGTCGTCGGCGAGGCTCTCGGCGTCGGCCAGCTGTTTCCTGAGCGTGGCCATGCTCATGTCGAAGCGGAGGTCGAACTTGTCCACGACCTCGCCCTTGGCGTTCTTGTCGGTCTCCGCCCCCCGGCTGATGAGCGTCAGGTTCTCGTTGCCCCGGGCGGTGAGGGAGGCGATGCGGGCGTCGTTGAGGACGGTCAGCGACCGCACCCCGTGGTCGTAGGAGTCGTTCAGCCCGGCTCGGGCGACGGTGTGACCGCCGGCCAGCCACAGCAGGACGACGGTGGAGGCGGCGGTCGCCGCGACCAGGCCGTGGTTCAACACCCGGTTGGTGCGCCGGTAGTTGCGGCGCTGGGCCCAGACGAGGCCGCCGATGGCGAGGACCCCGAGACCGAGCGCGGCCCAGGGATAGGCCGTGGCTTCCGCGTAGTCGTCGCGGAGCCGCTCGTTCTCGTTGTCGTAGATGCTCTGCGCCTCTTCGAGCATGCCCTGCATCTTGTCGTTCGCGTAGCGCAGATAGGCGCCGCCCAGGGGGTAGCCCAGCCGGTTGTTGGCGCGGGCCCGCTCGACCAGGCCCTTGTACTCGGGCAGCAGGGCGTTCAGCTTGGCGATGCGTTCCTCGGAGTCGGAGCCGGACTCCGACGCGGTCGCGGCGAGAGCCAGCTGCTTAGCGGCCTCCCCCATCTCCCGCTCGTAGTCCTCCCGCGACTCCTCGGTCTCCTGGCCGCCCGCGAGGAATCCGCTGGAGGCGGCCGTGTTGGCAGCGGCCAGCGAACTGTAGATCTCGGCGGCGGCCGAGCTGAGCGGCTGGCTGCCGTGGAGCACGTCGTCGGCGGCGGCCGCGCGGTCGTTCATCTGCCAGGCGGTGACCGAGCCGAACGCGACGACCAGGAGGGCGAGGACGGCGCCGATGATGCGCAGCCGGCCGGGCTCGGTGGTCGCCGCGGCGCGCAGCCGGTCGACGCCCTCGGCGAAAGCGGTCCGGCGGGGCGGCCCGCCGTCCGGGGCCGGGGGCGGCGGCACGGGGGTCCTCGACGCGGGTGCGGCCTGAGGCGGCACGGCGGGGCCCGTGGGTGGTGCCGTCGGTGCCGCGCTGCCCTCCGGCGTGAATGTCACCTGACCTCCCCCTGGTCATCCGTCCATCGCTTCCGCCCGCTCGCACGGACAGAGGTGCACGGCCGCAAGTATCGCCGTCGGGACTGACAACGCACAGACCCTGACTCGATCTTGTTCCCCGATCGTGTCCGTAGGCGCTGTGCTTGTCGAATTCCGGCGCAGCACAAGGCTTCCCGCACCACCCCCTGCCCATGAATACGCGCTTCGATCGGGTTCGGTTCCCTGGGGGTTCGAACGTGTTCGCGGGGGAGATCCGGAGGTGGCGCGGGAGCGGGGTCAGCCCTTCTCGTAGTGCGCCCGCACGCGCGCGTGCACGTCGCGCGGCGCGCCCACGTGGTCGAGCCCGAGCAGTGCCGCGCCCAGCACCGGGGCGGCCGTGACCACCCGGGGGACCGCCTTGGGCGCGGCGGCGGCCAGTGCCTCGCGGATCCGGGCGTCGAGAAGGGGATGCCGGGCGGCGAGGACCCCGCCGCCGAGGAGGACGGGGGTCTCCTCACCGAGGAGGTCCAGGCGGGTCAGGGCCACCGTCGCCATGGCCACCACCTCCTCGGCCATGCGGTCCACCAGCGAGCGGGCCACCGGGTCGCCGTCGGCCGCCGTGGCGAAGAGGACCGGGGTCAGCTCATGACGGCGTACGGCCGGGATGTGCCCCAGGTGCAGGGCCTCGACCAGGGCGTACACGGTGTCCAGGCCGAAGTGCGCGGGCAGCGTCCCGGCGAGCGCGGTGGGACCTCCCCGGCCGTCCTCGGCGCGGGCCGCGTGCCACATCGCCTCCTCGGCCAGGCCCCAACCGCCGCCCCAGTCGCCGGAGATGCGCCCCAGCGCGGGGAAGCGGGCGGTGCGGCCGTCGGGGCGCATGCCGACGCAGTTCACGCCGGCACCGCACACCACCGCCACGCCCCGGGGCTCGGACACGCCGGCCCGCAGGATCGCGAAGGTGTCGTTGCGGACCTCGACGGTCGTGCCCCACGCGCGCGTGCGCAGCGCCGCCGCCAGCCCCTGTTCCTCCACGGGGAAGTCGGCGTTCGCGAGACACGCCGAGACATGGTCGACCGAGCCGATCCCGGCCTCGGCGAAGGCCCGCCCGACGATCTCCGCGAGGCCGTCGACCGCCGTGGTCACGCCGACCGTCGGCGGCTGGAACCCGCCGCCGCGCGCCATGCCCAGCACCTCCCCGTCGGGCGCGATCACGGCCACGTCGGTCTTGCTGTTGCCGGCATCGACGGCGAGCACACTCCCGCGCCAGCCCTCACGCCCGCGCCCGCCGCCGAGCGCGCTCCCGCGCACGCCCGCGCCCGAATTGGCGTGGGCGTCCTCGGGCGAACTCCCGCGCACGCCGTCGCTCATGCCCACGCGAGGTGCTCCCGGTTGTGTGCGAGCAGTCGGTCGGTGAGGGCCTCGGCGTACGCGTACTGGCCGATCAGGGGATGGGAGAGCAGAGCCCGGAACACTCGGTCCCGGCCGCCGCGCAGGGCCGCGTCGAGGGCCAGGTCCTCGTACGCGGTCACGTTCGCCATCAGGCCCGCGTACAGCGGATCCACGGTCGGCACCGGCAGCGGGACCGCGCCGTCCGGACCCACGGCCGCCTGCACCTCGATCACCGCGTCGGCGGGCAGGAACGGCAGCGTGCCGCCGTTGCGGGTGTTCACCACCTGGTACGGGCTGCCCCCGTCGCCCAGCAGCGACGCGGCGAGGTCCACGGCGGCCTCCGAGTAGAAGGCCCCGCCCCGCCGGGCGAGCAGCGCGGGCTTCTCGTCGAGCGCGGGCTCGGCGTACATCTCCAGCAACTCCCGCTCCATCGCGGCCACTTCGGCGGCCCGGGACGGCTTGGTCCCCAGCTCCCGTACGACCTCGTCGTGGGCGTAGTAGTAGCGCAGGTAGTAGGACGGGACCACACCGAGGCGGTCCAGCACCGGGCGGGGCAGACGCAGGTCGGCCGCGATCAGCTCGCCGTGGTCGGCCAGCAGCTTCGGCAGGACGTCCTCGCCCGCGGGGCCGCCGAGGCGGACCCCGGTCTCCCAGGTGAGGTGGTTGAGGCCCACATGGTCCAGGTGGACCTCGGCGGGGGCCACCCCGAGATGGGCGGCGAACTTCCGCTGCAGGCCGATCGCCACGTTGCACAGGCCGACCGCCTTGTGGCCGGCCCCGAGCAGGGCGCGGGTCACGATGCCCACCGGGTTGGTGAAGTCGATGATCCAGGCGTCCGGGTTGGTCCGGCGCACGCGCTCGGCGATGTCCAGGACGACCGGGACCGTGCGCAGCGCCTTCGCCAGGCCGCCGGCGCCGGTGGTCTCCTGACCGACACAGCCGCACTCCAGCGGCCAGGTCTCGTCCCGCTCACGGGCTGCCTGGCCGCCGACGCGGAGCTGCAGGAGCACGGCGTCCGCGCCCTCGACGCCCCGGTCCAGGTCACCGGTGGTGACGATGCGGCCCGGGTGCCCCTGCCGGGCGAAGATCCGGCGGGCCAGACCGCCGACCAGCTCCAGCCGGTCGGCGGCCGGATCGACGAGCACCAGCTCCTCGATCGGCAGCGTGTCCCTGAGCCGGGCGAACCCGTCGACGAGTTCGGGGGTGTAGGTCGAGCCTCCGCCGACCACGGTGAGCTTCATAGCTGTATCAACCCTTAACTCCGGTCAGGGTGACGCCTTCGACGAACGCCTTCTGCGCGAAGAAGAACACGAGGATCACGGGGGCCATGACCAGCACGGTCGCGGCCATGGTCAGGTTCCAGTCGGTGTGGTGCGCGCCCTTGAAGGACTCCAGGCCGTAACTGAGCGTCCAGGCGGCCGGGTTCTCGGAGGCGTAGATCTGCGGTCCGAAGTAGTCGTTCCAGGCGTAGAAGAACTGGAAGAGCGCGACGGCCGCGATGCCCGGCTTCGCCATCGGCAGGACGACCCGCAGCAGGGTGCGCAGTTCGCCGCAGCCGTCGACCCGGGCCGCGTCCAGGTACTCGTTCGGGATGGTCATCAGGAACTGCCGCAGCAGGAAGATGGAGAACGCGTCCCCGAACGCCATCGGGATGATCAGCGGCCACAGCGAACCGGACAGGTCCAGCTGCTTGGCCCAGAACAGGTACATCGGGATCACCACCACCTGCGGCGGCAGCATCATCATCGAGATGACCAGCATCAGCGCCAGACTACGGCCCCGGAAGCGGAACTTGGCGAGCGCGTACGCCACGGGCACGGACGACACGACGGTGAGGACCGTGCCGAGGCCCGCGTAGATCAGGGTGTTCCGCCACCAGGTCAGGAAGCCGGGGGTGTCCAGCACCTGCCGGTAGTTGCCCCACTCCCAGGTGTCCGGCAGCAGATCGCGGGTGAGCGCCTGCTGGTCGCTCATCAGCGAGGTGAGCACGACGAAGACGAAGGGCAGGGTGAAGAAGAGCGCGGCGGCCACGCCCAGGGAGTGGACGGCGATCCACTCCAGCAGGGCCCGGCGGCGGGCGGTCCGCTCGCTGGACGGCACGGCGGTCAACTCCACCGGCTTGTCGAGTACCTGGGTCATCACTCACCCGCTCCGATCAGTCCGCCCCGGCGCCGCATCAGCAGCGCGGTGAACACCATCGACAGGGCGAACAGCACGAGGGCGACCACGCAGGCGGAGCCGTAGTCGAAGCGCTGGAAGCCCAGGTTGTAGACGAGCTGGGGCAGCGTCAGGGTCGACTTGTCCGGGTAGCCCGGCTCGAACTGCTGCCCGGAGCCGCCGATGATGCCGGAGGCGACCTTCCCGGCCACCAGGGGCTGTGTGTAGTACTGCATGGTCTGGATCACGCCCGTGACCACGGCGAACATCACGATCGGCGAGATGCTCGGCAGTGTCACGAACCGGAACCGCTGCCAGGCCGACGCCCCGTCCAGCTCGGCGGCCTCGTACTGCTCCTTCGGGACGTCGAGCAGCGCGGCCATGAAGATGACCATCAGATCGCCCACGCCCCACAGTGCGAGCGCGGTGAGCGCCGGCTTGGACCAGGCGGGGTCGGTGAACCAGCCGGGCGTCGGCAGGCCCAGCCCGTCGAGGACCGAGTTGACCGGCCCGGTCCCGGGGTTGAGGAGGAAGACGAAGGCCAGCGTCGCGGCGACCGGCGGGGCGAGGTACGGCAGATAGAACAGGGTGCGGAACACACCCGTCCCGGTCTTGATCTTGGTGATCAGCAGACCGACGCCGAGCCCGAAGGCCACCCGGCAGGTGACCATGACCAGCACGAGCCAGAGCGTGTTGCGCAGGGCCGGCCAGAACATCGGATAGTCGTGGAAGACATAGGACCAGTTGCCGAGGCCGCGGAACTGGGGGGCGCCGAAGCCGTCGTACTTCATGAAGGAGAAGTAGACGGTGGACACCAGGGGGTAGGCGAAGAAGACGGCGAACCCGATGAGCCACGGTGACAGGAAGGCCACCGTCCGAAGCGCCGACCTGCGGCGCTTCGTGCGGAGAGTGAGCGTGGACACCGGGCGCTACTTCGCCTGCGCGATGTCGGTGTCGATCTGCTTCGCGGTCTTCTCCAGGCCCTTGCGAAGGTCCGTCACCTTGCCGGATTCGTACTGGTAGCCGAAGTCCTGCAGCGTCGTCTGGTACGTGGAGCCGTTGACGGAGGCGGGCGGGGTGTTCGAGTGCTTGTTCTGGGCGATGTCGAGGAAGGTCCGGAAGCCCTCGTCCACCTTCAGGTCGGGCGACTTCAGGGCCGCGAACGTGGACGGCACGTTGTGGATGGCGTTGGCGAAGGAGACGACGGCCTCGGTGTCGGTCGTCAGGTACTTCACCAGCTCCCAGGCCGCGTTCTGCTTCTCGCTCTGCGGGGCGATGCCGATGATCGTGCCGGAGAGGAAGCCCTTGCCGTACTCGTCCACCTCGTCGTCGGCCACCGGCATCGGGGCGGTGCCGATCTCGAAGTCCGTCCCGGCGGCCTCGGCCATCCCGAGCCGCCACTCACCGTCCAGCTGCATGGCCACCTGACCGGTCTGGAACGGGTGCTTGGCGCCCCACTCGTCGCCGAAGGTGTTCCGGTACTTCTCCAGCTTCGCGAAGCCGCCGAGCGAGTCCACGAGCTTCTTCTGGTACGTGAACATCTCCGCGAACGCCGGGTCCTTGGCGATGTTCGACTTGCCGTCCGCGTCGAAGTAGGCGTGGTCCCACTGCGACATGTAGTGGTCCACGACCGTCTCGTAGCCGTGATAGTTCGGCATGAAGCCCAGCTGGGAGTAGCTGTCGCCCTTGGCCTTGGTCAGCTTCTTCGCGACCTCCGCGAACTCCGACCACGTCTTCGGCGGCGCCTTGATGCCGGCCTTTTCGAACGCGTCCTTGTTGTAGTACAGCCCGTACGCGTCCCCCAGCAGCGGCAGCGCGCACCGGGTGCCCTCGAACTGGGTGTAGTCCAGCATCGGCTTCGGGATGATCTTGTCGAGGTCGAGCTTCGACTTCTCGATGAAGGGCTTCAGATCGGCGAAGGCCCCGGAGGAGCAGAACTTGCCGATGTTGGACGTGGTGAACGAGGACACGACGTCCGGCCCGTTCGAACCGCCCGCTCGCAGCGCCTGGTTGAGCTTGTCGTCGTTGATGTTCCCGACGACCTTCACCGTGATGTTCGGGTGCTGCTTCTCGAACCGGTCCACGTTCGCCTGGATCGCCTTCACCTCACCGGGCGCGCTCCACCCGTGCCAGAAGGTGATCGTCGTCCTGGCGTTCGGGTCGTCCGAGGCGGTGGACTCGGACTGCCCCGTGCAGGCGGTGGCGAGGAGAGCGAGGGAGGCGGTGGCGGCGAGAGCGATCGCCGCGTTCTTGGATATTCCGGACATGGCGGAGTCTCCTGAGGGAGGGGAGGGGTGACCTGGAAGGAAGGGGGCGCGCCCGGGAAACCCCAAGGGGCGCGAGGCTGTATCGATGTGTGGCTTCGCCGCGTGGGCGCGACCAGCCACGACGGGCCGGCAGTTGTCGAACGACCTGAAACGCGGCCGAACTCAGCGGAGCGTCAGCGTGTCGAAGACCTCGTCACGCGTGGCCGCGAGCGCGCTCTCCAACGCGCCCCGCAGTACAGGGTTTTCACGTACGTCACCGAGCACGAGCCGCGGCCGGGAAGCCGCCAGCTCCGCCAACTCGGCCTCGACGAGCGCCCGCAGCGGCTCACCGCCGGCGGTCAGCGCCGTACCGCTGAGCACGACGAGTTGGGGATCGAGTACGGCCACGAGCGACGCGATACCCGTCGCGAGCCCCGTGGCGTACGTGGCCAGAAGTTGACGGTGGGACCCGGAGTCGATGTCGGCGGCGCGGGCCACCAGCGCCGTCGCGACCTCGGCGTAGGGCCCGTCCGGGATAGGGGAGATCCCCAGTTCGCGGGCGAGCCGGGGAATGATCTGCGAACCGGCGAGTTCCTGGAAGCCGCCGCTGTTCGCCTTGGTGACATGGCGGACCAGCGGCACGCCGGGGACCGGCAGGAAGCCGACCTCGCCGGCGCCCCCGGTGAACCCCCGGTGCAGCCGTCCGCCGAGGACGACCGCGGCGCCGAGGCCGCCCTCGTTCCACAGCAGCACGAAGTCGTCGTGGCCCTTGGCCGAGCCCAGCCGTTGTTCGGCGAGCGCGGCGAGGTTCACGTCGTTCTCGTACTCCACCGGCATCGGCAGCGCGGCGGCGAGTTCGTCGAGGAGGGCGGGGGAGTGCCAGCCGGGCAGGTGCGAGGCGTACCGCAGCCGCCCGGTGGTGGGATCGAAGGCGCCCGGCGTGCCGATGACCATCCGGCGCACATCGGGCCGGGTGAGCCCGGCGGCCTTGATCGCCCCGTCGAGGGCGGTGGTGACCTGCCGTACGACGGGTTCGGCGGCGCGGCGTCCGGGGGTGGGGACGGCGTGCTCGCCGACCGTGCGGCCGGTGATGTCGGCGACGGCGGCCAGGACGCGTTCGGGGGTGACGTCGAGGCCGGCGGCGTATGCGGCGGTCGGGTCGACCGCGTAGAGCTGGGCGTTGGGGCCGGGTCGGCCCGTACCCGAGCCGCTGCCGGCGGTACCGGACCCGTCCGTGCCGGTGCCCGTGGCGATCACGAGTCCGGCGGCTTCGAGGCGGGCCAGGAGCTGAGAGGCGGTCGGCTTGGACAGTCCCGTCAGCTTGCCGAGGCGCGTCCGGGAGAGCGGCCCGTGCTCCAGCAACAGATCGAGTGCGGCGCGGTCGTTCATGGCGCGCAGTACGCGGGGGGTTCCTGCCATGGTCCGCCACCTGCCCAACTGTTAGGAAAGTTTCCTGTCGGATGCCAGGACGATAGGACTAGACCAGGTGAGCGTCAATATCCGGCCAACAAAAACCGCCCCCGGGCAACGGAGTCGTTACCTGGGGGCGGTGTCCGCAATGCGGGAGAGACGTTGCCTCGGGAGAGGCGTTACCTCATGTCACTTCACGTCGACGAAGTCCGCCGCGGACGTCACGGCCGCGGTGGTGGTCGTACCCGCGAACCTGTACCGGTAGGAGCCGTCCTTCGACGCCTTCACGGCGGTGGACAGGGCGCCCGCCGTGCCGGAGGTCACCGTCTTCACGTCCGTGTAGGCGGTGGCGCCCTTGGCCTTGAACTGGAGGGTCGCCTTCTGGCCCTTGTAGCCCGCGTACTTGCCGGTGCTCCAGTTCGCGCGGGTCAGCGTGCCCTTGACGGTCAGGCTCTTGCCCTTGACGGCCGGCTCGGGGGTGGCGTTGACGGTGGCCTTGGCGAGCCGCTGGAGCTTGGCGGTGCCGAGGTTGCCCCAGATGTCGCTCCCGAGGTGCATGCCGATGTGGTCGTCGGAGTCGTCGCTGTCCTCGGCCGCCTCGAAGTAGACGGCGGCGGCCTTCCAGGTGGTGGCGTCCGCGCCCTCGAAGAGGTACATCCGGGGATCGACGGTGAGCTTCGTCGAGCAGGACTCGGTCACCGTGGTGTCGGTCGTCGCCGTCGTGGTGCAGGAAGGCTTCTTGGAGGAGCCCTCGATGGCGTTGTCGGGCTCCGCGAGCCTGCCCCGGTAGAGGGCGATGCCCAGGGCGTTGTTCGTGTAGTCGATCTTGAATTCGGTCGGCCGGGTGAAGCTGTACGTGACCGGCACGGTGACGGCGGCCTTGGTGCCGACCACGATCGGCTTGCCGTTGTTGACCGTGATGGCGCCGAAGGTCAGGTCCGGCGAGTCGGCCAGCGCGGCGGGCGCGGCCAGGCCGGTGAGAGCCAGGGCGCCGGACACGGCGGCGCCTATGGCGAGCTTGCGCATGAGTCCCCACATTCGAAGCGGGCCCCTGGGCGTTGCGCTCCAGAACAAGGGCCCACTGTTGGGGGTGACACTAGGCGATCATGTGTGCGAGGGGAATGCGGGGTACCTGTGAAGACGGTTCCGAAGATGCAGGTCAAGCGGATGTGAGCGTTCCGGAGGCCCCCACGATGCGTGCCGGGTGCCCCTGCGGCGAGGGCACCCGGCCATGCAAAAACCCGGACCGTCAGGCGGAGATGCCGTCGATCCGGGCCAGCGCGTCGTCCGCGCCGTACGGCTGCAGGTAGGGCAGCCAGCGCGGGTCCCTATGGCCCGTGCCGATGATGCGCCAGGCCAGCCCGGTGGGCGGAGCGGGTTTGTGGCGGAGCCGCCAGCCGATCTCGACGAGATGGCGGTCTGCCTTGACATGGTTGCAACGGCGGCACGACGCGACGACGTTGTCCCAGACGTGCTTGCCCCCGCGACTGCGCGGGATGACGTGGTCGACGCTGGTTGCGACGCCACCGCAGTACATGCACCGGCCCCCGTCGCGGGCGAACAGCGCCCTACGGGTCAGAGGAACGGGCCCCCGATAGGGAACCCGGACGAATCGCTTGAGCCGGACCACGCTGGGTGCGGGGACTGTGACGGTCGCGCTGTGCAGATAGGCGCCGGATTCTTCCAGGGAGACGGCCTTGTTCTCCAGGACGAGGACGAGCGCGCGGCGGAGCGGTACGACGCCGAGCGGCTCGTACGACGCGTTGAGGACCAGGACGTGCGGCACGGATGCCTCCTTGTACGCCGGCGGCGCGTGGCTCGCGCCGTGGACGATCCGTAGTCAGTCTCCCCTCAGGCCTGGTGGAAGCGCCACCATGTCCCGGTAACGGGCTGGGAGTGTTTTCGACCACACCTCATTCATCCCCCGCCGTGTGCGCCCTTCACTCCCTGGTGAGCGCCCTGTCTCCCTCGGACATCGCGGGGACCTCCACACAATGCCCCGTTAGTGTGGTGGGCCTGCCCGTCCGGTGACCTTTCCGTGACCCGACGGATCTTGACCGCCGTGCCGGAGGGCAGATAACGCACCTGGAGGTACCCGCCGTGTCGCCCGTTTCTTCCCTGCCCCTCCTACTGGCCGCCGCCACGCCGTCGCCGTCCCCCTCGGAGACGACGACACCGGCCGTGCCGTCGCTGGAGGACGCCCAGGAGAGCGCGACCAACGCCGCCAGCTGGGTCGAGGAGAACTGGTCCACATGGCTGGCCATCGGTCTCCGCGTCCTGCTGATCGTGGTGATAGCGGCGGTGCTGAGAGTGGTGGTCCGGCGGGCGATCACCAAGCTGATAGACCGGATGAACCGCTCCGTCCCGGGCGTCGAGGGCACCACTCCGACCCTCGGCGGTCTGCTCGTCAACGTCGAGCGCCGCCGCCAGCGCTCCCAGGCCATCGGCTCGGTGCTGCGCTCGGTGGCGTCGTTCCTGATCCTGGGCACGGCCGCCCTGATGGTCCTCGCCACCTTCGAGATCAACCTCGCCCCGCTGCTGGCCTCCGCCGGCGTCGCGGGCGTCGCCATCGGTTTCGGCGCCCGGAACCTGGTCACGGACTTCCTCTCCGGCGTCTTCATGATCCTGGAGGACCAGTACGGCGTCGGCGACACCGTCGACGCGGGCGTCGCCTCCGGCGAGGTCATCGAGGTCGGCCTTCGCGTCACCAAGCTGCGCGGCGACAACGGCGAGATCTGGTACGTCCGCAACGGCGAGGTCAAGCGCATCGGCAACCTCTCCCAGGGCTGGGCCACGGCCGGCGTCGACGTCACCGTCCGCTACGACGAGGACCTCGACAAGGTCCGCCGCACCCTGACGGAGGTCGGCGAGGCGATGAGCAAGGAGGAGCCCTGGAACGAGCTCCTGTGGGGCCCCATCGAGGTCCTCGGCCTCGACGACGTGCTCCTGGACTCGATGGTCGTCCGCGTCTCCGCCAAGACCATGCCCGGCAAGGCCCTCACGGTCGAGCGGGAGCTGCGCTGGCGCATCAAGAAGGCCTTCGACGCGGCCGACATCCGCATCGTCGGCGGCGTCCCGGCCGCCGCGCCCGACGACACGGACGACCCGAGCGCCGCGGTCGCCGCCCCGTCGGTCTACGCCAACACGGCCTCACCCCAGTCGGAACGGGCGACGCCGATCGCACCCTCAGGGGTGCCGAAGTAGCACCCGGGAAGGTGCTGATCCTTCCGTGGGCGGCGTCGGAGCCGATCCGGGCGCCGCCTACGCGGTCACTGCCTGGCTTGCTGGGCTCGGTCCACCGTGCCCTGAACCGATGCCGTCACTCTGCCCCGTGCCGCATGAGCAACGCCGTGTACGCCCCTTCGGCCGCGCGACCGGGTGCGGTGTCCGGCGGAGTGTGCGCGAGGAATGACCGTGTCGGTCCCGTCTGCAGGATCTCTCCGCCGTACAGGACGGTCACTTGGTCCGCTTCCTCGGCCAGGTCCGCCACGTCATGGGTGGACATCAGAACCCGCACGTCGTCGGTCAGATTTCCGAGGACATCCCTGAAGACGCGCCTCTGGCGAGGGTCCATTCCCGCGGTCGGTTCATCGAGGAGCAGTACACGTGCGTCGTGGACCAGCGCCCCGGCCACCCCGACGCGTCGCAGCTGACCGCCGGAGAGCTGGCTGGTCCTGATGTCGGCCTGCTTGGTCAGTTCCACCCGAGCCAGCGCATGGAGGGCCCGGTCCCAGGCGTGACCGCGGGCCATTCCTTTCAGCCAGCCGATGTACGCCACGTACTCGCGTGCCGTGAGCGAGGGCATGGGGGTGATGTCCTGGGGCATCCAGGCGACATCCCGCCGGTAGGACTTGGCGTGTGAGGGAACGCCGTCCAGGGTCACGGTGCCTGAGCTGGGGCGATGTACGGACGCGGCGAGTTTCAGCAGCGTGGACTTACCCGCTCCGTTCGGCCCCAGAAGAATCGTCAGCCCGTCGGCGAGTCCGTAGCTGAAGTCGCGCAGGATGGGGGCCTTGCGCCGACTGTAGGCGTAGGTGCAGTCCACCAGTTCCAGTGTCATGTCCGTGGAGTCCTTGAAGTGCGGAGCTGGATGATGAGGCCGACCAGGAACACCAGTGCGGCCCCCGCCGCAGCGTGGGGCGCGGTGATGGGTTCGGCGATGATGGTCCATGGGCGAGGATCGTTCGTGGCCCGGAATCCGCACAGGATGGTGGTGACCAGCCAGGCGACGGGAACCATGACCGCCGGGAGCCCCATCACAGGGCGAGCACACAACGCGAGACCGGTGAGGAACAGGGCATTCCGGCCGGTCGTGACCGTCGGAGGGGAGTCCAGAGCGAGACCGGTCAGCCCGCCCATCACGACCGTCACTGCCATCACGCCGACGATCAGAGCGGCGTCGAGCTTCTCGACACCCCTCACGGCCGTGGCTTCAGGGCCGGCGAGCCGGGACTCCAGGCACAGGAGCAGACCGGACACCAAGGGGACGGGAGCAAGGAGGGCGAGAGGCACGAGACCTGAACTGATGGTCAGGGAAGGCAGCGTCACCGTGCCGTTCCGGAACGTCAGAATGAGGACGAAGAACCCTGCCAGTGACCCGGCCAGTACGGTGTGGGCGCGGCGCGCCTTCACCCACCACATGGTCACGTTCCTTCACCGCAGGCTTCGGCGATCGTGCTCCTGTACCACTTGGCCTGCTGCTCGGCGGATTGGCGCTGCACCTCGGAAACGACTTTCTCCACCCGCGCCAGCGCCTCTGGACTGTTGTCGACCGTCCCGTCGCGTTCTTGGAGCATCCGCTCCCGGAAGGCGTCACCCTGTCCGGCGACCTCGGCCGCCCAGAGCAGCGCCGGGCGAGCTGTCGCGAGGTGCGGTCGGGAACAGGGGAAGCGGACCGCGGCACCGACGACCTGATAGCGCACCGTGCCGTTACTGGCGCCACGGGTCAACGACAGATGCCAGGTCGACGTCGTGGAGCGCACGGAGAAGCGTCCGTCCATGAACCGGTCGGTGATCAGTTCGGGAGCGGTCGTGACGCCGGCGGATTTGAGGGCTCGCAACGTCGACTCGATGTCCTCGCGCACTTGAGGAAGACGGTGTGCGGTCACCTCGGGCATGCAGATCCTGGGCGCCTCTCCGAGGCAACGTGCCGCAGCCTGTCCTGTGAGCAGAGGGGGGTTGTAGCTCCAGTCGCGTGCTATCGAGTAGGCCGCCACGGGACCCGCCACCGCGATCGAACAAGCGAGCAGGCCCCTGACGATCCGTGACCGCAGGGGCGACCAGAGCAGAGCCGCTCCCGCCGCGATGCCGCCCGTGAGCAGGATCGGGGGGAGCAGGGACACCAGTCGGGGGACCTCGCCGAACATCATGTCGGTGGCGTACTGGCCGGACACGTGCCGAATCCATGGCGGGTCGATCGTCCAGGTGAAGGCGACCGCGACCCATGTGGCGACAGCCAGAACCGGGGCCGCGATGACAGGGGACACGCGCAGTCCCACGGCGAAACCACAGACCGCGTGACCAATGCAGAGAAGCAGGGCCATGCTCAGCAGGCGCAGACTGTCCAAGGTGGGCAGCGTGGTCGTCTCGGCCAAGGCCAGAACGGTCGGCAGGACCAATATCGTCCAGGACGTGATCAGGACGGGAAGCAGGGTGTTCGCCGCAACGCGGTACCGGGAACGGGCGGGGGCCAGAGACCAGATGCCGGCATTGCGGAGCCGTCCGCTTTCCCAGGCGGCCAGCGACATGGAAAAGGCATACGCGAACGCGTACAGGGTGAGGATGGGCGCGCTGGTGATGGTCGGGGCATAACCGAGAGCGGTGGCGGGCGGTTTTGCGTTTCCGATGAAGTAATAGAAAAGCGAGAGTGCTGCCGCGAAAGGGAATGCCCATCGTGCGCACCCGCTGCGCCAACTGGTTCTGAATTTCATCAAGACGTCTTTCGAGTACTGTACGCGCGCCCGTGGGGGCGAAAACAGAGTTTCGCCCCCACGGTTCGAACTTTCGCTAGTCGGCGGTGTTGTCCTGTGTCACCTCGTAGACGTCCAGGGTTCCCGAGGATCCGCCACCGATCTTGTTGATCTGGAAGTAGTAGTTTCCGGAGGGGAGCTCGTGCCACTCTCCGAGGCTGATCCAGTTGTCGCCCTTGAAGCAGTTGGTGAATGTCTTGTTGTCGTAACCGGGGTCCGGGGCGAGATCGACGGCGCGGAAGTACTGCACGTCCGTGCTCGAGCTCCCATTGGAAGCTTCGCAGTCCTTGAAGTACAGGGCGGAATACTGCGACTCGGCCCAGCGGCGGGACTCGAAGCCGGTGGAAGCGTCGGTGATGGAACTGCGCCAGCTCGCGTGTGCGGACGGAGCCACTGCGAGCATGACGGCCGAGAGGATGCCTGCTGCTGTTGCTACCTTCTGTTTCTTCGACATGTTCGCGGACATGAAGAAAACCCCCATGATGAAGGATGCAATGTTCTTTGGCTTTGGTTCGAACAATGTGTGAATTTATGGGATGGTCGTGCTCGCGTCAACCGATCTTTCGTATGTGTGTCCCAAGTGGGCGAGCCTGTCCGTGTTGGGCGAAAAGAGCTTTTCCCGTGGGTGGGCGTGTGTGAGCAACGCAACGATCTCCGCCCACCCACGTCTGCGGCGGCGCCCACTGGGTAGGGCTGGAGTACCTCGGACCCGCACCTCATCGCCGTACGACGACTAGGAGGCCCCCGTGGCCACGTCCACCCCCCTCCCTACCCCGGTCCGCTCCAAACGCGAGGCGGAGCCCTACGAGCTCCACGAGCCCCATGTGTGCGTCTTCAGCGCCGAGGGGCCCTGCGCCGACGTCCCGCTCACCAGCGAACCGCCGCTCCCGGACGCGGCCCCGCTCACCAGCGAGCCGCCCCTCGCCGACGCGGCTCCCCTCACCAGTGAACCCACGTCCCACGGCGCCGCATCGGGGGTCTAGATGACAGAAGATCCAGGGGGTTCGGGCCCGGCGCCCGGAACCCCGCTGGCCCGGCTCGCCGCCCTGTACGGCGTCGCCACCTCCTACAGCCCCTCCCCGGACCGTGCGGTCGCGGCCTCGGACGGCGCGGTCGTGGCCGTCCTCGCCGCACTGGACGTCGACGCGAGCACCCCCGAGGCCGTGCGCACCGCCCTCGCCGCACGCGAACGGCAGTTGGACGCACGGCTGTTGCCGCCCACCGTGGTCCAGTGGGCCGACGGCGAGCCCCCCGCCGCGCTCGCCGCCCTCCCCGACGGCACCCTGCTGAGCGTCGAGACCGAGCAGGGCGAGACGCACTCCACCACGCGGGAGCTGCCCCCGGGCGTGCACACCCTGCGCGCCACCGCCCCCGACGGCCGCACCGCCGAGGCCCACCTGGTCGTGGCCCCGGCCCGGCTGCCCGCCCCGCCCGAGCGCACCTACGGCCTCCTCGTCCAGCTCTACTCCCTGCTCTCGCGGCGCAGTTGGGGCATGGGCGACCTGGGTGACCTCGCCGAGCTCTCCGCCTGGGCCGGCCGTGCCCTCGGCGCCGGATTCGTCCAGGTCAACCCGCTGCACGCGGCCGTACCCGGCGCCCCCACCGACCCCTCCCCGTACCGCCCCTCCTCCCGCCGCTATCCGGACCCCGTGCACCTGCGCGTGGAGGACGTACCCGAGTACCCGTACGCCCTCTCGGAGGCCGCCACCGCCTCGTCCGCCGACGACCGTGAACGCCTCGCCGCGCTGCCGGAGCGGGCCGCCCGCCTGCGGGAGTCCGTGCTGGCCAAGGGCGAGCTGATCGACCGGGACGCGGTGTGGGACCTCAAGCGGGAGGCGCTGGAACTGGTGCGCGCCGTACCGCTCGGCCCCGGGCGGCGGGCCGCGTACTGGGACTTCCTCGCCGAGGAGGGCCAGGCGCTGGAGGACCACGCCACCTGGTGCGCGCTCGCCGAGGTCCACGGCTCCGACTGGTCGCGCTGGCCCACGGCCCTGCGCGACCCGCGCTCAGCCGAAACCGCCCGCGCCCGCGGCGAGTTGATGGACCGCGTCGACTTCCACACCCGTCTGGCCTGGCTCACCGACGCCCAGCTAGGCACCGCGCAGCGCTCCGCCCGCGACGCCGGCATGCCCATCGGCCTAGTGCACGACCTGGCGGTCGGGGTCCACCCCGGCGGCGCGGACGCCTGGGCCCAGCAGGAGTACTTCGCGGCCGGCATGTCCGTCGGCGCGCCCCCCGACGCCTTCAACTCCCGGGGCCAGGACTGGGGCCTGCCCCCCTGGCGCCCCGACCGCCTCGCCGAGTCCGGATACGCCCCCTACCGCCGCCTGCTGCGCGCCCTGCTGCGTCACGCGGGCGCCCTGCGCATCGACCACGTCATGGGCCTGTTCCGCCTCTGGTGGGTCCCGCAGGGCCAGGCCCCCACCGAGGGCACGTACGTCCGCTACGACGCCGACGCCATGCTCGCGATCCTGGTCCTGGAGGCCGCGCGGGCCGGTGCCCTGGTGATCGGCGAGGACCTGGGCACGGTCGAGCCGGGCGTGCGCGAGGCGCTCGACGCGCGTGGGGTGCTGGGCACGTCCGTCCTCTGGTTCGAACGCGACTGGGAGGGCACGGGCCGGCCGCTCCCGCCCGAACGCTGGCGGGCGAACTGTCTGGCCACCGCCACGACGCACGACCTGCCGCCCACGGCCTCCCGGCTGACCTGCGACCACGTCGACCTCCGCCACGGGCTCGGCCTGCTCACGCGGTCCCTCGACGAGGAGCGGGCGGAGGCGTGCGCCGACGCGGGGGAGTGGCTGGCCCTGCTCGCCCGGCTCGGGCTGCTGGAAGGCGCCGGTGGCGGTATCTCCACGACCTCCGAGGAAGCGCAGATCCAGGCCCTCCATCGGTTCCTGCTCCGCACGCCCGCCCGCATGATCGGCCTCTGGCTCCCCGACACGCTCGGCGACCGGCGTCCGCAGAATCTGCCGGGGACGTGGGATCAGTATCCGAACTGGCGCCTGCCGATCGCCGACGCGGCGGGGCGGCCGGTGACGCTGGAGGAACTTGCGGCGTCGCCTCGGTTGTACGCGTTGGTGGATGTGTTGCGGGGCGCCCAGTAGCTCGGGGGTGCGGGTGCGGGTGCGGGTGCGTGGGCGACTGCGGCTCCGGTGGGGCTTCTCGCGCAGTTCCCCGCGCCCCTGAAAAGCAGGGGCTGAGCCCCGCGCTTTTCAGGCCCGCAGGGCCGTGGTCTTTCAGGCCCGCAGGGGCCTGGTCTTTTAGGGGCGCGGGGAACTGCGCGAGAAGCCCCACCGGGCCCGCGGCCGCCGACGCACCCGTACCCCCGAGCTATGAGGCGCCCCCGCCCAACCGTTAGGCGCCCCCGCCCGCGCGCCGCTCACCCACGTTCGTTACCTTTAGCGCGTGGACAAGAAGAACGCCCTGCGCGCCGGCGCCCTGGCTGCCGGTACGACGCTGATGATGCTGCTCATGTCGTCCCCCGCCCTCGCGCTGACGCCCGACGACGGCGACGACCCGGGCCCGGGCCTCAGCGTGATCGAGACGCTCGGCCTCTTCGTTGTCGCGCCGCTCGCCCTGTTCGGGGTGATCGCCGGCCTCGTCATGGTCCTGGACAGGTCCACGGACCGTCAGCCGAAGGCCAAGGCGAAGGCCTGACCGCCTCCGTCCCACCCCCTTCTCGACCCGTCTTCCGCGAGGGCACCCTCCGCACACCAGTGCGCCGAGGGTGCCCTCGCCGCGTGTCGGCCCGCTCCCGGAGAGCGGGTCACGCCCGGTGCGCCGTGAGATACCGCTGCACCGTCGGCCCCAGCCACTCCACGATCTCCTCGCGGCTCAGCGCAACGGTCGGCCGGAACCGCAGGACGTAACGCGTCAGGGCCAGCCCCAGCACCTGTGACGCGCAGAGCGCCGCCCGGGTCGCCGCCTGCTCGGGGTGGGGGCACACACGCCTGGCGAGCGGCAGCAACTGGTCCCGGAAGACGCTCTGCATCCGTTCGGCACCCGCCTCGTTCGTGGTGCCGACCCGGAGCATCGCCGTGAGCATCTCGTTCTCCTCCCAGAGGTCGAGGAAATGGCTCACCAGCACCCGGCCCACGTCCCGCGCGTCGAACGCGCTCGGGTCCGGCAGCCGCAGGTCGACGTCGAGGGCCGCGGCGTACAGCCCCTCCTTCGAGCCGTAGTACCGCATGACCATCGACGGATCGATCCGCGCGTCCTTGGCGATCGCCCGGATGGTGGCCCGGTCGTACCCGTCGGCGGCGAACCGCTCGCGCGCCGCCTGCAGGATCGCGTGCCGGGTGGCGTCGGAGCGGCGGGGAGATCGTGCGGGAGCGGAGGCGGCAGGCGCGGTTTCCGTATCGGTCATGCCAACAAACGTAGGCCAACACCTGTTGACAGTCCAGAACTGCGTCCCTACGTTTGACAACAGGCGTTGGCCAACAACTGTTGGCCAACACGTGTTGGCAGGAGGCCGCCATGAACGGCAAGCGCGACGACAACACCCCGCACGGCGTCATCGTGGTGGGCGCCGGGCCCACCGGGCTGCTGCTGGCCGGCGACCTCGCCGCCGCCGGCGTCCCCGTCACCCTCGTCGAGAAGCGCGAGCACCGGATCAGCAACCTCTCCAGGGCCTTCGTCGCGCACGCCCGCACCCTGGAGCAGTTCGACGCCCGCGGCATCGCCGACGCACTGGAGGCCAAGGGCCGACCCCTCCACCGCATCGCCCTCTTCGGCCGCCTCTCCGTCCGCCTGGACACCCTCCCCTCCCGCTTCAACCACCTCCTGGTGATCCCGCAGTACGAGGTCGAGAAGGTCCTGGAGCGGCGGGCGGTGGAGGCCGGGGTGCGGTTCCGGTACGAGACGGAGGTGATGGCGGTCCAGCAGGGCGGAGGCGTGGGCGGGGGCCCGTACGGTGTCGCGGTCGACGTGCGGACGGCGGACGGCGCGACGGACCGGCTGACCGCCGCGTACGTCGTCGGCACGGACGGGCACCGCAGCGCGGTCCGCGAGGCGGTCGGGCTGCCGTTCCCGGGGAAGTCCGTCATCCGTTCCGTGGTCCTCGCGGACGTACGGCTCGACGAGCAGCCGGAGGAGGTGCTGACCGCGAACGCCGTCGGCGACGCCTTCGCCTTCATCGCGCCCTTCGGTGACGGCTACCACCGGGTCATCGGCTGGCACCGGGGCCGCGACGTTCCCGACAGCGAGCCGCTGGACCTCGACGAGGTCAGGGAGATCACCCGGCTCGCGCTCGGCCGCGACTACGGCATGCGGGACGCCCGCTGGATGTCCCGTTTCCACTGCGACGAGCGTCAGGCCCCCGCCTACCGGGTGGGCCGGGTCCTCCTCGCCGGTGACGCCGCCCATGTCCACACCCCGGCGGGCGGGCAGGGCATGAACACCGGCCTCCAGGACGCCGCCAACCTCGGCTGGAAGCTCGCGGCCGTCCTGGGCGGCCACGCGGATCCGGCGCTGCTCGACAGCTACGAGGCCGAACGCCACCCCGTCGGCAGGGCCGTGCTCCGCAGCAGCGGCGGCATCGTCCGTCTCGCCATGGCCAAGTCCCCCTGGGCCCTGGCGCTGCGTGCCGCCCTGACGACCTTCGTCAACCACGTGCCCCCGGTCCGCACCCGCGCGATCGGTCAGATCACCGGCATCGGCTACCGGTACCCCGCCCCGCGCGGCGCCCACCGTCTGGTCGGCACCCGTGTGCCGGACGTCGCGCTGACCACCGGCCGTCTCTACGAGTCCCTGCGCGGAGGCCGCTTCGTCCTCATCGGTCCGCGCGGCGTGGACCGGACCCACGCCCTCGCCGGCGCGCGGGGCTCGGATCAGCCCCCGGTGCTCGGCGCGCGCAAGGACCGCCTCACCGTGGCGGCCTGGACGAGCGACCGCCGTACGACTGTCCTCGTCCGTCCCGACGGCTACGTGGCCTGGGCGGCGGAGGACGCGGACGACGCGGCGGTGGGGGAGGCGCTGACGGAATGGCTGGGCGCGGCTGGGTGAGCCGCCGCACCGGTGGTGGTCCGGGCGGCGCTCACGACCCCGTGCCCACCACCAACAGCCTCAACAGGTCGGCCAGTTGGCCGGCCTGTTCGTCGTCCAGGTGGGAGAGCGCCTCGGTCTGGACGGCGAGGCCCGCTGTGACGGCCTCGTCGATCAGGCGCAGCCCCTCGTCGGTGAGGGTGACCTGGAGGGCGCGGCGGTCGTGCGGGTCGGGGGAGCGGCGGAGGAGGCCCGCGCGTTCCAGCTTGTCGAGGCGGCCCGTCATGCCGCCGGTGGTGAGCATGAGGGCGGAGGAGAGCTGGCGCGGCGAGAGCGTGAACGGCTCGCCGGACCGCCGCAGGGTCGCGAGCACGTCGAACTCGCCGCGTGAGATCCCGAAGCGCGCGTACGCCTTCTCCATCCGGTCGCCGAGGGTCCGCGAGAGCCGGTAGACGCGGCCGAAGACCTCCATCGCCGTGGTGTCGAGGTCGGGCCGCGCCGCCGCCCACTGGTCGATGATCGCGTCGACGGGATCGCGGAGGGGCCGGCCGGGCTCGGAACGCGGGTTCATGGGGTGAGTATCGGACGCCGGTGGGTCGGCCGCAAGAAAGTGGCTTGACGGAAAGTTGCTTAGCGCTAAGCTAATTGCAAGCAAGCCTTCCGAGGAACCCGACGCCGCGAAGGACGCGTCCCATGACCGCGCATACCGCGCATACCGCGCACGACCTCCCCGCCCCGCACACCGCGAGCCGTCTCCCTCTCATCGCCCTCACCGCGCTCGCCCCCATCTCCTGGGGCACCACCTACGCGGTGACGACGGAGTTCCTGCCGCCCGACCGTCCCTTGTTCACCGGTCTGGTGCGGGCGCTTCCGGCCGGTCTGCTGCTCCTGGCGATCTCGCGCACGCTGCCGCGCGGGATCTGGTGGGGGAAGGCTGCGGTGCTCGGCGCGTTGAACATCGGCGCCTTCTTCCCGCTGCTCTTCCTCTCCGCGTACCGGCTGCCGGGCGGGATGGCGGCGGTCGTCGGCTCGGTCGGCCCGCTGTTCGTCGCGGGCCTGGCGACCGTGCTGCTGGGGGAGCGGCCGACCGTACGCACCCTGCTGACCGGGATCGCGGCGGCCCTCGGCGTCAGCCTGGTCGTCCTGAAGGCGGCGGGGGCCCTGGACCCGGTCGGCGTTGTCGCGGCGCTGGCCTCCACCGCCTCCATGTCCACCGGCACCGTCCTCACCAAGCGCTGGGGCCGCCCCGCCGGTGTCGGGCCCCTCGCCCTCACCGGCTGGCAGCTGACCGCGGGCGGCCTGCTGATCGCGCCGCTCGCCCTGCTCGTCGAGGGCGCGCCCCCGGCCCTGGACGGCCGCGCGATCGGGGGCTACCTCTACCTGGCCCTCGCCAACACGGCCGTCTCCTACTGGCTCTGGTTCCGGGGCATCGGCCGGCTCTCCGCCACCCAGGTCACCTTCCTCGGCCCCCTCTCCCCCCTGACGGCCGCCGTGGTCGGCTGGGCGGCCCTCGGCCAGGCCCTCACACCCCTCCAGCTCCTGGGCATGGCCATCGCCTTCGGCGCGACGGTCCTGGGCCAGCTCCAGCCGCGTACGGCGTCGTCGCCCACCCCACGACGAGAACCGGCACGCGGAGGAGCGCCGCGCGGGGGTGTGTCGCACGATGGCGTGCCGCGCGGGGGTGGGCCGGACGATGGCGTCCCGCACGGAGGCGTGGCGCACGGTGGAGCGCCGCACCGGGCGCCGACCGTCTAGGGCCGGGGGCTCAGCCGATGCGGTCGTCCGGGCCCGCCGTGAGCACGGTGACGCGGTTCTCTCCCAGAGCCGTGCCGCTCGACTCCAGGATCCAGCCGGTCCTCGGGTCGATGACGCTGCGGGCCGTATGCCAGACGACGGTCGGCTCGCCCCCGTCGACCGAGTGCCAGATCACCTTCGTGGCGATCGTGACCGCGGTGCCCGAACGCCCCCTGCTGTCCTTGACGCCGGGCTCCAGTTTCACCCCCGGAAGCTCCGCGACGACCTGGAAGAGAGCGGACCGCAGCGCCGGACTCGCGGGCGACTCGTCCAACAGGTTCACGATCTGGAAGAACCGCGCCTCCGCGTCCTCGGGGAAGTGGGCGGTCAGCGCGTCCGGATCGGTGGGCAGATCGTCGAGGTCGGGCCAGGTCAGCCGCCGGTCGCCCACACGCCAACTGGCATGGTTGTCCCACTGGTACGCCTTGCCGTTCTTGTCCACCCGCCAGGTCCGGCCCTCGCGGTCGGCCCACCACGTCTCCTCCCTCGGCTTGCCTCCCGTCACGGTCACGGCGCTGACCCTCCAGTACGGCGCCCGCGTTCCCCGGGCGTCCTCCGAGACCTCCGCCATCTCCTTCAGGAACCGCGACGCCGGAGAGGCCGTGGACGCCGTCGGCTTCCCGCCCAGGTCCAGCACCGGGTAGGCGACCGCCCCGGCGGCGAACGCCGCCACGGCGGCCCCCGCGATCAGCACCCTGCGCCGGCGCGAGACCCGTCGGCGCCGCGCGCCCGTCCACGAGGGCTCACCGGCAGCGTCACCGCCGGGTGCACCGCCGAGGTCGTCGCCGAGGTCGTCGCCCGGCCGTCGAGCGCCCCCGATGACGACCAGGGTGTCCTCGGGCGGCGCGAGGGCTGCCTCCGGGCGGCCCCGGCGCGCCAACGGCCCCGACACCATGACGTCGTGCGCCGGGGCGTGTGTCTGCTCGGCCTCACGCTCCGCCAGCAGAGCCAGTACCTCGCGTACGGCGGTGACCCTTTCCGCGGCGGGAGGCGCCACGGCTCCGGCCGCCACCAGCTCGTCGGCACCCGGGAAGTCGAGGAGGTCGTCACGTTCGGAGCTGTGGGCGGTGTCGGCACGGTCGACACCGTCGATGTCGTCGGCGCTGCTGGTCATGCCGGTCCTCCGGTCAGATCGAGGGGGGCGCCCGCGCGCATCCGGTTGCGGGCGCGGTGCAGACGGGTGCGGGCCGTCGCGGCCGGGATCCCCACCACGGCGGCGGCCTCGCTCGGGGTCAGCTGCTCCCAGGCGACCAGGAGCAGCAACTCCCGCTCGTCCGGCGGTAACCGGGTGAGGAGCTCGCGCAGCCTGGGTGCCACGGCGGCCGCGACGAGCCGGTCGTCCACCGCCTCCCAGGGGTCGTCGTCACCGGCTCCACGCGCGAGGTCGGGGCGGGACGCGGCGAGCCGCCGCCAGTGTGCGGACAGCACGTTCCTGGCCACACCGAACAGCCAGGCCCGTACGGACCCCCGGTCGCGGTCGAAACCGCGGCGCGTGGCGTACGCCTGCAGCCACAGCTCGGCGAGCAGGTCGTCGGCGGCCGTGGGGGCGCGGCGCGCGAAGTAGCCGTGCAGGGCCCGCGAGTGGCGTTCGACCAGTGGCTCGAAGGCCGCCGGGTGGCGTGCCGCGCGGTCCAGCAGCTCTTCGTCGTCCAGGCCCGTGGTCATGGGACCTCCGTCTCCGGACCGCCGGTCGGCGGCCTCACCCCGTACTTGGCACGAGCCGCCGACAGCGTTCGCGAGCCGCGATCGGAGCGAGCGAGCGGCAGCGTGATCGGGGCGGCCTACGCGGCGTACGCGGCAGCGATCGGGGCGACGTACGCGGCGCGATCGGGACGGCGTACGTCGCGGCACACGGGGCGGGGCGCCCGGTGAAGTCACCGGGCGCCCCGTCGGTACCGCATCTGTTCCCTGCGCCCTACTGCTCCGTGGCCGCCGCGTCGGCCGCCTGGGCCTTCAGGGCGCGCTCCACTCCCGAGCGGGACTCCGAGACCAGGCGGCGCAGGGCCGCGTTGGGCTCGGCGGAGGCCAGCCAGGTGTCGGTCTTGTGCAGGGTCTCCGCCGAGACCTGGACGGTCGGGTAGAGACCGACCGCGATCTGCTGGGCGATCTCGTGGGAGCGGGCGTCCCAGATGGACTTGACGACCTCGAAGTACTTGTCGGTGTACGGGGCGAGGAGGTCGCGCTGGTCGGTCTGGACGAAGCCGCCGATGACCGCTTCCTGGACCGCGTTGGGCAGCTTGTCCGACTCCACGACCTGGGACCAGGCCTCGGCCTTGGCCTCCGGCGTCGGGCGGGAGGCACGGGCGGCGGCCGCGTGACGCTCACCGGCGGCCGTCCTGTCGCGCTCGTACTCGCCGGCGATCTCCGCCTCGTCGTAGCGGCCCACCGCCGCGAGCCGCTGCACGAAGGACCAGCGCAGCTCGGTGTCGACGGCCAGCCCCTCGATCGTCTGCGTCCCCTCCAGCAGGGCCTCCAGGAGGTCCAGCTGCTCGGGCGTGCGGGCGGTCGCGGCGAACGCGCGGGCCCACGCCAGCTGGTGGTCGGAGGCGGCCTCGGCGGCGCGCAGATGCGCGAGCGTGGCGTCCGTCCAGCGGGTCAGCAGCGCCTCGCGGGCCGTCGGGTCGGCGTACAGCTCGATCGCCAGCTTCACCTGACGGTGCAGGGACTGCACGACACCGATGTCGGACTCCTTGCCGATACCGGAGAGCACCAGGGACAGGTAGTCGCGGGTCGCGAGCTCGGCGTCGCGGGTCATGTCCCAGGCGGAGGCCCAGCACAGGGCGCGCGGCAGGGAGGACTCGAAGTCCCCGAGGTGCTCGGTGACGAGGGCCAGCGACTGCTCGTCCAGGCGGACCTTGGCGTACGACAGGTCGTCGTCGTTGAGGAGGACCACGGCCGGGCGGCGCTTGCCCACCAGCTGCGGAACGGCGGTCAGTTCACCGTCGACGTCCAGCTCGATCCGGTCGTCCCGGACCAGCTTGCCGCTCGTGTCGTCCAGCTCGTACAGGCCGACCGCGATGCGGTGCGGGCGCAGCGTCGGCTCGCCCTTGGCGCCCGTGGGCAGCGCCGGGGCCTCCTGGCGGATCGCGAAGGAGGTGATGACGCCGTGCTCGTCCGTCTCGATCTCGGGGCGCAGGACGTTGATGCCGGCCGTCTCCAGCCACGCCTTCGACCAGGCCTTCAGATCGCGGCCGGAGGTCTCCTCCAGGGCGCCCAGCAGATCGGACAGGCGCGTGTTGCCGTACGCGTGCGCCTTGAAGTACGCCTGCACGCCCCGGAAGAACTCGTCCTCGCCGACGTAGGCGACGAGCTGCTTCAGCACGGAAGCGCCCTTCGCGTACGTGATGCCGTCGAAGTTGACGAGCACGTCGTCCAGGTCATTGATCTCGGCCATGATCGGGTGCGTCGACGGCAGCTGGTCCTGCCGGTACGCCCAGGTCTTCATGGAGTTGGCGAACGTGGTCCAGGAGTGCGGCCAGCGCGAGCCGGGGGCGTCCGCCTGGCAGGCGATCGACGTGTAGGTGGCGAACGACTCGTTCAGCCACAGGTCGTTCCACCACTCCATCGTCACCAGGTCGCCGAACCACATGTGGGCCAGCTCGTGGAGGATGGTCTCGGCGCGGACCTCGTACGCGGCGTCCGTCACCTTCGAGCGGAAGACGTACTGGTCGCGGATGGTCACCGCGCCCGCGTTCTCCATCGCGCCCGCGTTGAACTCCGGTACGAACAGCTGGTCGTACTTCTCGAACGGGTAGGCGTAGTCGAACTTCTCCTGGAACCAGGCGAAGCCCTGCCGGGTGACCTCGAAGATCGCGTCGGAGTCCAGGTGCTCGGCGAGCGACGGCCGGCAGTAGATGCCGAGCGGCACGCTCTGGCCGTCCTTCTCGTACACGCTGTGCACGGAGTGGTACGGGCCGACGATGAGCGCCGTGATGTACGTCGAGATCCGGGGCGTCGGCTCGAAGACCCAGACGTCGTCCTTGGGCTCCGGCGTCGGCGAGTTGGAGATGACGGTCCAGCCGGTCGGGGCCTTCACGGTGAACTGGAAGGTGGCCTTCAGGTCCGGCTGCTCGAACGACGCGAAGACCCGGCGCGCGTCCGGGACCTCGAACTGGGTGTAGAGGTAGGCCTGTTCGTCGACCGGGTCGACGAACCGGTGCAGACCCTCGCCCGTGTTGGTGTACGCGCAGTCGGCCACGACCCGCAGGATGTTGCGGCCCTGGAGCAGGCCGGGGAGCGCGATCCGGGAGTCCGCGAAGACCTCCGCCGGGTCCAGCGCGTCGCCGTTGAGGGTCACCTCGTGGACGGTCGGGGCCACCAGGTCGATGAAGGACGTCGCGCCGTTCTCCGCGACGTCGAAGCGCACCGTGGTCACGGACCGGTAGGTGCCGCCCTCCCGCGCGCCGGAGAGGTCGAGATCGATCTCGTACGAGTCGACGCTGAGCAGCGCCGCCCGCTGCTGAGCCTCGTCGCGGGTCAGGTTTGTGCCAGGCACGCGGTCATCTCCTCGGTATGTGTGGGTTGCGCCATCCTTCCATGACCGGCGGCCTGGTAGGAGTGGCTACCCTTTGCCTACCTTGGGTAGCATCAGAATTATGAAGATTAGTGTGAGCCTGCCGCAGGAGGACGTCACCTTCGTCGACGAGTACGCCGCGCGCACGGATGCCCATTCGCGGTCGGCCGTGATACACACCGCCATCGAACTCCTGCGTGAGGCGCAGCTGGAGCAGGAGTACACGGAGGCGTTCGCCGAGTGGGACGGGAGCGAGGACGCCGCGTTCTGGGACCAGTTCTCGGGGGACGGGCTGTCCGATGAAGCGCGGTGACATCTACCTGGTCGACGTCGACACGCGGCAGCGAGGCCAACAAGACCCGCCCGGCGGTGATCGTCTCCAACGACGGCGCCAACGCGGCGGTGGCGCGGACCGGACGAGGCGTGATCACGCTGGTCCCGCTGACGACGAACACCGCGCGCGTCTATCCGTTCCAGGTGCTGCTCCCCGCCCAGGAGTGCGGTCTCCCGAAGGACTCCAAGGTGCAGTGCGAGCAGGTTCGCGCTCTGGCTCCGGAGAGACTGCTGCGACCGATCGGTTCCGTCCCACGCCAGCGCATGGCCGAGGTCGACGTGGCCCTACGGCGCCACCTGGCCCTCTGAACACACCAAGGGGCGCCCACCGGGATCCGGTGGGCGCCCCTTCGTGTGTACCGCCCGCCTACTTCTCGTTCAGCTCCGCCGCCACCAGCTCCGCGATCTGGACCGCGTTCAGCGCGGCGCCCTTGCGGAGGTTGTCGTTGGAGACGAACAGGGCGAGACCGTTCTCCACGGTCTCGTCGGCGCGGATGCGGCCGACGAAGGAGGGGTCCTGGCCCGCGGCCTGGAGAGGGGTCGGGATGTCGGAGAGAACGACGCCGGGCGCGCCGGCCAGCAGCTCCGTCGCGCGCTCCACGCTGATCGGACGGGCGAAGCGGGCGTTGACCTGGAGGGAGTGCCCGGAGAAGACCGGGACCCGGACGCAGGTGCCGGAGACCTTCAGGCCGGGGATCTCCAGGATCTTGCGGGACTCGTGGCGGAGCTTCTGCTCCTCGTCCGTCTCGTGCAGACCGTCGTCGACGATCGAACCCGCGAGCGGGAGCACGTTGAAGGCGATGGGCCGCTTGTAGACGCCGGGCTCGGGGAAATCGACCGCCGAGCCGTCGTGCGTCAGCTTGTCCGCATCGGCCGCGACCTTCTGGACCTGGCCGTGCAGCTCCGCGACGCCCGCGAGACCTGAGCCGGAGACCGCCTGGTAGGTGGCGACGACCAGCGCTTCGAGGCCCGCCTCCTCGTGCAGCGGACGCAGCACCGGCATCGCGGCCATCGTCGTGCAGTTCGGGTTGGCGATGATGCCCTTGGGGCGGTCGGCGATCGCGTGCGGGTTCACCTCGGAGACCACGAGGGGCACCTCGGGGTCGCGGCGCCACGCGGAGGAGTTGTCGATCACGACCGCGCCCTGCGACGCCACCTTCTCGGCCAGCGCCTTCGAGGTCGCGCCGCCCGCGGAGAACAGGACGATGTCGAGGCCGGAGTAGTCGGCGGTCGCCGCGTCCTCGACCGTCACACCGTCGATGACCGAACCGGCCGAGCGGGCGGACGCGAACAGGCGCAGCTCGCGCGTCGGGAAGTCGCGGTCCTTGAGGATCTTGCGCATGACCGTGCCGACCTGACCGGTGGCTCCGACGATTCCGACCCTCACGGCGACTCCTTTGACGTGGCTTGTGTGTGTCTGCGGCATGGCCGAGGCCTTTCCATCATGCGGTCAGCCCGGGTCCGCCTGTCCAATCCTTTGACCGGAACGCTCGAAGGACGGGACGGGGCCACCCCCGCCGCGGGAGCCGCTTCTTCGCTCGGCACCCCCGCTGAGCTGGAGAAATTCGCCCTACGGCGGCTCCGTGCCGCAAGCTGTGCTGCCTCGACCCTGCCCACGCCGGCCGGGCGCACGCGAAGGTGTGACGTACGCCTCCGCGCCACGCCGGGAAAGTCGTGCCGAACCCGCCGAACGTTTCGGCCCGCGGTGGCGTCGTAGGGGAAACGCGGGAGGGGAGGGGTGGCTGTGCTGCGCAGAAAGGCGCGCCACGTCGAGGGGGTCCAGGAGCCGGACGACCCACTGGACGCGGCCCAGGAGCGGCGGGTGCGGGCCGTGCTCGCGCTCGGCGGTGTGCCGCAGTCGGACCTGCTGGACGGGGTACAGCAGGTCCGGCTGCGGCTGCTGGAGCGGGCCGCGAGCGGCCGGGAGGCGCCGCGGGACGTGTCCGCGTGGGCGGCGGTGGTGGCCTCCAACCTGGCGATGGACTGGCACCGCGCCAAGCGCCGCCAGGAGCGTCTGGGGGAGCGGCTGGCCTCGCTGCGCCAGCACGAGCACCCCTCGGGCGAGGACTCCAGCGTGCTCTCGCTCGCCGTCGCCCGAGGCCTGGACGACCTGCCCGACGCCCTGCGCCAGGTCCTCGTCCTGCGCTTCTACGCCGACCTGCCGGTACGCGGGATCGCCGACGAGCTCGGCATCCCCGAGGGCACGGTCAAGAGCAGGCTCCACTCGGCGGTCCGCGCCCTGCGCACCCGCCTGCACGAGGACGAGGTGGTGTGACATGACCGCCCGAGACGACAGCCGACGCGACACCGAGCCCGAGGCGCTCCCCGCACACGACGGGCCCCAGCCAAGTGACGACGGCACCACCTACGACGGCACCACCTACGCCGGTATGGACGCGCTCATGGCGGCCCTCCTCGACGAACCGCTGCCCGAGGACGCCCGGCGGGACGCCGAGTTCGTGGCGTCCCACGAGGCGGCCGTCGCCGACCTCGCGCTGCTGAGGGAGCAGCTGGGGCTGATCGGCGAGGCGCTGGCGGTGCCGGGCGAGGACGCCGTGCCCGGGGCCGCGCCGGGGCGAGACGGGGCCGCGCGGCCGGGGGACACGGCCGGTGCCGAGACGGACCCCGGGCAGGTGTCCGGGGCCGCGACGGCCCCCACCGCGTCGGTGACCCCCCTGCCGTCGCGGCCGTCCCGCGCCCGGCGCGTCCTGCGGATCACCGTCGGCACCCTCGCCGCCGCAGCCGCCGCCTCCGTGGTCCTCGGCATCGGCTGGGGGCTCCTGCAGGCCGGCGGCGGGGCGAGCAGCTCGAAGTCGTCATCCGACGCGGGTGTCTCCAACGAGTCGGCGAGCAAGGACAGCGGGAGACTGGAGGACAGCGACGGGGGGGACGGGTCCGCCTCGCTCAGCCGGGAGGGGTACGTCGCCTGCGCCCGCACGATCGTGGAGGGCACCGTCACCGGGGTCGAGGCCGTGCCGGGGATCGAGCAGGACCGGATCACGGTGGAGGTGGACCGCTGGATCAAGCCCGCCAAGGGGGAGGAGCAGATCGTCTTCCCCATGAGCCAGAACGTCGACCCCCGCCTGAAGAAGGGCGACCACGTCCTCCTCGGCATCCCCCGGGACAGCGCTCAGCCGGACATCTGGACCACCGAGGAGGCAGACATCGCCCGCGATCGCGCCTGGATCGAGGCGGCGCTGCCGGAGTCGGAGAAGCTCGCGTGCGACTGAACGGCTGAACGGCTGAACGGCTGAACCGCTGAAGGCTGAACCGCTGAAGGCTGAACCGCTGAACCGCTGAAACCGAGGCGGCAAGGCGAAGGGGCGGGTGTCCATCCGGACACCCGCCCCTCCGTTCGCCTCAGTACGGCTCACGCACTACGGCGCACTACCGGCGCACTACGGCGTGACCTTCTCGATCCGCACGCTGCCGGTGCCCGCGGCGGTACCGCGCGAGTTCACCAGCTGCACCTGGCCGAAGAACTCCCGGCCGGCCGGGGCCTCGGCGGCCGCGACGACGTCACCGGAGACGGTTGTCGACTGGCCCGTACCGAGCTTGACGGCGGTGTCCGCGACCTTCACCTCGCCGAGGGCGGAGGAGAAGAACACGTCGCGGTAGTCGTACGCGGTGGACCCGGCCGGGACCGCGTAGCCGACGACCTCGATGGTGTACGTACCGGCGGCCGGCTTCGGGATGGAGACGGCCTCCTCGGAGTCGCCGTCCGCGGAGTCCGCGATCTGCGTGCCCGCGGCGTCGTAGACGTACAGGTCGAGGTCCGCGCCCGTGTCCGCGGTGCTGCCGATGGCGACGTCCAGGGACTCGGCGCCCGCGGGCACCTCGACCGTGGTGGTCTGGGTCTCACCGGTCGCGATGGTCGGCCGGCCGGTCTTCGCCGAGCCCAGCGGGCCGCCCGTCAGCTTGCCGTCGACGGGGGCGAGGCCGTTCGTCACCTTCCAGGAGGCGGCGGTCGGGGTGCCGACCTTGGCCTCGGGGACGGTGACGACCTCCGGGTCGAAGCTCGCGCCGTAGACCGCGAAGTTCAGCTTGTAGGGGTTGTCGAGCACCGGAGACGTCCGGCGCGACTCGACCTCGATCTCCCAGACACCGGGCTGCGGGTTGGCGTACGAACGCACGTCCGGCTTGCAGCCCCCACCGTCCTGGAAGTTGCTGTAGCAGGTCAGGGAGCTGGTGCTCTCGACCGCGACACCGTACGGGTGGTTGGCGATGAACCGGGTCTGGCTCTTGTCCTTCAGCCCGCTGATCGCGACCTCGAGGCTCTTGGCACCCTCGGGGACGGTGATGAAGTACGACTTGAAGGCGTTGCGCTGGACGATGCCCGACGCCGAGTGGGTGTACTTCAGCGGCGTGGAGACCACCACCGTGTTGAGTACCTGACGGTCGATGCCGACCGTCTTCGGGTCGTCGACCTCCAGGATCGCGCTGCTGATGCCCGAGTTCTCCGGCTTGGCGGCGATCTTCACGGTGACCGGCTTGTTCAGCGGCAGGGAGACCACGTCGTCACCGACGATCCGGAACGTGTCGTCCCGGTTGTTCTCCAGGTGCAGCTCGTGGCGGATCGCCTTGTCTGCGCCGGACGTCCGGGTGATCGTCACCTCGTACGTCTTCTTCTGCCCGACCTTGAGGCCGCCCTCACGGTCGTAGATGCCGGTGCCGAAGCCCGGCGTCTTCAGCGCGAAGTCGATCGCCGTGTCGACGGGGGCCTTGACCGAGTACTCGTGCGCGGTCGCGCCCGCCTTGACGGACTTCCACGCGTCGACGATGTTCATCAGGCCCGCGCCCTCGGCGTACGCCTGGACACCGCTGATGTGGTCGGCGGTCGAGGTCAGCGCGGTGCGCAGCTTCACGGGCGTCAGGTCGATGCCCTTCTGCTTCGCGGCGCTGAGCAGCAGCGCGGAGGCGCCGGCCGCCTGCGGGGAGGCCATCGAGGTGCCGTTGAGCATCTGGTAGCCGGCCGGGAGCGTGTAGCCCGCCTCGGGGGCGATGACGCCCGGCAGCCAGGTCTGCGCGGTGTTCACCGCGGCGCCCGGCGCGACCAGGGTCGGCGTGAAGCCGCCGTCCTCACGCGGGCCGCGCGAGGAGAAGTTGAACAGCTGGTAGTCCTTGGCGACCTGCGAGCCGTAGTTGGAGGCCCAGGTCTCCTTGGAGATGGACGCGCCGACCGAGATCACCTTGTCGGCGAGGCCGGGGTCGCCGATCGTGTTGGCACCCGGACCGGAGTTGCCGGCCGAGATGACCAGCTGGACGCCGTAGGTGTCGATGAGGCGCGTGTAGAGCTCGGCGCGCGCGTTGTTGCCGTCGTTCAGCGCCGGGAGGCCGCCGATGGACATGTTGACGATGTCGACGCCACGGTTGACGACGAGGTCGATCATGCCTTCGGTGAGCGCCACGTTGGTGCAGCCGGGGCCGAACTCGCAGGCGCGGGAGGAGACGATCTGCGCGCCGGGGGCGGCGCCGTTCATCTTCCCGCCGAACAGGCCCTTCGCGGCGGTGATGCCGGCCACGTGGGTGCCGTGCTCGCTGGAGATCAGACCGATGTTGACGAAGTCGGCCTTCTTGCCGACCCAGTCGCCCCCGAAGGGGTCCATCGGGACGTCCTTGCGGTACTCGACGACGAACGGCTGGCGCTCGGCGACCTCGGTCGACGGGTCGTCCGTGCCGAAGTAGCCGATCTGGTAGCCGTCCTTGTACGGCTTCATCGGCTTGTCGTCGGTGAAGTCGAAGTTCTGGTTCACGTCCACGGTGACCGTGCCGGCCGCCGCGTCGTAGAGCACGCCCCACGCGTCGGTGGTGTCGCCGTCCCGGTTCACGTCACCGGCGGCGTCACCGGCCGCCGTGATCGACTCGCGGAAGAGGTTCACGGAGTACGCGCCCGCGGGCGCCGTCCAGGTCCGGCCCCCGTAGGTGAAGGTGGGCCCGGCGACCGAGTTGGTCATCGGGCGCCAGCTGCCGTCGCCGTCGACGATCGGGTCGGTCGACGTCACCCAGTCGACGATCTTGCGCTCGCCGGTGGAGGTCTTCTGCAGCGCGGGGTGCGCGAGGTCGACGCCGGAGTCCAGGACGCCGATGGTGATGCCCCGGCCGTCCGCCTTCGGGTTCTGCTTCACGAAGTCGACGGCGCCCGTCTCGAAGGACGGGTTGTACGGGTTCTCGGCGGGGGTGTTCTTGCCCGGCGCCGGGTAGGTCTTCGCCGCCGTGGCCTGCGACTTCGCGTCCTTGGCCGAGACCGGCGAGGGGTCGTCGAGGACGATCTCCTGGCGCAGGTCGATGCCCTGGACGGAGGAGAGCTTCGCGGCGGCCGAGATGGCCGAGTCGGCGCTCTTGGTCGGGACCGTGGCGCGGACGTAGCCGAGCTTGTCGTAGGTGCGGCCCACGGAGCCGCCCTTGACCGCGTCCAGCTGCTCGGCGACCTGTTCGGTCTTGCCGGGCGTGGTGGCGATCATCATCGTGACGTTCTTGTCGCCGTCGGCCTTCGCCTCGGCGAGCAGATCGGCGTCGGTCGAACCGAGCTTGTCGTGCGCGGACTTGACGCCACCGTCCGACGGAGCGGTGGCGGACGGGTCGTCCGCCGAGAAGGCCAGGGGTATCGGCCCGGCCGCGGAGAGCGCGGCGACCAGTCCCGCGGCCACGGCTATGCGGGCCACGCGTCTCGCACCCGGGCCAGAGCCGGGGTGGGGGGTGAGGGTCATCAGCATCCCTGTAGGTAAGGAATTCAGGTGAGAACGAACATGTGTGATCCGAGCGGCGGGTTCGGATCGGTCCGGTCCGTTATGCGGTGCCGGATGGTCGCTCAGCCTTACCGAAGTGACACATGTTTGGGGAGAGTTGACCGAGGCGGAATTGTGTCATGGCGTAAACCCGCCACCCGTCATGGGGGCGATGACCGCGCATGAGCGGACATTTTGGTTAACGTCTGTGCATGCGCGAGGAGTTGAGGGTGGCGGCCTACGCCGTCTGTGTACGCGACGGCCACCTGCTGCTGGCCCGCTGGGTCTCCCGGGACGGCGAGAGGAAGTGGACCCTGCCCGGCGGCGGCATGGACCACGGCGAGGACCCGTACGCCACGGTCGTCCGCGAGGCCGCCGAGGAGACCGGCTACACCGTCGAGCCCACCGCCCTCCTCGGCATCGACACCAACCGACGCACCTACCCCCTCCGCCTCGGCGCCGTCGCCGACCACCAGGCGCTGCGCATCGTCTACGAGGCCCGCGTCACCGGCGGCGACCTCCGCCACGAGACGAACGGCTCCACGGACATGGCCGCCTGGCACCCCCTGGACGAGATCCCGGCCCTGACGAGGGTGGGGCTGGTGGACGTGGGCCTGCGCCTGTGGCGGGAACGCCCGGAGAACGGTCACTTGACGCCACCGGCGCCCCATTAGGGGCGCGAGGAACTGCGCGAGCAACCACGACGCACCCGCAGACACCGGCATCACCGAAGCCCTACGGCGAATAGGTGCTGTACCCCTTCAGATGAACAAGGAGTGACCCCCTCCCTACCCTCCCCCTCACATTCGGGAACCCCCAGTGGACGCGCACCGTCTCCAAAGATCGACGTACGGTGATCGGCGCCACCCGTTGCGACGTCGTTAACGTCCAGGCCACTCCGGCTGCCAAGCATCAAGGAAGAGCGGGAACCCCACTCCGGCCCCACGCGGAGCGGACCCGTGGACCACTTCCGACGCGTTCGCACTCGGGGAGACCGCGCCATGTCGCGCATACGCTCAGTCGCAGCAGCCGCCACCAACCCTGACCGCCGGGCCTTCCTCGCCGCCACCGGCGCGGTCGGCCTCGCCGCAGGCGTCGGCTTCGCCCTGCGGCCGGAGGCCGACGGCCACGCCGCCGCCTCCGCCGCCGACCGGGCCGCGGCCACCGAGGTCCCCTTGGCCAACCTCTCCAACAGAGAGGCCCCGGCCGCTCCCCTCGCCCCGTACACCCGCGGCACCACCCTCGCCTCGGTCGCGGCCCCCCGCAACGCCTCCGGATACCGCCGTCTCGGCAGCGGCCCGGCCTGGGCGCGGGTCGTCCGCAGCGACCTCGCCACCCCCAAGTCCGGCCGCGAGAAGCGCCGTACGGCCCTGGCGTCCTTCGTGCAGTTCACCGACCTGCACGTGGTGGACGTCCAGCACCCGCTGCGCTACGAGTACCTGCGCGCCCAGACCGCCAGCGCGTGGCGTCCGCAGGAGGCGCTGTCCGTGGCCGGCGCGGTCTCGCTCGTCGAGCGGGTGAACGCGCTGCGCGGCGCCCCGGTCACCGGCTCGCCGCTGCACTTCGTGATGACGACCGGCGACAACACCGACAACAACTCCAGGACCGAGCTGGACTGGTTCCTGAAGGTGATGAGCGGTGGCCGGGTCACCCCCAACTCCGGTGACCCGCGCCGCTACGAGGGCGTCCAGAGCAGCGGCCTCAAGCTCTACTGGCAGCCGGACGCGGCCCTCCGCGACGCCGACAAACAACTCGGCTTCCCCCGCCTGAACGGCTTCCTGGCCGCCGCGATCCGCGAGGTCAACAGCCCCGGCCTGAACGTCCCCTGGTACTCCACCGTCGGCAACCACGATTCCCTGCCGGGCGGTTGCTACGCCCCCGGCGACTCCTTCTTCGCGGACTTCGCGGTCGGCGGCAAGAAGCTGATGACCCTCGACGAGAAGGCCGGCAAGGCGCTCTGGGACAACGTCAAGAGCGGCGGCGACCCCCGGGGCGCCGACTGGAAGGCCGTGCTCAAGGCCCAGGCGAAGAAGATGCGTTCGGTCACCCCGGACGAGAACCGGGCGCCCTTCACCCCGCAGGAGTACCTCAGGGCCCACCTGGACCCGGCCCACACCGGCCCCGGCCCCGTCGGTCACGGCTACTCCCAGGCCAACCTCGACGCCCGCACCCAGTACTACGCCTTCCGCATCGCCGACGACGTCATCGGTGTCAGCCTCGACTCCACCGACCCCGGCGGCCACTACGAGGGCTCGCTCGGCACGGCCCAGCTCAAGTGGCTCGAGCGCACGTTGAAGGAGGCGGCCAAGGACGGCTCGTACGCCGTCGTTTTCAGCCACCACACCAGCAAGTCGATGCGGAACCTGCGCAAGGACCCCGCCCGCCCCACCGAGGCCCGCCACGACGGCGACGCGGTGCTGGCGCTGCTCGGTCGCCACCGCAACGTTCTGGCCTGGGTGAACGGCCACAGTCACCGCAACCGCATCACCCCGCACTCGGCCGCGGGCGGCGGCTCCTTCTGGGAGATCTCCACGGCCTCCCACATCGACTTTCCGCAACTCGCCCGGGTGATCGAGCTGGTGGACAACAAGGACGGCACGCTCTCCCTGTTCACCACCCTGATCGAATCGGCCGCCCCGCACGCCACCGACTTCACCGACCTCTCGCAGACCGGCCTCGCCGCCCTGTACCGCGAGCTCTCCTACAACGCCCCCGGCCGCCGCGACACACTCACCGGCACGCCCGGCGACCGCAACACGGAGCTGGTACTCCGAAAGGGCTAAATACCGCTCAACTGGCGCGCACCTGCTCAACCTGCCCGCCCGTCCCGGTGTCCCCCCCTCGCGACCGAACGTTCTCGGAGCCGCCGAGAATGTCGGTGCGAAGGGGGGCCACATGTCAGCACGCACAGCACGCAGGGGTCTGGTGGCGGGCATCGCCGTGGCCGTGGCGGTGGCGGTGGCCGCACCGGCGGCCATGGCGGCGCCCGCGAGAGACGACCACGGCGCGACCCAGGAAGCCATGGACGCCAATGTGAAGGATGGCGTCGTGGGCGTGGCTCTCCAGGCCATGACCAAGGAGGGCGTCTGGAAGGCCACCTCGGGCGTCGGCGACCTGAGGACGGGCGAGGCACGCAGCGCCCACGACCGCTTCCGCGCGGCCAGCATCACCAAGACTTTCGTGTCGACGGTGGTGCTTCAACTGGCGGCGGAGGGACGCCTGTCGCTCGACGACAAGGTGGACAAGTGGCTGCCGGGCCTGGTGCGCGGCAAGGGGAACGACGGCCGGAGGATCACACTCCGCCAGCTCCTCAACCACACCAGCGGCATCTACAACTACACCGACGACGACGACTTCCAGCGCGCGTTCTTCCTCGCGGAGGGCTTCTTCAAGAACCGCCACCGCACGATGACACCGGAGCAACTGGTCGGGATCGCCACGAAGCACAAGCCGGACTTCGCGCCCGGTATTTCCTGGAATTACTCAAACACCAACTACGTCCTGGCCGGGATGGTGATCGAGAAGGTCACGGGCAACTGGTACGGCGACGAGATCCGCCACCGCGTCATCGAGCCGCTCGGCCTGCACGGCACGAAGATCCCCGGCACCGACCCCACGGTTCCCGGCCCCCACAGCCGGGCCTACTCGAAACTTGCCGAGACAACGACCGGCAAGACGTACGACGTCACGGAGTACAACCCGTCGGCGGCCAACTCATCGGGCGAACTGATCGCCAGCCCCGGCGATCTGAACCGCTTCTACTCGGCGCTCATGCGCGGCAAGCTCCTGCCGAAGCGGCAACTCGCCGAGATGAAGACCACCGTCCGGGTCGACGGCAAACGGACCGGCTACGGCCTCGGCCTTGTCGAGCGAAAGCTCTCCTGCGGCGTCCAGCTCTGGGGCCACAGCGGCGGCATTCACGGCTCCCTCTCCGAGGCCGTCACCACCACCGACGGCAGCCACTCCCTCGCCTTCAATTTCAACAGCGACTGGACGGGCGACAGCGAGGCGATCATGGAAGCGGAGTTCTGTAAGAAGTAAGGAAATCACCACATTTGGGCACCTAGGCCTCGTGCGGTGATCGGCGCAGGGCCTCGGCACCACGTCCCTTAGGGCATGCACCACGAAAACCGGCGAATCGCCGGCTCAGGCCCAGGTCCACCTGTCGTCCGAGCACGTCCGGTGCGTGCCCTCGACGATGCAGACGCGGACGCCCAGGAAGGTCTCCTCCGGCATGTTGTCGGTCTCCCAGAGGGAGCAGTAGGGCGCGTTCATGCCCCGCGTGGTGGCCATGGTCTGCCAGGAGCCGCCCTCGAACTTCCGCTGGATCTCGATCCCCTTGCCGTCGGCGTACTTGTCGCACGCCTGGAACGCGTCTCCGGGGATCGGGTTGACGAGGCCGGACGGGTCGGCGTTGAAGACGCCGTAGCCGCGGAAGGTGCCGTCGCGGTGGAGGTCGATCTCGATGTCGTCGTTGCCCTCGGTCCAGTACACCCACCGGTCGGCCGCCATCGCCGTCCCGTTGGACAGCAGCACCATCCCGAAGGCCGCCCCCACCGCGAGCCCGCCTCTGACCACGGATCCGAGTACCTGATTCGTCATGCTTCCCCCTGGGATCGGATTGACCACTGTCCGCGGTTCGCACGAATGATCGACTTCCGCGGCGATTGAGGGTACCGGGCCCCGTTCGGTGTACGGAAGGCGATTATCCTGCGTACGCCGGGAGGACATGAGGGGGCGTGGACATGGGGAAGGGCCGCCGAACGGGCGGCGGCCCTTCCTCTCCCCTCCTGTTGGTACGAGTTACCCGATCACCGGGGAAGCACCACGACGTACGCCGCCGGGTCGCGGTCGCACGACGCCATCAGCGCGGTGCGGACCACGGCCGCCTGCTGTTCCAGGGAGTCGCGCAGCTTGCGGGGCGTGACGTGGACGACGGTGATGCCGAGCCGTTCCAACATCTCGCGCTTGCGGGCGTACTCGGACCACAGCGCGTCGTCCTCCTGGCGCGGGGCCCGGGTGTCCAGTTCGAGCGCGACGGCCTGCTCCGGCCAGTACGCGTCGAGGCCGCCGAGGTGCGGGCCGCCGGGAAGGCGGAGGTCCACGTTCCAGACCGGGTCGGGGAGGGCGTGTTCGCGGACCATCCGGTACAGGAGGTCCTCCGCGACGGCCCGCCCCTCCGCGAGCAGCGACTCCACCGCGTCGGCCACGTGCGGACGGTTCAGCAGCCGCGCCTCCGTCAACTCGCGGATGACGGCGGCGGGTTCGGTGTGCCCGCCGCGCACCGCCTCCGTCAGCAGCCTGCGCACGGTCGCCGCGTCGGAGATCTCGCCGACCGCGTCCGCCAGGGCGCGCGGTACGGGGGCGACGGGCAGGCCGGTCACGTACGTCGGGGTCGGTACGGCCGGGGTGCGGACGATCCGCGCGCACCCCACGGTCCGCAGCCGGCGCAGCCGGGGGACCAGGACGTCGATCGTGTCGAGGGACGGCAGCGGGGGAGCGGACGCGAAGCCGTGCAGCGTCAGGGCGGCGAGCCCGGTGATCACCGCGTCCGTGTAGCGGGGAGTCGCCGCCGGGCGGGGCTCGTCCGCGTTCGGCTGGGCCGGTACGCCGGCGGCCCCGGCGACGGTCTCCCGGAACGGGGAGCGGGCCGCGTACGAGAGCACCGCGTGCAGGCGCTCCTCCGAGGTGGGCGGGCCCGGGTGCAGCAGGAACACACCCGGCAGGATCTGCTGCCAGGAGCCACCGGGCCGGCACTGCTCGTTCGTCTCGGCCGCGGTGACACCCTGCGCGCGCAGCTGCGCGGCCGTCAGCACCCGGCGCGTGACGTCCGAGAGGCGACGGAGGGGGCGGGGGGAGAGCGGGGTGTTGTGCGTCATGACCGGGAGGTTCCCGCGTCGGGCCCGCCCAGGAACCTCTGTTACACGCCCGTCGACAAATCCGGACAAGACCGCACTAAAGTACGTGCGTTCGAGTGCCGATATCCGCTGGTCCGGACGGGGGTCGAAAAAGGTTACGGCTCTGATTACCCGAATTTCGTAACCCTGAACCCGGGTGGTCGCAGGCGGCACCCCCGCAAGCGCCGTGAGCGCACCCGACCCCCGCCCAGCAGCAGGCGCCGGGTACGCAACACCCAGGTTCCCAGCGGCAGTTACCCCGCCGCCGCGTCACACTCCTGCCCCCGCAACGCCCGGCCCAGATCGTCCCGCGCCTCGATCACCAGCCGCCGCAGCGCCGGCGGCGCCGACTCGTGCGAGGCGAGCCAGGCGTCCGTCGCGTCCAGCGTCGCGGGCGAGTCCTGGAGCGACGGGAACAGCCCCCGCACCACATCCATCCCGATCTGGATGGACCGCTCGGCCCACACCCGCTCGATCGCCTCGAAGTACTTCACCGCGTACGGCGCCACCAACTCCCGCTGGGACGGCCGCGAGAACCCCGTGATCGTCGCCTCGACCAACGCGTTGGACAGCGTGTCCGACTCCACCACCGACGCCCACGCCTGCGCCTTGACCGCGGCGGACGGCCGTGCCGCCAGGCACCGCACCTGGTGCCGCTTCCCGGAGGCCGTGTCGTCCCGCGCCAGCTCGGCCGCGAGGACCCCCTCGTCGGCGACCCCGTACGTCGCCAGCGGCTCCAGGAACGCCCACCGCAGCTCCTGGTCGATCTCCAGCCCGTCGACCTCCTCGGTCCCGGCCAACAGCCCCCGCAGCACCGCCAGTTCGGCCTCGCCCGAGGCCACCGAGGCGAGGAACCGGGCCCACGTCAGCTGATGCTGGCTGCCCGCCTCGGCCGCCCGCAGCTCCCGCAGCGCGCCCTCCGCCAGCAGCCGCCCCCCGGTCTCCCGCCACCCCGGCGCCGCGTAGTGCGTGACCGCCGAGCCGGCCCAGGCGTGCAGCATCTGGAGCACACCGATGTCGGACTCCCGCCCCGCGAACCGCAGCACGAGGTCGACGAAGTCCCGCGCCGGCAGCAGCGCGTCCCGCGTCAGGTTCCACAGCGCCGACCAGCACAGCGCCCGCGCCAGCGGGTCGGTGATGTCCCCGAGACCGGCCCGCAGCGTGTCCAGCGACCCCGTGTCGAACCGGATCTTGCAATAGGTCAGGTCGTCGTCGTTGACCAGCACCAGCGCCGGCGCCTCGGCCCCCGCCAGCTCGGCGACGACCGTACGCGGCCCGTCCACGTCCACCTCGGCCCGCGCGTACCGCTCCAGCGGGCCCGAGCCGTCCTCCCCGTTCGCCCGCCGGTACAGGCCGATCGCCACCCGGTGCGGCCGCAGCTCGGGGTGCGACTCCGCGGCCTCCTGCACCACCGCCAGCTCGTCGATCCGGCCCTCGGGGTCGAGCAGCACCTGCGGGGTGAGGGAGTTGACCCCCGCCGTCTGCAGCCACGCCCGCGACCAGGACGCCATGTCCCGCCCGCTGGTCTCCTCCAGGACCGACAGCAGGTCGCTCAGCTTCGTGTTGCCGTACGCGTTCCGTTTGAAGTAGCGCCGGGCGCCCTCCAGGAACGCCTCGCGCCCCACGTACGCCACCAGCTGCTTCAGCACGGAGGCGCCCTTGGCGTAGGTGATGCCGTCGAAGTTGAGCTTGGCGTCCTCCAGGTCACGGATGTCGGCCGTGATCGGGTGGGTGGAGGGCAGCTGGTCGGCGCGGTACGCCCAGGCCTTGCGGTTGTTGGCGAAGGTGACCCAGCCGCCTGTGAAGCGGGTGGCCTCGACCATCGAGAAGGAACCCATGAAGTCCGCGAAGGACTCCTTCAGCCACAGGTCGTCCCACCACACCATGGTCACCAGGTCGCCGAACCACATGTGCGCCATCTCGTGCAGAATCACATTGGCCCGCCGCTCGTACGACGCCCGGGTGACCTTGCCCCGGAAGATGAACTCCTCGCGGAAGGTGACCAGTCCCGGGTTCTCCATCGCGCCGAGGTTGTACTCGGGCACGAACGCCTGGTCGTACTTCCCGAACGGGTACGGGTAGTCGAAGTGGTCGTGGAAGAAGTCCAGGCCCTGCTTGGTGATCAGGAAGACGTCGTCGGAGTCGAAGTAGGGGGCGAGACCCTTGCGGCACATCGCGCCGAGGGGGATCTCCAGCTGCGTACCGTCTTCGAAGGTCCGCTCGTAGGTGTCCGTCACATAGTGGTACGGGCCCGCGACGATCGCCGTGATGTACGTCGAGATCGGCTTGGTCTCCGCGAAGCGCCACACGCCGTCCGCCTGTTCACCGACCCCGTTGCTCCACACGACCCACCCCTCGGGTGCGCGCACCTCGAAGCGGTACGGTGCCTTGAGATCCGGCTGCTCGAAGTTCGCGAAGACCCGGCGGGAGTCGGCCGGCTCGTACTGGGTGTAGAGGTAGACCTCGCCGTCCTCGGGGTCGACGAAGCGGTGCATGCCCTCGCCGGTGCGGGAGTAGGCGCACTGGGCGTCGACCACCAGCTCGTTCTCGGCGGCCAGGTCGTCGAGGGTGATCCGGGAGCCGTCGAAGACCTCGCTCGGGTCGAGGTCCTTGCCGTTGAGGGAGACGGCCGTCACCCGCGGCGCGACCAGATCGGCGAAGCTCGTGGCGCCCGGGTCGGCGCACCGGAAGCGGATCGTCGTCACCGACCGGAAGGTGCGCGGTTCGCCGGCGAGGTCGCCGGGGTCCCCGACGGCGGACCGCAGGTCGAGGGAGACCTCGTAACCGTCGACGGACAACAGCGCGGCCCGCTCCTGGGCCTCGTCACGGGTCAGATTCTCACCGGGCACGGGCGGCACTCCCTCGGGGTGTGTTCAGTATGCGGACATCCCGATCCTGCCATGCGGTGCGGGAATGGCCTGGGCGGTCTCCGGTGTTGCCGGGTTGTCGCCCGGTAGACCGAGCCAGCACCACTCCGGCACCGCCTTCGTATCCCTTTGAGGAGAACCATGACCGAGCAGACCTCCGGCAAGACCCCCGTCGACTTCTGGTTCGACCCGCTGTGCCCCTGGGCCTGGATGACCTCGCGCTGGGTCCTGGAGGTGGAGAAGGTCCGGGACATCGAGGTCCGCTGGCACCTGATGAGCCTCGCGGTACTGAACGAGCCCAAGATCGACGAGCTTCCCGAGGAGTACCGCGAGCTGTTGGAGAAGAAGGCGTGGGGTCCGGTACGGATCGTCATAGCCGCTCAGGAGGAGCACGGCGCCGAGGTCCTCGGCGACCTCTACACCGCGCTCGGCACCCGTATCCACAACCAGGGCGAGGGCCCGGAGAAGGAGACGGTCGCGGCCGCCCTGAAGGACGTCGGCCTGCCCGACTCCCTCATGGACCACTGGGACTCCACCCCGTACGAGCAGCAGCTGCGCGCCTCCCACAAGGAGGGCATCGACAAGGTCGGCCAGGACGTCGGCACGCCTGTCATCGCCGTCCCCGGCGCCGACGGCGAGCAGATCGCCTTCTTCGGCCCGGTCGTCACCCCCGCCCCGAAGGGCGAGGAGGCCGCCCGGCTCTGGGACGGCACCCTCCTCGTCGCCTCGGTCCCCGGCTTCTACGAGATCAAGCGCTCCCGCACCCAGGGTCCCGACTTCAGCAACCTTCTTTAGGGCTCGGTTCGCCTCCGGGGCGCAGAAGCCTGTATCGGCGCGCTCCTTCGGCTCACTCGCCGTAGGGCGCCCGGTGGTTTGGTCACCGGAAGGACTCCGGGAGGGACAGCCCCTCGCTCTGTTTGCCGTACGGCTGGACGAACAGGCAGCGGCCCTTCTCGCCGTGGTTGGCGCAGCGCCACCAGCCGGCCGGGTTCTTGCCCAGGGACTCCAGGTACTGCCGTACTTCTTTGTCCGCCTTGTGGAAGGGCAGGGGCTTGCCGCCGCCGCACGGAGGGCAGTGCTTGTAACTCACGTCCATACGACCTCCCGGTCCGGTCCGCCGGATCGGGAATCCGGCTGGAAACGGGAGCATAGGGCGAAAGCCGAGGAAGCGGTCAGACCGGAACGCGTCCCGCCGTGGCGTTTTTCCGGCCTTGACGGCGAGAACCCCCGCGAGTCACGTCCTCGCGGGGGTTCTGCCTCTTTCCGCCTGCCCGGTGAAGGTTGAGAAGACGATCACGAGCAGGGCGTCTCGGTCACCGGCCTCAGGGGGTCAGCAGCAGCACATCCGCGCGTGACTTGGCGGCGGCGTAACGGCGGGCCACGTCCTGCCAGTTGACGACGGCCCACATGGCGTCGATGAAGTCGACCTTCTGGTTCTTGTACTGCAGGTAGAAGGCGTGCTCCCAGGCGTCGAAGACCAGGATCGGGGTGGAGCCCTGGCCGACGTTGCCCTGGTGGTCGTAGACCTGCTCGACGACCAGCCGCCCGCTGAGCGGCTCGTAGGCGAGGACACCCCAGCCCGAGCCCTGCGTGGTCGCCGACGCCTTGGTCAACTGGGCCTTGAAGCCCTCGAAGGAGCCGAAGGACTCGGCGATCGCGTCCGCCAGCTCGCCGACGCCGTCCTTCTCCAGTGGCTCGCCGCCGCCGTCACCGGTCATGTTCTGCCAGTAGATCGAGTGCAGGATGTGGCCGGAGAGGTGGAAGGCCAGGTTCTTCTCCAGGCCGTTGATCGCCCCCCAGGTCTCCTTGTCCCGCGCCTCGGCCAGCTGCTCCAGCGTGTCGTTGGCTCCCTTGACGTACGCCGCGTGGTGCTTGTCGTGGTGCAGCTCGATGATCTCGGGGCTGATCACGGGCGCCAGGGCCGCGTAGTCGTACGGCAGTTCGGGAAGCGTGTAGACGGGCATGGGGGTCCCCTCCGACCTCTTATTGCAAAGTACTTGCAAGTGCACGCTAGCAGCAAGAGACTGTGGGGGCGTGCCCGGGCACGCGAAAGGGCCCTCGCGCGAACCGACCGTCCGTCCTCCGCGCGAGGGCCCTGAAGTGTGTGCGTGCGATGCCGGCGTTCGCCGCCCCGAGGTCAGCGCGTGGCGCGCACCCGCTGCCGGGCGTACCCGACCACCGCCAGGACCAGCGTCATCCCGCCCGTCCAGTACAACTGCGTCCGCGTCCCCGGCTCCCGGGCCATCAGGACGAAGATCGCGGCCATCCCCGCGAGCGCCACCCACGTCAGCCAGGGGAACGCCCACATCCGCACGACCAGCCGCTCCGGGGCCTCACGCTCGATACGCCGGCGCAGGAGCAACTGCGAGACGGCGATGAGGATCCAGACGACGAGGACGACCGCGCCGATCATGTTGAGGAGCCAGGGGAAGACGTCGTCGGGGCGCCAGTAGCTCAGCAGGACGCAGAGGAAGCCGAAGACGCTGGAGGCCAGCACCGCGATCCGGGGGACCCCGCCCGAGACCCGGCCGATCACCTTCGGGCCCTGCCCCCGCGCCACCAGCGAGTAGGCGATCCGGGACGAGCCGTAGATGTTGGCATTCATCGCGCTCAGCAGGGCCACCAGCACGACCACGTTCATCACCTGACCGGCGCCGGGGATGCCCAGATGGTCCAGGGCGGCGACGTACGGGCCCTTCTCCACGACCTCCTTGGAGTCCCACGGGACGAGGGTGACGATGACCGCCATGGAGCCGATGTAGAAGAGGGCGATGCGCCACATCGCCGTACGGACCGCCGTGGCCACGCCCTTCACCGGGTCCTCGGACTCGGCCGCCGCGATCGTCACGGTCTCCAGACCGCCGTACGCGAAGATCGACGCCAACAGGCCGATGACCAGGCCGTCGGCGCCGCCCGGCAGCAGACCGCCCTCGCCGGTGAGGTTGGTGAGGCCGGGCGCGTCGGTGCCGGGCAGGACACCGGCGACGGCCAGCACACCCAGCACCAGGAACAGGGAGATCGCACCGACCTTCAGCGCGGCGAACCAGAACTCGAACTCGCCGAAGTTCTTCACCGCGGCCAGGTTGGTGCCGAGGAACACCAGCATGAACAGCGCCACCCAGGCCCACTCGGGCGTCCCGGGCAGCCACCCCGTCACGATCTTCGCGGCGCCGATGCCCTCCAGGCCCACGGCCGTGCAGAGCAGCACCCAGAACGACCAGCCGGCCGTGAAGCCAGCCCACGGACCGATGGCGCGCTCGGCGTGCGCGGAGAAGGAGCCCGAGGAGGGGTACGCGGCGGACATCTCACCGAGCATCCGCATCACCAGCATGACGAGAAGCCCGGAGAGCGCGTACGCGAGGACGATCGACGGACCGGCGGCGGCGATGCCCGCCCCGGACCCGACGAAGAGGCCCGCGCCGATCACACCGCCGAGGGCGATCATCGAGAGGTGGCGCTGCTTGAGGCCGTGGGACAGGGACGCGTCGGGCTCTTGTGGGGCCTTGACGGAGGTGCTGGGCATGGGCGCGGTTCGTCCAATGCGTGAGATCGGCAAAAACGCCGACAGTCTGGACAGCCCCTCCATCGTGCGGAGGGGCTGTCCGCTATCCGGACGCGACCGGCACGGAAGGTGACTACGCGGCTACGGCAGTGACCTCCTCCCGGGCGGCCACGGACGTGTAGTGCGAGGCGTCCCCCTCGATCGAGTAGCTCTCCTTGCCCTCGATGCCCACCGGGACGTCACCGGCGACGGTCACCCGGTGCAGTCGGCGCGGCAGACCGTCGTAGTTGTCGATGGCGTAGTGCTGGGTGATGCGGTTGTCGAAGACGACGAGCTGGTTCTCCGACCAGCGGTGCCGCAGCACGTTCTCCGGCCGGGTCACGTACGACTGGAGCAGGTCGAGGACCTTGCGGGACTCGCCGAGCGACAGGCCCACGATCCGCTGCGCGAACCCGCCGATGAACAGCCCGCGTTCACCGGTCAGCGGGTGGACGCGCACGACCGGGTGGGCCGTGCGGTACGTGATCGAGGTGAACCGGGCGCGCTGCTCGGCCTGTTCCGCGTCGATCTCCTCGTCGGGCACCGCGTAGTCGTAGTCGTTGGTGTGCTCGGCCCACAGGCCGTCGGCCAGTCGCCGCAGCGGCTCGGGCAGGTCCCGGTAGGCCGCCGCCGCGTTGGCGATCAGTGTCTCGCCGCCGTACGGCGGGATCGTGATGCTGCGCAGGGTGGTGGCCTGCGGCGGGTTGAGGACGAACGTGACGTCGGTGTGCCAGTGGTTGGCGCGGCCCCGCTCGCTGTCCACGGGCAGGACGTTCGCGGCGCCCTCGACGGCGGCCACCGTCGGATGGGCGGTGGTGATGTCGCCGAAGTGCCGGACGAAGGCCTGGTGACCGTCGTCGTCGAGGTTCACGTCGTCGAAGACGAGCGCCTTGTGGACGTTGAGCGCCTCGCGCAGCGCCGCGACCGTCGCCTGGTCGAGGGGCCGGGCGATGTCGACGCCGGAGACTCGGGCACCGATGTTCCCGGTGACCTTGCGGATGTCGATGGCCATGGTGTGGTTCCTTTCGGGGCCGGGCTCGGGAGGGTTCAGACGAGGGCGGGAGTGGAGGCGGAGGCCGGGGCTGACGAGGACGCGGCCGCGCCCACGTGCTGGTTGGCGGGACGCGGCAGGCCGTAGCGGTCCCGCAGGGTCCGGCGCGGCCCGTACTCGGTGCGGAGCAGACCGCGGGCGCGCAGGATCGGGACGACGTGCTCGACGAAGGCGTCGAGGCCGGACGGCAGCACCGCGGGCATGATGTTGAAGCCGTCGGCGGCGCCTTGCGTGAACCAGGTCTCGATCGTGTCGGCCACCTGCTCGGGCGTCCCGGCGAACGTGAGGTGCCCGCGCCCGCCGCCCAGCCGCCCGATCAGCTCCCGCACGGTGAGCCGGTCGCGCCGGGCCAGCTCGACGACGAGGGTGTAGCGGCTCTTGGCGCCCTCGATCGCGCTCTCCGGCGGCAGATCGGCGGGCAGCCGGGCGTCCAACTCCAGCGAACCGGAGGGCAGTTGCAGCAGCCGCTCCAGATTGCCCACGCCGTGCGCGTACACGATGTGGTCCTCCAGGACCTGCTCGGCGGCCCGTGCCTCGGCCTCCGTCGATCCGAGCACGGGGACGATCCCGGGCAGCACCTTGATGTGCTCGGGGTCCCGGCCGGCCGCGACCGTACGGGCCTTGAGGTCGGCGTAGAACGCCCGCGCGTCCTCGACGGTCTGCTGCGCGGTGAACACGGCCTCCGCGTACCGCGCGGCGAACGCCTTGCCGTCCTCGCTGGACCCCGCCTGCACCAGCAGCGGGTAACCCTGCGGCGAGCGCGGCACGTTGAGCGGGCCCTCGACGCTGAAGTACGTCCCCCGGTGCCGGGGCGGATGGATCTTCCTGTCGTCGCCCCAGACGCCGGTCTCCTTGTCGGCGACGATCGCGTCGTCCTCCCAGCTGTCCCAGAGCTTCAGCGCCACGTCGAGGAACTCGGCGGCCCGCGCGTACCGCTGGGCGTGCGCGGGCTCGGCGTCCAGACCGAAGTTGCGGGCCGCCTCGGCGCCGGCGGTGGTGACGATGTTCCAGCCGGCCCGGCCGCCGCTGAGGATGTCGAGCGAGGCGAACTTGCGGGCCAGGTTGTAGGGGGAGTTGTAGGAGGTGGAGGCGGTGGCGATCAGACCGATGTGCTCGGTGGCCGTCGCCAGCGCGGTCAGCAGGGTGAGCGGTTCCAGGGCGCCCGCCGGACGCTGGCCCACGCTGCCCCACAACTGCGGCCCGTCGGCCAGGAACAGCGAGTCGAACGTACCGCGTTCCGCGATCCGGGCGAGGCGCACGTAGTGGTCCAGCTCGACGTGCGCGTACGGGTCGGACTCGGGCAGCCGCCACGAGGCCTCGTGGTGCCCGGTGTTCATCAGGAAGGCGTTGAGATGGAGCTGTCGGGGCGGCACGTGTCTGTTCTCCCGGTTCACTGGTGGTTCTGCGTAGCCGGTCACTGGTGGTCCTCCGTCACACCGAGCGCGGCCAGCAGCCGCTCCCGGTACTCGCCCAGCAGGGGATCCCGGTAGGAGCGCGGGTGCGGGCGGTCGATGGTCAGGTCGAGGCCGATGCGGCCCTGTTCGAGCACGAGGACCCGGTCGGCGAGCACGATCGCCTCGTCGACGTCGTGGGTGACGAGCAGCACGGAAGGCCGGTGCCGCTCCCACAACTGCCGCAGCAGGGTGTGCATCCTGATCCGGGTGAGCGCGTCGAGCGCGCCGAACGGCTCGTCGGCGAGCAGCAGTTCGGGCTCACGGACGAGGGAGCGGGCCAGCGCCGCGCGCTGGGCCTCACCGCCGGACAGCTCGTTCGGCCAGGCGCGCTCGCGGCCCTTGAGGCCCACCTCGGCGAGGGCCGCGCGGCCCTTGTCGGCGGCGTCCTTGCCCTCCGCGCCGAGCAGCACGTTGTCGAGGACGCGGCGCCAGGGCAGCAGCCGGGAGTCCTGGAAGACGACGGACACCCTGGTCGGCGCGGTCAGCCGGCCGCTGCCCGCCACCTCGTGGTCGAGCCCGGCGACCGCCCGCAGCAGGGTGCTCTTGCCGGAGCCGCTGTGCCCAAGCAGGGCGACGAACTGCCCGGCGGGGATGTCGAGATCGACACCGTCGAGCACCTTGCGTCCGTCGAACGACCGCGTCAGTTCGCGCAGTTGTACGGCGGGGCGGTCGACCGTGGCCGTGGCCGCCGCTGCGGGTGTGGCTGTCAGCTGCTCAGTGTGCGTCGCCATGACAGCACCCTCCGTTCGATGAGACGGACCGCGCTGTCGGAGACCAGACCGAAGATCCCGTAGACGGCCAGGCCGACGAGGATGACGTCGCTCTGGCCGTAGTTGGTGGCCTGGAACATCATGTAGCCGAGTCCGTTGGTGGCGTTGATCTGCTCCAGCACGACCAGGCCCAGCCAGGAGCCGGTCACCCCGAGCCGCAGGCCCACGAAGAAGCCGGGCAGCGCGCCGGGAACGACGATCTGCCGGACGAACTGGAACCGCGACAGCCCCTGCACCTCGGCGAGTTCGACGAAACGGCTGTCGATCCCGGCCAGCGCCGCATGGGTGTTGAGGTAGATCGGGATGTAGACGACGATGGCGATGATCGCGATCTTGAAGGTCTCGCCGATGCCCAGCCAGAGGATGAACAGAGGGATCAGACCCAGCGTCGGGATCGCCCGGTTGAGCTGCACGGTTCCGTCGATCAGTGCCTCGCCGGTCCGGCTCAGCCCGGAGGCCAGGGCGAGCACGATCCCGGCGGTCAGCCCGATCGCGAACCCGGACCCGGCCCGCTGCAACGAGGTCACGATGTCCGTCGTCAGCGTCCCGTCGGTCCACAGCCGGACCCCGGTCTCCAACACCGTCCAGGGCGCCGGGATCGCCGCCGGGTCGAGCTGACCGGCAGCGGAGGCGGCGGCCCACAGGACGAGGAACAACACCGGCCCGACCAGCCGGGAGGCGGGCAGCCGCTTACCGGGGGAGAGACGGCGACGCCTGCGCACCTGGACGGTCTCGTCTACGACCGCCACGGTCGCGGCGCCCACCGCAGTCCTGTCGGTCGCCGTCGTCTCGGCGGCCTCCGCGCCCGCGGCGGCGCCCGTGGTCACGGCGCTCACTTCCGGTACTCCGCGGTCACGGCCTTCGCGGCGATCCCCTCGAACCGCCGGTCGAAGAGCGTGCCCACGTCGAACTTCTTCACGAAGCCGCCCTCCGCCAGCAGATCGGCGGTCTCCTGCTCCCACTTGATGGCCTCGTCCCAACTCGGCGGGAACAGCGGCTTGTTGGCGAGCTCGCTGATCGACTCGGCCTGGGCGGACGTCAGGTTCTGGGTCTTCACGTAGAACTCCTCGTTCCAGATGTCCGGGTTCTCGTACTGCCAGACCGCGCCCTTCGCCCAGTACGGGATGTACGCGGCGACGGCGGCGGCCTTCGCGGAGTCGCCCAGCACGGAGGCCGGCGCCCACAGCAGGCTGAGCAGGTCCACCACGTCGGTGGGGATCGTGCGGGCGCCCTTGGACTCGTACTGCTGGAGATAGGCGGGCGCCTGCTGGTTGGCGAGCGGCGCGACGTCCACCTGGCCCGACTGGAGGGCGGTCAGGAACTGGTTGCTGGTCAGCGGGACCAACTCGGCGTCGTCGTAGGCGAGCCCCGCCTCCTTCAGCGCCCGCAGGAGGACGACGCCCTGGGCCTGCCCCTGGGAGAAGGCGAGCTTCTTGCCCCGGAAATCCTTCACCGTGGTGATGTCGCTGCCGGGTTTGGTGGCGAAGAGATAGTTCGGCTTCCGGGTGATGTTGATCGCGACGATCTTCGCGTCGTATCCCTGGTAGTACGCCTGGATCGGCGGGATTCCCGCATTGTTGGCGACGTCCAGCGAACCCGAACGAAAAGCGTTGATGACATCGGGACCGGCGCCGATGTTCGCCCAACTGCTCACCCTGAACGGAAGATCGTCGAGTTTCGCGAGCTTGAGCTGCAACTCCTGCTGATTCTGGAACGAGGAGATCTTCAGGCTCGTACCCGAGGGGACCTTGGTGAGCAGCGGTGCGTCGGCTGCCGTGGCGGCGGTCGCCGCGCTGCTGTCGGCGCAGCCGCTGAGCCCGGCCGCCGCGGCCGTGACGCCGAGCAGAGAGGTGAGGAAGAGTCGCCGGTCGAAACCGGGCGCGGCGGAAGAAGGCATGGGAGAACCCCCAGAGGTGAACGGTGGGACTGCGCACGGAATCGCGCACGGAGAAACCGCGGAAAAGGGCGGGACAGCAGGGAGCCGCGGAAGTGAATTTCACGCAGGAAGAAGTGCCGCGTAGGCCGGAGTGCGAGGGGCACTCCGGGACGTCAACGTGTCAGCAACAGAGGGTGCGACAACTCGTGAGCAGCATGAATACGATGTTCCCGGTCTTCGACAAGGCCTGTCAACATTCGGAGTTTCTGAATTAACCGACCCCGGCCGAGGCATGCTCCAGACGCTCCACGGACCCCAGCGGATCCCGGAACAACACGTCCAGGGCCACCGCCCCGCCCGCCGTCGCCAGCACCGAGTCGGGGAAGCTCGTCGGCCCCACGGCCGCCGCCCGGCCCGCCCCGACCACCTCGTGCAACGCGGCGAGACAGTCCTCTCGGCCCATCACCCCGATCTCGGTGACGACCACGGTCTCCGGGTTCAGCACGTCGAGCAGCAACTCCGCCGCCCGGCCCACCATCCGGGCCCGTTCCACCAGCAGCCGTACGGCCGTGGCGTCGCCGTCCGCGGCGGCGGCCAGCACCCGCGTCGGGTTCGCCCCGTCGATGACCCCGGCCTCCCGGGCACGCCGGCACAGCGTCCGCTCGCTCAACTCGACCTGGAGGCAGCCGACCCGCCCGCAGTCGCAGGGCTCGGTGCCGCCGGGCAACGGTAGATGGGCGACCGACCCGGCCTGCGAGCGCGGCCCGTGGTGCACCTCGTCGTTGGTCGCGAACGCTGCGTCGACCATGTTGCCGACGAACAGATGCAGCACACTCCGGCTGCCCCGCGCCCGCCCGAACAACTGCTCGGCACCCACCAACGCCCGTGCGTGCCCGTCCACATGGACCGGCAGCCCGGTCAGGGCGCCGAGCACCTCGCGCACCGGCACCTCACGCCAGCCCAGCAGCGGATGCTCGACGACGGTCCCGCTCTCCCGGTCCACCCAGCCGCCGGCCGCGAAGCCGACGGCCAGGGCCCGGCAGCCCGGCGTCGCGTCCAGCAGGGCCCGGAGTTCGTCGGCGGCCCGCGCCAGGACCGGGCCCGGCTCGGTGGACGCGTGCTTCAACCGCCGCTCCACGAGCACCCGTCCGCGCAGATCGAGCAGGGCGACCGTCGTGAACGGGACGGCCACATGCACCCCGCCCACCACGAACCGGGAGTCGTCCAGGTCGAGGGGAACGTGCGGACGCCCCGCCCCCTTGGAGCGCCGGGGCGGCTCGGCCTCACGGATGAGCCCGAGGCCGGTGAACCGGGCGCAGTAGTCGGTCACCGAGGCCGGCGACAGCCCCGTCACGCGGGCGATGATGCTGCGTGCCACGGGACCGTGCTCCAGCACGGACCGCAGGACCACGCTGGCACTGGTCCTTCGCCGGTCACTGTCGGCGGCACGCGGAACCGGAGACCCGGCGGCGGAGGGGGACGCCGACGGGGGAGCGGCCCGAAGGGCGCCCGAAGGAGCGGGAGTTGAGGGAACGTGAAGGGTGGGTGCTGTCGCGGCACGCGGCATGGCGATCATCCTCGGGAACGGGTCCGACACTGCGCCTCACGGAAGGCGAGGCGTGCCGGAGCCGCCTCACCCGGGTCGGCGACAGGTGGCCGCGCCCACGCGTCGCAGGTCGACGTAGCGACGCGACGAGAAGTACCGGGCCTGGGCAACCATGCGTCCGAAGCTAGCAAAACGGCCCACCGCTGCCCAGACGGCGACCGACGGGCGAGACGGCACCCGTCCACGCCTCCGACCCGATTGGTGAAACCCTACAGATGGGAGACGACGTCCCGTCAGGGCCCCAGCCGCGCCACCTCAGTGACCGGTGTCACGTCGTACCGGGTGTAACCCGCATCCTTTGTGTGAAGCCCACCAAGCCGTCGTTCCTCCCTTTGTCGACCGCTGACGGTGCCCGGCGCGCGGGGCCTGGGATAGCGTCACCGAGTCCCCGCCACCGTCACCCGCCCGGAGTGAGCCCAACATGAGCACTGCCGCCGCCACGTCAGTCCGCCCCGGCGAGGTCCTCGCCGACCGTCTGCCCTTCTCCGGCGTCCGCGCCCGCGACATCGCGCTCGTGGTGGGCGGCGCCGCGCTCACCGGGCTCGCCGCCCAGATCGCGGTGCCCGTGCCGGGCTCGCCGGTCCCGGTCACCGGCCAGACCTTCGCGGCCCTGCTCGTCGGCACCACCCTCGGCGCGGGCCGGGGTGTCGCCTCCCTCGCGCTGTACGCGCTGGCCGGCCTGGCCGGCGTGCCGTGGTTCGCGAACGGCACGTCCGGCGTCGGCGTCTCCTTCGGCTACATCCTCGGCATGATCCTGGCGGTCGCCGCCGTGGGCGCCCTGGCCCGTCGGGGTGGCGACCGCTCCACGCTGCGGATGGCCGGCACGATGCTCGTCGGCGAGGCGATCATCTACGCCGTCGGCGTCCCGTACCTCGCCGCCACCGCCGACATCAGCCTCTCCTCCGCCGTCGCGCTCGGCCTCACCCCCTTCCTGATCGGCGACGCCATCAAGGTCGTGCTGGCCATGGGCCTGCTGCCGACGGCATGGAAGTTGCTGAAGAAGTGACCCCGTCGGCTCACCGCCGCTGAACGGGCGCCGGGCCTTCCGGCGTCCCGGGTCAGGACTCCTGCCGGGCCCGCCGCTGGTTCCACCACAGACCCGCGGCCCCGGCGGAGATGAGCGCGGCGCCCGCCATGCCCAGCGGCAGGACGCGGTCGGCCGGCCCGGTCTGCGGCAACTCGCCCGGCTTGCCGTCCTTGCCGTCCTTCCCGCCCCCGCCCCCGCCGCTGCCACCGCTGTCGCCGTCACCGTCATCCCCGCCGGGGGTGACCGGACTGTTGTCGGTGCCGAGCAGCAGCGGCGTGGCGGGCTCGTTCGGTGCCTGGTTGGTCGTGCCGAACGGGACCGGCCCCTGCTGCCAGTACGTCTTCGAGCCGTCGGCGTTCTGCACGGGCAGACAGATCTTGCCCTGCTTCCCCAGGTCGTACGTGGCGTCTATCGCATAGGTCTTCGACTTTCCGGCCGCCAGATCGTCGATCGCGCACGCGAAACCGCTGTTCGCGCCGTCGGGAAGATCCCCCTCCGGAATTGCCGAACAACCCTTCACGTTCTTGACCGTCAGACCGTCGAAACCGACCACGAGCATGCGAATTTCCCCGCTCGCCTTGCCGCCCTCGTTCTTCACGACGCCGGTGATATCTGTTTCCCCGGACTTGTTGTCGACTTTGATCTCCTTGGACAGCAGCGTCGAGAGCTTTACGTCCACCGGTGCCGCGTCCACGGCCTTTCCGCCATGATTGCTCAATCCCCCCTCGTCCTCCGCCGAGGCCGTGAAGCCGAGGATCATCACCGACGTGAACGACGCGGTGAGCAGCGATCCGGCGATGGCAGCCTTACGATGAGAACTCATGTTCCATCCCCCTCGGGTCCCCCTGGCCGTGCCTGAATTCGCGGCCTATGAAGAGGTACCACAAGATTTCCCGGCACTATGCTGGTGCGGCACGAAGTGTGACCAATGCGCGACGATGTGGTTCCGCTGTGGCGCGTGCGGTCAGTCGTGAAAGGGTTGCCGAAGGGGGGCATGGGGGTGCCGGAAATAACACGGGGTGGTGTTCCGGGTCTTATCGTGGCCGACCGATATCGACTGGTCGAATGTATCGGCCAGGGCGGAATGGGCCGGGTCTGGCGGGCCATCGACGAAATACTCGACCGGCAGGTGGCCGTCAAGGAAATGCGCATCGACGGTCAGGACCCGGAGGACAGCCGCACCCGACGCGAGCGAACCCTGCGCGAGGCCAGGGCCACAGCCCGGATCGACCACCCCAACGTCGTGCGCGTCTACGACGTGGTCGACGCGGGCGAACGGCTCTGGATCGTCATGGAACTCATCGACGGCCGCTCCCTGGAACGGCTGGTGGCGGAGAACGGCCCCCTGGACCCGTACGACACGGCCCGGATCGGTCTCGAACTCGTCGACGCGCTGGGCCAGGTGCACGCCCAGGGCGTCCTGCACCGCGACATCAAACCGGCCAACGTCCTCATCAAGCGCACGGGTGCCCACCGGGCCGTCCTCACCGACTTCGGTATCGCCGCCATCCAGAACGCCGAGGCCCTCACCATGGCCGGCATGCTCGTCGGCTCCCCCGACTACATGGCCCCCGAGCGGATCTCCGGCCGCCCCCAGGGCCCGCCCTCCGACCTCTGGTCCCTCGGCGCCACGCTCTGCGCGGCCCTCGGCGGACGCTCCCCCTTCTCCCGCACCACCACCCTCGCCACCCTCCACGCCGTCCTCTACGAGGAGCCCGAACTCCCCGCAGCCGCGGGCCCCCTCCAGCACCTCCTGGCCGCCCTCCTGGCCAAGGACCCGGAGGCCCGCCCCGACCTGCCCCAACTCACCGAGACACTGCGCACCGTGGCCACCCCCACGCCGCTCGCCCCGCCGCCGATCTCGGCGCCCACGGAGCCGGGACGGCCGACATCGGCGGAAGAAGAGGTCGCAGGTGAGCCGGCTTCCCCGGGCGAACCCGGTGAACCAGGTAAACCAAGCGAATTGAGTGAGCCGGGTGACCTGACCGCCCCGGATCCCGGAACCGAAGACGCCACAGCGCGCCGCGACGAAACGAATTCCGGCATCGCGAATCCCACGCCCGCCCCCGACAGGCCGATCGCGACCCCCCCGGCGCCGATAGAGGAGAGGCCGAGGCCACCGACCGGAAACCCACCACCGCCACCCGGCACCGCCCCGGATCCCGAGCCGACACCCCCTTCTCCCGCACGACGCCCCACCCCCACAGAACGCTCCGCCCCGGCACCCGAGCCGACACCCCCCTCGCCCATCCGGCACCCCACCCCCACAGCCCGTTCCACCCCGGAACCCGACCGAGCCACCACCCCCGTCCGCCGCCGCACCCCGCCCCCACCCCCGCAACCCTCCGCATCCCAACCCCCGGCGGCCTCCCACCACCCCAACCCCGCCCCCTCGCCGGAGGCCCCCGCACCCTCCGCCGACAGCGACCTACCGACCCGGCCCAGGCCCAGCCCGACGCCCCTCCCCACACCCGGTCCCACGCCCGCCCCCATGCCCCCCGGCGAACTCCCGGGCCCGCCCGTGCCGTCCAGCCGTACGGAACCGGACGATCCCGCGAGCCCCGTAGGCCCCCGGCGCGACCACCGCCGTATCGGCCTCGTCGCGGCCGCCGCCGTGGCCGTGACCGCCGCCGTGGCCGCGGTCGTCGTACCGACGATGAACGGCTCGCCCGACGGCACGGGCGACAAGGCGTCGTCGACGACCTCCTCGCCCCCCGGCCCGTCCCCCTCTCCCACCGTCGCCGGCACCTCCCGCCCGCCGAAACTCCCCCCGGGCGCCCGTACGGAGGCCGGTGTCTTCGCCTGGGTCCCACCCGACGGCTTCTCCCGTGAGGTGCACGCCGGCGCGGAAGTGCACTACACCTCGCCGGACGCCCGGCAGGAGATCGTCGGCAAGGCCTCCCTCGCACGCGGCGACCTGCTGGAGCAGTGGCGGAAGAAGGAGAAGAGCACCAGCCAGGGGCCGGGATACCAGCGGATCAGGCTGGAGGAGACCGAGTTCCGCGGTGAGCCCGCCGTCGTGTGGGAGTACACCGTCACGGCCCAGGAACTGCCCTGGCGCGTCCGCTCGTTGGGCTTCAACACCGGCGGCAAGTCCTACCAGCTCACCACCTGGTACCACCCCGACATCGAGGACCGCGCCCTCCCGGTCTACGAGAAGGTCGAGGAGAGCTTCACCCCTCTATAGGCCCCTCTACAGGCCCCTCTCTAGGCCCCCGACCGGCACGAAAAAGGGGCCCGGCGGCGGACGAACCGCCACCGGACCCCCGGACCTCGAAGAGATCAGCGCACCTGGTCGGACACCTCGCCGGCGGCCTTCCCGGCACCGACCTTCCCGGCACCGACCTTCTCCTTCACCAGCGCGATGCCGACGACGACCGCCGCGACCAGCAGCGACAGCAGCAGGATCTCGCGGTTGCCGTGCTCGGTGTCGGTGAGCATGTAGCCGAGGACGAAGAGGATCAGCCCGATGGTGGCCCACGTCAGATACGGGTACAGCCACATCTTCACGACGAGCTTCTCCGGCGTCTCCCGCTCGATGATCCGCCGCATGCGCAGCTGGGAGAAGCAGATGACGAGCCACACGAACAGGGCGACCGCACCGGAGGAGTTGACCAGGAAGAGGAAGACACCTTCGGGGAAGAAGTAGTTGAAGATGACCGCGACGAACCCGAAGACCACCGACGACAGGATGGCCACCATCGGCACGCCCCGCGCGTTCGTACGGCCGAACGAGCGCGGCGCGTCCCCGCGCTCACCCAGCGAGAACGCCATCCGCGACGCGGTGTACAAACCGGAGTTGAGACAGGACAGCACCGAGGTCAGCACGATGAAGTTCATGATCTGCCCGGCGTGCGCGATCCCCAGGGAGTCCAGGGCGGCCACGTAGGAGCCCTTCTCCTTGATCGACGGGTCGTTCCACGGCAGCAGGGTCACCACGACGAAGATCGACCCGAGGTAGAAGACGCCGATCCGCCAGATGATGCTGTTGGTGGACTTGGTCACCGCCTTCTGCGGGTCCTCCGTCTCCCCGGCGGCCAGCGTGGCGATCTCGCTGCCCATGAAGGAGAAGACGACCAGCAGCACACCGATGAGGATGGCGCCCGCGCCGTGGGGCAGGAACCCGCCCTGGTCGGTCAGGTTGGCCAGCCCGGCCTTCTCGGTGTCGGCGCCCGGCAGCAGCCCGAACACCGCGAGACCGCCCACCACGATGAACGCGGCGATCGCGACGACCTTGATCCCGGCGAACCAGAACTCGAACTCACCGTAGGAGCCCACCGACACCAGGTTCGTGGCGGTCAGCACGACCATCACGATCAGCGCCCAGCCCCACTGCGGTACGGCCGGGATCCAGCCCTCCAGGATCACCGCACCCGCGGTCGCCTCGACCGCGAGCACGACGACCCAGAAGAACCAGTACAGCCAGCCGATCGAGAACCCGGCCCAGCGCCCGAGCGCGCGGTCGGCATGGGCGGAGAACGAACCCGAGGTCGGGTTGGCGGCGGACATCTCACCGAGCATCCGCATCACCAGCACCACCATGGTGCCGACGAGCGCGTACGACAGCAGGATGCCGGGGCCGGCCGTGGCGATGCCGGAACTGGACCCGACGAAAAGACCGGCGCCGATCACACCACCGATGGCGATCATCGACAGATGACGGTTCTTGAGGCCGGCGTGCAGCCCGGGGGAGGGGGGTGAGGAGGAGTCTGGGGTGTCCGCCTGATTCGGCAGAGTCGGCTGGGAGGTCATGGGGGGAGGTTTCCTTTGCGCCGTTGTGGGGACTTCCGTGCGTCTGCCCAAGGACCCCCGATCGACTCTCATCAGAGCGGGAGACGAGAGTGCGCAGCTGGGGGCCGGATGGGCCGCTGTAAAGATCGGTCCAGTGAATCGGAGGTGAAAGCAATCCTGAACCTTTGAATCCAGATCGTTACTTGAGGTTTACTTGAGCTTCCGTGGTCCAGCTCATAGTTTCCCGGTCCCGCACCCCGTCGTGCCGCGCCGAAACACGCGTGTCACACTCGGACCATGCGCGTCTACCTCGGCTCGGATCACGCCGGATACGAACTCAAGAACCACCTCGTCGAGTGGCTGAAGGCCGCCGGCCACGAGCCCGTCGACTGCGGGCCCCACATCTACGACGCCCTGGACGACTACCCGCCGTTCTGCCTCCGCGCGGCGGAGCGTACGGCCGCGGACCCCGGGTCCCTCGGCATCGTCATCGGCGGCTCGGGCAACGGGGAGCAGATCGCCGCGAACAAGGTGGCCGGTGTCCGCGCGGCCCTCGCGTGGAGCGCCGAGACCGCGGCGCTCGGGCGTGAGCACAACAACGCGAACGTCGTCGCGGTCGGCGCCCGCATGCACTCCCAGGAAGACGCGACCAAGTTCGTCGAGACCTTCCTCAACACCCCGTTCTCCGGTGACGAGCGTCACATCCGCCGCATCGACATGCTGGCGTCCTACGAGACGACGGGCGACCTGCCCCCGATCCCGGCCCACCACCCCCAGGACTGACGCCGCAGCGACGCGTGGGTTCGGGCGCGCCCCTGAAAAGCACGGGGCGCAGCCCCGGCCTTTCAGGGGCGCGGGGAACTGCGCGAGAAGCCCCACGCACCCGCACCCGACAACGCACCGCCCCCCACCCCGACCCACCCTGCCGAACCCCCGGAGGACCCCGTGCCGGAGGGGCACACCATCCACCGCCTCGCCGAAGACTGCCTGACCCACTTCGGCGGCGGTGACCGGCCCACCCACGTCACCAGCCCCCAGGGCAAGTTCGCCGACGCGGCCGCCCTCCTCACCGGCACCCCTCTCCACACCGCCGAAGCCCACGGCAAACACCTCTTCCTGCACTTCGGCGACCCGGACGCCGAGGAATGGGTGCACATCCACCTCGGCCTCTTCGGCAAGGTCACCTTCGGCCCGGCCCCCGCACCCCCGCCCACGGACACCGTCCGCCTGCGGCTGCGCAACGACACGGCGTACATGGACCTCCGCGGCCCGACGACCTGCGCCCTGATCACGGACGCCGAGAAGCAGGCCGTACACGCCCGCCTCGGCCCGGACCCCCTCCGCCCCGACGCCGACCCGGCCCGCGCGTACACCAGGATCTCCCGCAGCCGTACGACGATCGCCGCCCTCCTCCTGGACCAGAAGGTGATCGCGGGCGTCGGCAACGTCTACCGCGCGGAGGTCCTCTTCCGGCACGGCATCGACCCGTACCGCGCGGGCAAGGACCTCACCCCGGCGGAGTGGGACGCGATCTGGGCCGACCTCGTCGCCCTGATGCGCGAGGGCGTACGCCACAACCGCATCGACACGGTCCGCCCCGAACACCTCCCGGAGGCGATGGGCCGTCCACCCCGCGTCGACGATCACGGCGGCGAGGTGTACGTGTACCGCAGGGCGACCCTGCCCTGTCACATCTGTGGCGGCGAGATCCGCACCGCCGATCTCGCCGCCCGCAACCTCTTCTGGTGCCCGTCCTGCCAAAGCCCGGGCGCGAGCCCCGGCGCTTAGAATCCGTGCGGCAGCCAGGGCGCGAGCCCCGACGCCAGGAACGCCGTGGACGCCTCCGCCAGCGCCCCCTCGCGCAGCTCCCGCACCCGCCCGGCCGCGGCCAATGAGGTCAGGCTCACGCCCCCCAGATAGGCCGCCCCCAACTCCCGTACGGAGAGGGAGAGATCGGCGGCGTCGGCGGTCCGGTCGCAGGTCGCGCCCTTGGTGTCGCCGGTGAGCCGCCAACGCCCCTCGTTCCAGGGGCAGAAGGCGTCCTCGACCTCGAACACGACGTCCACCGGCGCCTGATAGGTCCGCGCCCGCAGCGCCGCACCGACCTCGACGAGCCGCAGATGCAGATCGTCCTTGATCCGCAGCCCGCACCGGCGGACGTCCGACACCAGATGCAGCACCGGTTCGTCCACCGGCAGGCGGTGCGCGACCACGCACTGCGTCAGGTCGATGTCGAAGAGGAACCGCCACAACGCGGCCCGCGCGGCGGGGTCCGCGGCCTCCAGCGAGCTCAACTGGACCACCCCCTGCGGCCCGGCCTGCCCCCAGTCGGGCTTGATCCGGAAGCGGGCGTACCCCACCACCTCGGATCCGCCCCCGTCACCGGCCCGCTCCGCCACCACGCACTGCAGCGGCGAGGCCCCGTCCCGGTGGCGTTCCGTGTCGAGGAGATCCACCCGCTCCCAGCCGGGCCGCCGCTCCAGCATCCCCGGCCGCTCCGGCACCCGGCGGGCGTACACCGCCTCGCACACGTCGAGCACCTCGGCGGGATCCGCGTACCGCAGCCGTACATCGTCCGTGCCGGGTGGTACGGACAGCCGTACCCGGGCGGTGTCGATGTTGGCGGCGACGCGATGCGTGGCCAGGCCGTACCCGAAGCGGCCGTAGATCACCGGCTCGGACGCGGTCAGCACGGCCAGCGGCTCGCCCCAGGAGCGGATGTCGTCCAACTGCCGCCGCATCATGGACGTCAGCACCCCGCGCCGCCGGTGCGTGGCCGCGACGCCGACCATCGTGACGCCCGCCGCCGGGACGACGGCGCCGCCGGGCACCGTGAGCCGGAAGTCGAACGCCCCTGCCGTGCCCACGCATTGATCGCCGTCCCACACGCCGATCGAGCGGTCGTACTGAGTGAGTGCCTGCCACAACTCCCGTTCCTCAGCGGGTTCGGTGGCGCCGCCGAAGGCGCGGAGGAGGTTGTCGTACCAGACGTTCCAGTCTTCCTTGCGCAGCGTCCGCAGCTCAGTCGTCATACGCCATGCCTAGCAGGGCAATCCGGTACGAGCGAACGAATTTGCCCCGCGCGTCGCCGTTCGACGTGGGATCCTTCCCAGGTGCCGCACGGAGGGCGCACGGGGGCCGAAGGACTCGTTCCGGTGTGAGATCTGTGTGAGATTCGTCGTGAACCGGCCCTCGGAAGGGGGACAAGTAGGACCTCCTGTGCACAGGGGCTGGTCCGATGGATAAGGTCCCGAACAATGGCAGCAGGACGAGAGCGGCGCGCGGCGGCCGATACGCTCACGGCCCGGATGAAGAAGCTGGTTCACCGGGCCCGCACCGGCGTGCGCAAATCCGCCGTCGACTACTTCCGCGGGGACGGCTCCGACTGGATCGCCCTCGCCGGCCTGCTGATGATGATCCCGCTGATCGCCTGCTTCACGATGATCAACGAGGTCTGGTTCTCGCCCGCCGCGCTCGTCCTCCCCATCGTCGCGGGTGGTCTGCTGCTCCGGCCCGCCAGCCTCCTCGGCCTCTACGCGGCCGCCGCGACCGCGCTGATCGTGGAGTCCGTGCAGCTCGGCCCCTACACCGACGGTCCGGCCCGGGTCACGCCCGGCACCGTGCTGGTGGTCGCCGCCTGCGGTTTCTTCGGCCTCCTCATCGCCCAGTTCCGCAGCCGCGTCGGCGTCCCCTGGCGACGCGGCGGCACCATGCTCTTCGACCTGCGCGAACGTATCCGGGTGCAGAGCAAGTTGCCGCAGCTGCCGACCGGTTGGCATCGCGAGATGGCCCTGCGGCCGGCGGGCGGCCAGTCCTTCTCCGGTGACTTCGTCGTGGCCGCCCGGACGAACGGCGGCCGCACCCTCGAAGTCGTCCTCACCGACGTCTCCGGCAAGGGCATGGACGCCGGCTCCCGGGCCCTGCTCCTCTCCGGCGCCTTCGGCGGTCTGCTGGGATCGCTCCCACCGCACGCGTTCCTCCCGGCGGCCAACGGCTATCTCCTGCGCCAGGACTGGGACGAGGGCTTCGCGACCTCCATCCACCTCGTCCTCGACCTCGACTCCGGCGACTACGAACTGTTCTCCGCGGGCCATCCGCCGGGCCTCCAGCTCAGCGCGGGCACCGGCCGCTGGGAGGAGAAGGCCGCCGAGGGACCCCTCCTCGGTGTCTACGACGGCGCCCAGTTCGACCCCGTCAAGGGCTCGCTGCGCCCCGGCGACGTCCTGATGCTCTTCACCGACGGCCTCGTCGAGACCTCCGACCGCGACATCGTCGAAGGCATCGACCGCCTCACCGGCGAGGCCGACCGCTACGTCGCCGGCGGCTTCCACGGCGCCGCCTGGCACCTCATCGAAGCGGTGGCGAAAGACGTCAACGACGACCGAGCCCTCCTCCTCATCTGCCGAGAAGGCCCCACCACAACAAGGTGACTCCCTCCCCTGAAGCCACCGGGGACCCGCGCGCCCCGAAGGGGCGCGAGGAACTGCGCGAGCAACCACGACGCACCCGCACCCGCCCACGAACCCATCCCTCCCCTCCCATGAGGCGCCCAAGGGGGCCAAAGGGGCGCAGCCCCTTGAGGACGGGACGGGTAGGGGCGGCGGGGGCGACAACAAAAACCGCAACCACCCACACACAGGAGCCACCCCCATGCCCCCAACCCCCCTCTCCCTCCCCGAAGTGGAGACCCTCGCAAGAACCGCCCACGCCACCCAGACCGACAAGGCCGGCCACCCCTACACCGAACACCTCCAGGCCGTGGCGAACGGCGTCAGGGCAAGAGGCGGCGACGAGGACCAGATCGCCGCGGCCTGGCTGCACGACGCCATAGAGGACAACGCCCTCACCGAGGGATGGCTCACCGACGCCCCCCTCACCCCCCGCACGAAGGCCATCGTCCGGGCCCTCACCAAACACCCCGGCGAACCCCCGGAGACCTACGCCGCCCGCATCCTCGCCACCCCCGGCGCCCTCCTGGTCAAACAGTCCGACCTCGCGCACAACGCGAACCCCGCCCGCCTGGCCGCCCTCGACACCCCCACCCGCACCCGCCTGACCGCCAAGTACGCCCATATGCGAAACCTCCTCGGCCTGCCGGACGAACCGACGACCGAGGAGGCGACATGACGCACCCGGCGAGACAGCGGTGAAACGGCCCACGGCCCGCCCGCCCACGAGATGCGCGGGGAGGCCACGAGGCTAGGAGGCCTTGGCCCCGACCTTCCCCCGCTCCCGAGCCAATTCGGCGGCGTCCCTCTTGAACGCCCACTCCATCTTCGGCTCCATGGCGAACCGGAACATCCGCTGCACCGGCGGCGTGCACAACACGGTGATGACGGCCGCGGCGAACACCGTGACGAACAGCTCGCCCAGCGGCTGGTACACCCACGCGTTGGCGTCGTACCAGTCCCAGAAACGCGAGCCCTTCGCGAGGAACCCGTGCAGCAGGTAGCCGTACAGCGTGCCCGCGCCCAGCACGGTGAACCACATCTTCCGCCGGGGCACCCAGGCGAAGAAGCAGGTGGTGAGCACCATGGAGCAGCCGAAGAGCGCGAAGGTCATGACGACCCCGGCCCACCACGGCGCCCCCAGCTCCTGCGCGCTGTCACGGTGGTAGAACCACGCCGAGTTCATGTGCGGCCCCACCCAGTACGCCATCCCCAGCGCGGCGGCGGCCACCGGCACGGACAGCATCCGCACCTCACGACGCCGCATGAACTGGAAGTGCGAGGGCTTCATGAAGAGGCCGGCGACGAAGAACGGCAGGAACTGCAGGACGCGTTGCAGATCAAGGTCGTCGCCGATGTCGGGCGAGACGGAGGCGAGCGCCGCGATGCCGAGCGCCACCGGGATCGGCCAGCGCACCACCTTCCACAGCGGGGTCGTCAGCCGCCACACGAACAGCGCGATCAGGAACCAGGTGAGGTACCACGGGTCGAGCAGGCTGATCGGATGCGACGGATCGTCGTTGCCGTACCGCTTGAAGAAGGAGTACGCGATCTCGAAGAGGACGTACGGCACGGCGATACCGGTGATCAGCCGCCGGAGCCGGTCGGCGCGCATGTCGAAACTGCGCGAGAAGTAGCCGGAGATGATGATGAACGCCGGCATGTGGAAGGTGTACACGAACATGTACAGCGCCTCGGCGGCGCGGCTGTGGTCGGTCAGCGGCTCCCACGCGTGCCCCATCGCGACGAGCACGATGGCGAGGTACTTGGCGTTGTCGAAGAACGCGTCACGTTGTTTGGCCGGTCTGGCGTCCGGGGAGGCGCCACCTGGCGTCGGGTGGGGGGACGAGGACTTCAGCGAGCGCGGACTCGGCACTCCGTCGGCCGGCGACTGTGGTGACTGTGCCGGCGGGAGCGGCGCCCTGGACCGGTCGTGCGGTCGCAGCGAGTTCGTCACAGACCCTCCCGCCGGGGGCTCCGGGGGACGGTCCGAGCACTCGCTGCGCAAGCGGGGGACGAGGCAGCGGTGAACATCTGAGGCACCCTAGCGTTGTCTGTGCGATTTCGTAAAACCACTGACGTGAATCCTGTATTGAGGGGTACGTGTCACTCACGGGTACCCAGGATTCGGTGAAGCGTGCATCAGTCAGAACATCACCGTCCGTACACCTCACGGCGCTTGGCGTGCCTCGGTCTGTCCGCATTCATCCCGACTAAATGGTGCATAACGTGCGCAGGCGATTTCGGCGGAATGTCCGGTTAATTACCGCCCTGGGCACACCTCTTGGTGTGTCTGTGGCAACAATTCGAATTCCCTGCGCCCGGGTTGTGTGTGCACGGAAACGATCACCCCGAATTCACTTCCGAAGCCCTCCCGTTGGCCGGGGGCGGGGGTGGCGCGGGTGCGGTGCCGTGGCCGACGTTGTCTCAGCCGCTGCATAGGACGGCCTGGTTGGTGGCACGATGGTTCTGGCGGGGTGCGCGCGGGGTCGGCGCCCCGGGCCGGGAGTGCGGACCGACCGAGGGTGTGATCAGTGTGGCCATTTCGCTGTCAGTGGTGCTCTTGCTGGGGATCATCCTGGTGGTACTGATGCGAGGGGGGACGATCAAGGCCGGCCCGGCCGTCGTCGCCATCCTCTTCGGCTTCTTCCTCGCCTCGACGGGCATGGCCGACGACATCCAACGCTTCCTGAACTCGATAGCGGACACGATCAACTCGATCCAGTTCTAGCGACCGTGACCGCCCGACCACACACCGTGAGTCGACGAGCCGTCACGAAAAAACCTCCGGCCCGGTCCGAGGGATACCTCGAAACCGGGCCGGAGGCCGTTGGAGCGGGCGACGGGAATCGAACCCGCGTAGCTAGTTTGGAAGACTAGGGCTCTACCATTGAGCTACGCCCGCACAGCGCGCGCCGCAGGTCGGAGGACCGCGGCACTGAAGGCATCGTAGCGGGTCGGACGCCCCGGCCGCACACCCCTTCCGGTCGTGTCCCGTCGGCCGCTCCCGCGCCCGCCGTCGCACGCGCCCGCGCACTCGGTAAATCCGGCAACCGTATGGCCTGCGGGCATGTACCCTACGTGTCGCACCAGACGGGGTGTGGCGCAGCTTGGTAGCGCGTCCGCTTTGGGAGCGGAAGGCCGTGGGTTCAAATCCCGCCACCCCGACCACCGTGCCGGTACGGCGCGCCCGCCCACCGGCAAGATCACCTTTTGGGGCGTGTACCGCCTGCGGTTACTATGCAAGCTGCGCGCCCGTGTGTCTGCACTCTCACGTCTCTCAAGGGCCGCGAATCCGCTGAGGCCCTGCCGCATCCGGCAGGGGACCACCCAGCAGAACCCGAAGAAGTCAGCCCCCAAGGAGACCGAACCGTGAAGAGCGCCGTGGAGACCCTGAACCCGACCCGGGTTCGGCTCAGCATCGAGGTGCCCTTCGAGGAGCTCAAGGACAGCCTCGACGCGGCGTACAAGAAGATCAACCAGCAGGTCACGGTGAAGGGCTTCCGCAAGGGCAAGATCCCGGCCCGCGTCATCGACCAGCGGTTCGGCCGCGGTGCGGTCCTGGAGGAGGCGGTCAACGACGCGCTTCCGAAGTTCTACACCGACGCGGTCAACGAGGCCGAGCTCAACGTCCTGGGCCAGCCCGAGGTCGACATCACGGAGCTGAAGGACGGCGAGACGCTGAACTTCACCGCCGAGGTCGACGTCCGCCCGACCATCGAGATCCCGGACTACTCCGGCATCGAGGTCGAGGTCGACGCCGTCGAGGTCACCGAGGAGGACATCGAGAAGGCGGTCGAGCAGCTGCGCGAGCGCTTCGCCTCCACCTCCCCGGTCGAGCGGGCCGCCGAGGACGGCGACGTCGTGACGCTCGACCTGGAGGCCAAGGTCGACGGCGAGGTCCTGGAGGACGGCGTCGCCGAGGGCGTCTCCTACACCATCGGCTCTGGCGAGCTGCTGGACGGCATCGACGACGCCGTGAAGGGCCTGGAGGCCGGTGGCGAGGCCACCTTCACCTCCGAGCTGAAGGGCGGCTCGGCGGCCGGCAAGGAGGCCGAGGTGACCGTCAAGGTCTCCCAGGTCGCCGCCCGTGAACTCCCGGCCCTGGACGACGAGTTCGCCCAGCTCGCCTCCGAGTTCGACACCCTCGAGGAGCTGCGCGCCGACAGCCGCAAGCGCCTGGAGAACATGAAGCAGTACGACCAGGCCACGCAGGCCCAGGAGCGCGTCCTGGAGAAGCTGCTGGAGCTCGTCGAGGTGCCCGTCCCCGAGAAGCTCCTCGAGGACGAGATCAACACCCGCAAGCACAACCTGGAGCACCACCAGCTCGGCCAGATGGGTCTCGACCTCGAGAAGTACCTCGAGATCCAGGGCAAGACGGTCGAGGAGTTCGACGCCGAGACCGAGGAAGCGGCCGTCAAGGGCATCAAGACCCAGTTCGTCCTCGACGAGCTGGTCTCCAAGGAGAAGCTGAACGTCAACCAGGAGGAGCTCACCGAGCACCTCATGCGCCGCGCGGCTTCCTCCGGCATGTCCCCGGACCAGTTCGCCCAGGCCGTCGTCCAGAACAACCAGGTCCAGCTCCTCGTCGGCGAGGTCGCCCGCGGCAAGGCCCTGGCCCTGGTCGTCGAGTCCGCCACGGTGAAGGACACCAACGGCGAGATCGTCGACCTGGACGACGAGGAGGACGAGGACGCGTCCGCTGAAAGCACCGAGGAGGCCCCGGCTGCCGCCGAGGCCGAGGAGAAGGCCCCCGAGGCCTGATCGCTCCTTGTGATGCCGTGACCAGGGCCCCCGGGACACTTTGTGCCCCCGGGGGCCCTGGTGTTTTTCAGGGGCGCGGGGAACTGCGCGATCAGCCCACGACAAGCCGCACCCGCCGATGCACAGCACGTGGCAGACGCGTCCGCGGCTCTGTGGGGGCCGGTCACGCAGTTCCCCGCGCCCCTTTGGCGGCCGGGGGCCACCACGCACCCCGCTCAACCCAGCGGAGCACATGCGCTGACAGCGAACAGTTCCCTCTGCGGGATTCACCGGCGGAGCCACCGCGTTAGGGTCCATGAATACGAGGGCGGAGCCGTCGGGAAAACGGCTCGGCCCCCGGAAGGGAAACGTGAAGACGGCCCGGCGCCGTCGTAAGACGAGCAGGTGGATACGTGACGAATCTGATGCCCTCCGCCGCCGGCGAGCCTTCCATCGGCGGTGGCCTCGGCGACCAGGTCTACAACCGGCTGCTCAACGAGCGGATCATCTTCCTCGGCCAGCCGGTCGACGACGACATTGCCAACAAGATCACCGCACAGCTCTTGCTCCTTGCCGCAGACCCCGACAAGGACATCTACCTCTACATCAACAGCCCCGGCGGCTCGATCACGGCCGGTATGGCGATCTACGACACGATGCAGTTCATCAAGAACGACGTGGTGACCATCGCCATGGGCCTCGCGGCCTCGATGGGCCAGTTCCTGCTCAGCGCGGGCACCCCGGGCAAGCGCTTCGCGCTGCCGAACGCCGAGATCCTGATCCACCAGCCCTCCGCGGGCCTGGCGGGCTCCGCCTCGGACATCAAGATCCACGCCGAGCGGCTGCTGCACACCAAGAAGCGCATGGCGGAGCTCACCTCCCAGCACACGGGGCAGACCGTCGAGCAGGTCACCCGCGACTCGGACCGTGACCGCTGGTTCGACGCCTTCGAGGCCAAGGAGTACGGCCTCATCGACGACGTGATCCCCACGGCCGCCGGTATGCCGGGCGGCGGCGGCACCGGGGCCGGGCAGGAGTGACGGCACCCGCCGCCACCCACACCCCCGCAAAGCCCCCAGCCGACCGCCACAGCCCCTCTCAGGCTTCCAGGAGACACAAGTGAACGACTTCCCCGGCAGCGGCCTCCACGCCGGCGCACGCTCCCAGTACTCGGGCCCGACGGCCGAGTCCCGTTACGTCATCCCGCGCTTCGTCGAGCGCACCTCGCAGGGCATCCGTGAGTACGATCCGTACGCAAAGCTCTTCGAGGAGCGGGTGATCTTCCTCGGGGTGCAGATCGACGACGCCTCCGCCAACGACGTCATGGCGCAGCTGCTGTGCCTGGAGTCGATGGACCCCGACCGGGACATCTCGGTCTACATCAACAGCCCCGGCGGCTCCTTCACGGCGCTCACCGCGATCTACGACACGATGCAGTTCGTGAAGCCCGACATCCAGACGGTCTGCATGGGCCAGGCGGCCTCCGCCGCCGCGATCCTGCTGGCCGCCGGTACGCCGGGCAAGCGCATGGCGCTGCCGAACGCCCGCGTCCTGATCCACCAGCCGTACAGCGAGACGGGCCGCGGTCAGGTCTCCGACCTGGAGATCGCCGCCAACGAGATCCTCCGGATGCGTGGGCAGCTGGAGGACATGCTGGCCAAGCACTCGACCACGCCGATCGAGAAGATCCGCGAGGACATCGAGCGCGACAAGATCCTCACGGCCGAGGACGCGCTGTCGTACGGCCTGATCGACCAGATCATCTCCACGCGGAAGATGAACAACGACAGCGTCCGCTGACGGCGGAAAGGCTGTAATGTCTGCCGCCCCTTGGCATGGTTGGCACCGTTTGACCCAGTGCACGACAAGGTGCACGTCAAAGCGAACCGTGCCAAGGGGGGCCCGAACGGGGGGCCCGGCAAGGTACCGTCGACATAAGGCAGCACCAGGAGCCGCTGGATTGAAATCGTCCAGTCGTCTCCCAGGCGAAGGGGAAGCACACCGTGGCACGCATCGGTGACGGCGGCGATCTGCTCAAGTGCTCGTTCTGCGGCAAGAGCCAGAAGCAGGTCAAGAAGCTCATCGCAGGGCCCGGTGTGTACATCTGCGACGAGTGCATCGACCTCTGCAACGAGATCATCGAGGAGGAGCTCGCCGAGACCAGCGAGGTGCGCTGGGAGGAACTCCCCAAGCCCCGCGAGATCTACGAGTTCCTCGAGGGGTACGTGGTCGGCCAGGAGGCAGCCAAGAAGGCGCTCTCCGTAGCCGTCTACAACCACTACAAGCGGGTCCAGGCCGGTGAGAACGGCGGCGGTCAAAGCCGCGAGGACGCCATCGAGTTGGCGAAGTCCAACATCCTCCTGCTGGGCCCCACGGGCTCGGGCAAGACCCTCCTCGCCCAGACCCTCGCGCGCATGCTGAACGTCCCGTTCGCGATCGCGGACGCGACCGCGTTGACGGAGGCGGGGTACGTCGGCGAGGACGTCGAGAACATCCTGCTGAAGCTCATCCAGGCCGCCGACTACGACGTCAAGAAGGCCGAGACGGGCATCATCTACATCGACGAGATCGACAAGGTGGCCCGAAAGAGCGAAAACCCGTCCATCACCCGCGACGTATCGGGTGAGGGCGTGCAGCAAGCGCTCCTGAAGATCCTGGAAGGCACCACGGCGTCGGTCCCGCCCCAGGGCGGCCGCAAGCACCCGCACCAGGAGTTCATCCAGATCGACACGACGAACGTCCTGTTCATCGTGGGCGGCGCCTTCGCGGGCCTGGAGAAGATCATCGAGTCCCGGGCCGGCGCCAAGGGCATCGGCTTCGGCGCCACGATCCGCTCGAAGCGCGAACTCGAATCGAAGGACCAGTTCGAGGACATCATGCCGGAGGACCTGGTCAAGTTCGGCATGATCCCGGAGTTCATCGGCCGTCTCCCCGTCATCACCTCGGTCCACAACCTGGACCGCGAGGCCCTGCTCCAGATCCTCATCGAGCCGCGCAACGCGCTGGTGAAGCAGTACCAGCGCCTCTTCGAACTCGACGGTGTGGAGCTGGACTTCGAGCGCGAGGCCCTCGAAGCCATCGCCGACCAGGCCATCCTCCGCCAGACCGGCGCCCGCGGCCTGCGCGCCATCATGGAGGAAGTCCTCATGTCCGTGATGTACGAGGTCCCGTCCCGCAAGGACGTGGCCCGAGTAGTCATCACAGCGGACGTCGTCCACTCCAACGTCAACCCCACCCTGATCCCGCGCGACGCCCGCGGTCGGGGGCCGGGGGAGCAGAAGACGGCGTAAGCCGCCGACGACACGCCGACATCGAAAGGGGCCCCGGTCAACAGACCGGGGCCCCTTCGAGGTTGATCAGATCTTGACGCGCACGTCGTTGCGGAAGTTGGCCGCCTTGTCGGCAGCGCCGTCCAGGTCGGCGCTCTTGCCTGCCATGGCGGACGCCATGTCGGCGTAGATCACGACGCCGATGGTGCTGTGGTCACCCCAGATGCACACCGGCACACTCATCTTGCTGGGGCCACCTGACGAGGAGTCGCCCTCGAACTTGGTCTCCTGGCACTTGAGGACCGCGCCGTCCAGCGCGTCGGGCGTGAAGGCCTCAGGGCTGCCCACAAGTTCACCGGTCTCCGAGGAGTCCTTGGTCGCTTCCTTCTTCATGTCGGCGAACATGGCGTCGACGACCGCTTCCGGATCGTCGATCTCGCCGTAGACCCCCATGAAGTTGACCATCTGGGCGGACAGCGGGTTGCTCTCGTCGCCGGACTGGTACCCGGCGCTCACGTCCTTGGCGTTCTTCACGCCGTGGTCTTCGGCTTCCTTGACGTCGTCCTCGCTGAAGCCGCCACTGCCGGCGCTGTCCGACTTCTTGAACTCGCCGTTGAGCACCTTCGCCGGCGTAGTCAGCTTGTGCGGGCCGTCGTCCGCGATGTCCGCGCCGCCACCGCCGCCGAGGACGAAGTACGCGCCCACCGCCACCGCGGCCACCACGGCGACCGCGCCCAGGATGATGCCGACCTTCTTGCCGCCACCCCCGGAGGGAACCGGAGGCTGCGGCACCGTCGGATAGGGCTGCTGGCCGTAGGGGGCCTGCTGCTGACCGTAGGGCGGGGTCTGGGGCGGAACGCCCTGGGGAGCCTGCTGGGGGTACCCGTAACCCGGCTGCTGCGGCGGCGCCTGCTGCGGGTAGCCGTAGCCGGGCTGAGGGGCGGCCTGCGGCGGCTGCTGGCCGTAGGGGCCCGGCTGGCCGTACGGTCCGGGCTGCTGGGGCTGCCCGCCGTACGGGCCCGGCTGGTTGTGACTCATGTTCTGGGTTCCCCTCCAGATGCTTATGTGTTCCTGACATCCTGGCGCAAAGTCGATGGGTGCCGCGCACCGGGGGGCACACCGTTACGGAAGAATCCAGTTTCGGGACCACCCCGTGACACCCCTAAACTGAGCGGGTGACCGAGAACGCTCAGCAGCAGCCTCCAGCGCCCGCCACCGATCTGCCGACCCAGTACACGCCGGCCGATGTAGAGGGGACGCTGTACGAGCGCTGGGTAGAGCGTGGTTACTTCGCGGCCGACGCCAAGAGCGACAAGCCCGCGTACACCATCGTCATCCCCCCGCCGAACGTCACCGGCAGCCTGCACCTCGGGCACGCCTTCCAGCACACCCTCATGGACGCCCTGACCAGGCGTAAGCGCATGCAGGGGTACGAGTCGCTGTGGCTGCCCGGCATGGACCACGCCGGTATCGCCACCCAGAACAAGGTCGAGCAGCAGCTCGCCGAAGAGGGCAAGTCCCGCCACGACTTGGGGCGCGAGGAGTTCGTCGAGCGCGTCTGGCAGTGGAAGGAGGAGTACGGCGGCAAGATCCTCGGCCAGATGCGCCGCCTCGGCGACGGAGTCGACTGGGACCGCGAGCGGTTCACCATGGACGAGGGCCTGTCCAAGGCCGTCCAGACCATCTTCAAGCGGCTCTACGACGACGAGCTGATCTACCGCGCCGAGCGCATCATCAACTGGTGTCCCCGGTGTCTGACGGCCATCTCCGACATCGAGGTCGAACACCAGGAGGACGCCGGCGAGCTGGTCTCCATCCGGTACGGCGAGGGCGAGGACAGCCTCGTCGTCGCCACCACCCGCGCGGAGACGATGCTCGGTGACACCGCCGTCGCCGTCCACCCGGACGACGAGCGCTACCGGCACCTCATCGGCAAGCAGATCAAGCTGCCGCTCACCGACCGCACCATCCCGGTCGTCGCCGACACCCACGTCGACCCGGAGTTCGGCACCGGCGCGGTCAAGGTCACGCCGGCGCACGACCCGAACGACTTCGCGATCGGCCAGCGCCACGGCCTGCCGTCCATGACGATCATGGACGAGCACGGCATCATCACCGTCCACGGGCCCTTCCTCGGCCAGGACCGCTTCGAGGCCCGCTCGGCCGTCGTCGGCGCGCTGCGCTCGCAGGGCCGGATCGTCGCCGAGAAGCGTCCGTACGTCCACTCCGTCGGCCACTGCTCGCGCTGCAGGACCACCGTCGAGCCGCGTCTGTCCATGCAGTGGTGGGTCAAGGTCGGACCCTTGGCCAAGGCCGCCGGTGACGCGGTCCGTGACGGCCGGGTCAAGATCCACCCCGAGGACATGTCGAAGCGCTACTTCGACTGGGTCGACAACATGTACGACTGGTGCATCTCGCGCCAGCTCTGGTGGGGCCACCGCATCCCCGTCTGGTACGGCCCGAACGGCGAGACCGTCTGCGTCGGCCCGGACGAGCAGCCGCCCGGCACCGAGGCCGAGGGCTGGACCCAGGACACCGACGTCCTGGACACCTGGTTCTCCTCCGGCCTGTGGCCGTTCTCCACGCTCGGTTGGCCCGAACAGACCGAGGACCTGCGGAAGTTCTACTCCACCGACGTCCTGCTCACCGGCCACGACATCATCTTCTTCTGGGTCGCCCGGATGATGATGTTCGGCCTGTACGCCATGGACGGCGAGGTCCCCTTCAAGACGATCGCGCTGACCGGTCTGGTCCGTGACGAGCGCGGCAAGAAGATGTCGAAGTCCTTCGGCAACGTCGTCGACCCGCTCGACTGGATGGACAAGTACGGCTCCGACGCGCTCCGCTTCACCCTCGCGCGCGGCGCCAACCCGGGCACCGACGTCCCGATCGGCGAGGACTGGGTCCAGGCCTCCCGCAACTTCGCCAACAAGATCTGGAACGCGACCCGCTTCGCGCTGATGAACGGCGCGACGGTCCAGGGCCCGCTGCCGGAGGCGTCGAAGCTCTCGGCGACCGACCGCTGGATCCTCGCCCGTCTGAACGAGACGGTCGAGCAGGTCGACGCGTACTACGAGGACTACCAGTTCGCCAAGCTCAGTGACGCCTTGTTCCACTTCGCGTGGGACGAGGTCTTCGACTGGTACGTCGAGCTGTCCAAGACGACCTTCCAGGCGGGCGGCGAGTCGGCCGAGGTCAGCCAGCGCGTCCTGGGCGAGGTCCTGGACGTCACCCTGCGCCTCTTGCACCCGGTCATCCCGTTCGTCACGGACACCCTGTGGACGACGCTGACCGGCGGCGAGTCCCTCGTCGTCGCCGACTGGCCGAAGGACAGTGGCTTCCGCGACGACGCCGCCGAGCGGGAGATCGAGCTGGTCCAGCAGGTCGTCACCGAGGTCCGCCGGTTCCGCGCCGACCAGGGCCTCCAGCCCGGCCAGCGCGTCCCGGCCCGCCTGACCCTCGACGGTACGGCGCTGGCCCCGCACGAGGCCGCGATCCGCCAGCTGTTGCGCCTCCAGCCGGAGGGCGAGGGCTTCGCGGCCACGGCGACCCTGCCGGTGGCGGGTGCCGAGGTCGCCCTCGACCTCTCCGGTGTCATCGACGTCGCCGCCGAGCGCAAGCGCCTCGCGAAGGACCTCGCGGCGGCGGAGAAGGAGAAGGCCCAGGCCACGGCCAAGCTCGGCAACGAGGCGTTCCTCGCGAAGGCGCCGGACCAGGTCGTCGACAAGATCCGGGGCCGCCTGGCCAAGGCGGACGAGGACATCGCCCGCATCGCCGCCCAGCTGGAGCGACTGCCGCAGGCGTAGCCGTTCGTAGGTACGCGAAGGCCCCCGGTGCTTTTGAGGCACCGGGGGCCTCCGCACAGCCGGGGGATTGCGCAACTCGGCGCTTACGAGGCGCCGCCCGCGCCCACCCGTGCCGCCCCAGCGGCACGACTGCCCGCAGCGGGGCAGAGCGACTTGAGGCCGCCGGACACCAAAGGGGCGCGGGGAACTGCGCGACCAGCCACACACCACCCGCAGTCGCCCTACAGCGGGTACCCCCGAGCTCTCAGGCGCCCGATCCGTAGACTGGGCCCCGTGAGCGAACGCAGTGACCCGCAGCCCGACCCGATCGACCCGACCGACCCGTTCGAGGAGATCATCGCCGCCGAGACCGACCGGGATCCGGACCTCGCGGTGATCGAGGCCGGCAGCCGTACCCTGCGTGCCCAGGGCGGCACACCGCAGGCCGACGTGCCGACCAGGCCCACCGACCCGGCCGTCGACAAGGCCCTGCGCGAGGTCGAGGCCGACCTCGCGACCCGCTGGGGCGAGACCAAGCTGGACCCCTCGGTCACGAGGATCGCCGCGCTGATGGACGTCCTGGGCGAGCCCCAGCGCTCGTACCCCTCGATCCACATCACCGGCACCAACGGCAAGACCTCCACCGCCCGCATGATCGAGGCCCTCCTCGGCGCCTTCGAGCTGCGCACCGGCCGCTACACCTCCCCGCACGTCCAGTCGATCACCGAGCGCATCAGCCTCGACGGCGCCTCCATCTCCGCCGAGCGGTTCATCGAGACGTACGAGGACATCAAGCCGTACGTCGAGATGGTGGACGCGGCCCAGGAGTACCGGCTCTCCTTCTTCGAGGTGCTCACCGGCATGGCGTACGCCGCCTTCGCGGACGCGCCCGTGGACGTGGCCGTCGTCGAGGTCGGCATGGGCGGCACCTGGGACGCCACCAACGTCATCGACGGGGACGTCGCCGTCGTCACCCCCATCGACCTCGACCACACCGACCGGCTCGGCGAGACACACGCCGAGATCGCCGTCGAGAAGTCCGGCATCGTCAAGCAGGACGCGACGGTGATCCTTGCGCAGCAGTCCGTGGACGCGGCGCAGGTGCTGCTGAAGAAGGCCGTGGAGGTCGACGCGACCGTGGCCCGCGAGGGCCTGGAGTTCGGTGTCGTCTCGCGGCAGGTCGCCGTCGGCGGACAGATGCTCACCCTGCGCGGCCTGGGCGGCGAGTACCCCGAGGTCTACCTCCCGCTGCACGGCCCGTACCAGGCGCACAACGCGGCCGTCGCGCTCGCCGCCGTGGAGGCGTTCTTCGGCGTCGGCTCGCAGCGGCCGGAGCCGCTCGACATCGACACCGTCCGCAAGGCGTTCGCGGCCGTCTCCTCGCCGGGCCGGCTGGAGGTCGTACGGCGGTCCCCGACCGTCGTGCTGGACGCCGCGCACAATCCTGCGGGCGCCCGGGCCACGGCCGAGGCCGTCGGTGAGGCGTTCGACTTCAGCCGGCTGATCGGCGTGGTCGGGGCGAGCGGTGACAAGAACGTGCGGGGTGTCCTGGAGGCCTTCGAGCCGATCTTCGCCGAGGTCGTGATCACCCAGAACTCCAGCCACCGGGCGATGGACGCCGACGAACTGGCCGGCATCGCGGTGGAGGTGTTCGGCGAGGAGCGGGTGCAGGTCGAGCCCCGGCTGCCGGACGCCCTGGAGGCGGCGATCACGCTCGCCGAGGAGGAGGGCGAGTTCGCGGGCGGTGGCGTCCTCGTCACCGGTTCCGTCATCACCGTCGGCGAGGCCCGGCTGCTGCTGGGGAAGGGCTGAGTTCCACGACATGCGTACTCTCTGTGCTTCGACGCTGATCGGCGAGTTCTTCGTGATCGGCTTTGCCGGGCTGGTCGCCATGAAGGACCCGGAGCTGACCATGACCACGGTCTGGACGGTCAGCGGCATCGCGATGTTCCTCTGCGTCCTGCTCTGCGGCCTCGTCACCAGGCCCGGCGGGATCCAGCTCGGCTGGGCGCTCCAGATCGCGCTGATCCTCTCCGGGTTCTTCGTTCCGACGATGTTCTTCCTGGGCGCGGTCTTCGCCGCCCTGTGGTGGGCCTCGATCCACTACGGACGGAAGATCGACGAGGCCAAGGCCCGGTTCGCCGTCCAGGCCTCGGCAGAGGCGGGCGCATCCTGACGCTGCGTAATACGGTGCCGGACCCGCCCTGTAGCCTCTGTGCTCCGCACCCGCGTGAAACGAAGGAGTCACCACAGTGAGCCAGCGCACCCTCGTCCTGCTCAAGCCCGACGCCGTCCGGCGGGGCCTGACCGGCGAGATCATCAGCCGTATCGAGCGCAAGGCCGGCTGGCAGATCACCGCGCTGGAGCTGCGGACCCTGGACCAGGACACGCTGGAGCAGCACTACGGCGAGCACAAGGGCAAGCCGTTCTACGAGCCGCTCGTCGCGTTCATGGCGTCCGGTCCGGTCGTCGCGCTGATCGTCGAGGGTGAGCGCGTCATCGAGGGCGTGCGGGCGCTCGCCGGTCCGACCGACCCGATCGCCGCCGCGCCCGGCTCCATCCGCGGTGACTACGGCGTGATCGTGCGCGAGAACCTCATCCACGCCTCGGACTCCGAGGAGTCGGCCGAGCGCGAGGTCAAGATCTTCTTCCCCGGGCGCGCGTAGTAGCGTTCGCGACGGCGGGGGCCGGCGAGTCCGTTCGCCCCCGCCGCCTGAACACTTGTGGAACACCCGGAACAACCTCCGCGACATGCGGGGCACTTCCGGAACACCTGGCCATCACCCACACGGCCCACACCCCGGCTGACCAGCCAACCCCGCCGAAAATCCGGCCGTACAACGGCATATGCGCGGCGATCGGGGGAACGCGCACCCCCGATGGACCGTCTCCACAGGCGAGGCGGCGCATCGCATGCCCACAATGGCGAAGACCCTCGCGCAGTGTTCGTGCGGGCGAGACTACGATGTAAGCCTTCACGTCACAGCACCCACTTCGCCGACCCGAAAAAGCCCTGAAAAGCCCTCAAAAGCCGTCAGCGCTCCACTTTGGGAAGGCCACACGAATCCTGATGGGGAACTCAATGTCGTTCATCGGCCGTGACATGGCTGTCGACCTCGGGACCGCCAACACGCTGGTGTACGTCAGGGGTCGCGGGATCGTACTGAACGAGCCGTCCGTCGTCGCGATCAACACCAACACCGGTGGCATTCTCGCGGTCGGCGCGGAAGCGAAGAAGATGATCGGGCGGACCCCCGGCAACATCGTTGCCGTACGTCCGCTGAAGGACGGTGTCATCGCCGACTTCGAGATCACCGAGCGGATGCTCCGCTACTTCATCCTGAAGATCCACAAGCGGCGGTATCTCGCCCGTCCTCGGGTCGTCGTCTGCGTGCCGTCCGGCATCACCGGTGTCGAGCGTCGCGCCGTCATCGAGGCGTCCTCCCAGGCAGGCGCCCGCCAGGTGCACATCATCGAGGAGCCCATGGCCGCGGCCATCGGCTCCGGCCTGCCGGTCCACGAGGCCACGGGCAACATGGTGGTGGACATCGGCGGCGGCACCACGGAGGTCGCGGTCATCTCCCTCGGCGGCATCGTCACCGCCCAGTCCATCCGCGTCGCGGGCGACGAGTTGGACAACGCGATCATCCAGCACATCAAGAAGGAGTACTCGCTCCTCCTCGGTGAGCGGACGGCCGAACAGATCAAGATCACGATCGGTTCGGCGTACGACCTCGACGCTGACGAGCACACCGAAATCCGCGGCCGGGACCTGGTGTCCGGGCTGCCCAAGACCGTCGTCATCTCCGCCGGGGAAGTGCGGAAGGCGATCGAGGAACCCGTCAACGCCATCGTCGATGCCGTCAAGACGACCCTCGACAAGTGCCCCCCGGAACTGTCCGGCGACATCATGGACCGGGGCATCGTCCTCACCGGCGGTGGCGCCCTGCTGCGCGGTCTCGACGAACGGCTGCGCCGGGAGACCGGAATGCCGATCCATATCGCCGAGGACCCGCTCGACAGTGTGGCGCTCGGCTCGGGCAAGTGCGTCGAGGAGTTCGAGGCGTTGCAGCAGGTGCTCGACGCCCAGCCCCGCAGATGACGTAACGCTTCGATTCCGCCGTACGGGACGTTCTCTTCTCGTGCGGCGGATCGTTGATATCGAGGCATAAGCTCCCACAAAGCGCCCCTGTTGTTCCCGTCTCGGGATTCCCAGGGGCTACCCGAATTCCCCCGATCCTGTCGAATTCCTATGAGGAAGGCACGGCCGCCGCACGTGAGGGACACACGAGAGAGCCGGCTGCTCCTGGTGCTGCTGGTCGCCGTCGCGTTCGCGCTGATCACGGTGGACATCCGCGGCGGAGAGGACTCACCGGTCGACGGTGCCCGACGTGCCGCCGCCACCGTCTTCGGCCCGATCGAGGACGGCGTCTCGACCGCCGTCGACCCCATCGGCAACGCCATAAGCGCCGTCCGTGACTCCGGCACCCGCCACGACCGTCTCGCCGCGCTGGAGAAGGAGAACGCCGAACTGAAGGCGGCCCTCGGCAGCGACGACCGCAACGGCAGCCGGGTCGAACAGCTCGACAAGATGCTGAAGACCGCCGCGAACGGCCGGTACGGCATCAAGGGCGCCGAGGTCATCGCCATAGGAGCGGCCCAGGGCTTCTCCTGGACCGTCACCATCGACATCGGCACCAACGACGGCATCACCCGCGACATGACCGTCCTCAACGGCAACGGGCTGGTCGGCCGTGTCACCACCGTCGGACCGAACACCGCGACCGTTCTCCTCGCCAACGACCCCGACTTCACCGTCGGCACCCGTATGGAGGCCACCGACGAACTCGGCTTCGCCTCCGGCCAGGGCGACCGCCCGCTGCGCGTCGAACTGCTCAACGGCAAGGCCAAGGTGAAGGAGGGCGACCGTCTCGTCACCTTCGGCTCCCAGGCCGACAAGCCGTTCGTTCCGGGCGTCCCGGTCGGTGTCGTCTCCCGCGTCGACCCCTCCGGCGGCGACCTCACCCGCACGATCTACGTCAAGCCGTTCGTGGCCTTCACCCAGCTGGACATCGTCGGCGTCGTCGTCCAGCCGCCCCGCAAGGACCCGCGCGACACCGTCCTGCCGGCCAGGCCGAAGGCCACCCCCACGCCCACCGTGACCGTCACGGTCACCCCGGGCGCGGACGAACCCGGCGAAGGCACCGACGGACAGCCGCAAGAGCAGTAGACGTAGGACAGTAGGAGCTGACCCCCTGATGCGTTTCAACCGGATGCTGCTCTCCACCACCCTGGTGATCGTCGCCCTGGTGATCCAGGTGAGCGTCCTCGCCAGACTCCATCTCCCGGGCGCCGTACCGGACCTGGTGCTCCTCACCGTGCTCGGCCTCGCCCTGGTCTACGGCCATGTCGGCGGCGCCCTGATCGGCTTCGGCGCCGGACTGCTGTCCGACCTCGCGCCCCCCGCCGACCACGCGGCCGGACGGTACGCCCTCGTCCTCTGCGTCATCGGCTACCTCGCGGGACTGGCCAAGCCCGAGACGGGCCGCCTGAAGTCGGCGACCGGACCGATGGCCGTGGTCGTCGTCGCCGCCCTCGGCTCGACCCTGCTGTACTCCGGTGTCGGCGCCCTCGTCGGCGACGACGCGGCCCGCCATGTCGGCCTGCCCAGCCTGCTGTTCACGGCCGCGCTGTACGACCTGCTGCTCGCGCCGTTCGTCGTGCCCGGCGTCATCGCGCTGGCCCGGCGCGCCGACAACGACCCGCTCGCCGAGACGGGCAGCGCCGCCAAGGCGTCCGACGTCGCCTCCGGCTGGCTCTCCTCCGGCACCGGCCTGCGCATCGGCAACCAGCGCGGCGGACTCCGCATCAAGGCCGCACGCTCACGGATGGCCAGGGCGGGACGCATCAAGGGGGTCAAGCGGCTGTGACGGCACGGCACATGACACCGCGCATGACACCCAGGGCGGGCGCGGGAACGGATGTGGGAACCGATCACCGCCGGGCGGTGTACCCCATGTACCAGCACTCTGCGCACGGCCCGCACGCGCATTACCGGCACAGGCACCACCCGCACACGCTCTGAGAGGGGGGAGACAGGCAGTGACCAACATCCCGGAGACCGGGCGGACCCCACGGGTCCAGATCCGGCTCGTCATCATCCAGATCCTCGTCTTCTCCCTCCTCGGCACCCTCGGCGGCCGCCTCTGGTACCTCCAGATCCGCGAGGGCGACGCCTACGCCAAGGAGGCCTCCGGCAACCACGTCCAGCAGGTCGTCCAACCCGCCGTGCGCGGCTCGATCCTGGACGCGCGCGGAGTGCCGATCGCGGACAACGAGACCCGTCTCGTCGTCTCCGCCTCCCGCACCGACCTGCTGAAGATGGACGACGACGGAAAGGCCGTCCTCACCAAGCTCGCCGGCGTCCTGGACATGAAGCCCCGGGACGTCATGGACAAGGTCCGGCTCTGCGACTCCGAGACCCCCCAGCCCTGCTGGAACGGCTCGCCCTACCAGCCGATCCCCATCACCGACGAGGCCACCGCCAAGCAGGCCCTGCAGATCCGCGAGCGCTCCGAGGACTTCCCCGGCATCACCGCCGAACCCCAGGCCGTCCGCCGCTACGCGAGCCCCGGAGGCTCCAAGACCTCCCAGGTCCTCGGCTACCTCTCCCCGGTCACCGACGAGGAAATCACCAAGGCCCAGGACACCGACTCGCCGTACCTGCGCTCCGACCAGGTCGGCCGCTCCGGCCTGGAGCGCCAGTACGACAAGGAGCTGCGCGGCAAGGCCGGCGTCACCCGGTACGAGGTCGACAACCTCGGCCGCGTCATCGGCGAGGCCGAGGCCGACCCCGCCCAGCCCGGAGCCAACCTCGTCACCAGTATCGACGCCCGCGTACAGCGCATCGCCGAGTACGAACTCAACGAGGCGATGAAGGAAGCCCGCAAGCAGAACGACCGCAACACGGGGACCAACTACAAGGCGGACTCCGGCGCCGTCGTCGTGATGGAGGCCAAGACCGGCCGCGTCGTCGCGATGGCCTCCAACCCCGACTACGACCCGAACGCCTGGGTCGGCGGCATCTCCGCCAAGGACTACGCCAAGCTCACCGGCAAGAAGTCCAACTATCCGCTGCTGAACCGCGCGATCCAGGGCCAGTCGGCCCCCGGCTCCGTCTTCAAGGTGATCCCGACGGCCGCCGCGGTGAACGCCGGCTACTCCTTCAACGGCCCGTACCAATGCTCCAGTTCGTACTCGATCGGCGGCCAGGTCTTCAAGAACTTCGAGTCCCAGAGCCATGGCGCGATCAGCCTCGGCAAGGCGCTGGAGGTCTCCTGCGACACCGTCTTCTACCGCCTCTCGCACGAGGAGTGGAAGCGTGACGGGGGCATCAAGCCCAAGAAGGGCGCCAACGACTGGTTCTACAAGACCGCCCACCAGTTCGGCCTCGGCGCCGAGACCGGCATCGACCTGCCGAACGAGGTCACCGGCCGCATCCCGGACCGCCAGTGGAAGCAGAAGTACTGGGAGGACAACAAGGACGCCTGGTGCAAGTACGGCAAGAAGGGCGGCTCGTACGCCGAGCAGATCGCGTACGAGAACTGCCTGGAAGGCAACCGCCTGCGTGCCGGTGACTCCGTCAACTACTCCATCGGCCAGGGCGACACCCTCGTCACCCCCATCCAGATGGCCACCATCTACGCGGCCATCTCCAACGGCGGCACCCTCTACGACCCCACCGTCGGCAAGGCGATCATCAGCGCCGACGGCAAGAACGTGCAGGAGATCGCACCCAAGTCGCACGGCAAACTGCCGATGACGAAGAAGACCCTCGACGAGATAGACGAAGCCCTTGCGGGAGTCGCGACCCGAGGTACGGCAGCCTGGCGCTTCCAGGGCTGGCCGCAGGACGAGATCCCGATCCACGCCAAGACGGGTACGGCCGAGGTCTACGGCAAGCAGACGACCTCCTGGTTCACCACGTACACCAAGGACTACTCGATCGTCATGACGATCTCCCAGGGTGGTACGGGCTCCGGCGCCTCGGCGCCCGCCGTGCGCAAGCTCTACAACGCGCTCTACGGCGTCTCCGAGGACGGAAAGATCGACAAGAAGAAGGCGCTGCAGCCGACCCCGCAGAAGGGCCTGCCGAAGATCGAGTCCGACGGCTCGATCGACTCCCCGAAGCTGGAGTCCTACCCGCCGAAGAAGACGAAGAAGGAGACCGCCGAGGACACCCAGGCGGTCGCCGCGGGGCCGGGCGCCCAGCCGGTCTCCTTCGACACCCCGGCGGCGATCCTCGGCACGCGCGGCGGCGGCACCAACCGCGCCGCACGCCGACGCGACGACCGCGCTCGACGGCGTAGGAGCGGCGGCGGAGGCCGTCGCGGTGGGAGCGGCGGTAGCGGCGGCAGCGGCAGTGCCGGTGGCTGCGACGGGAGCAGCGGCACTGGCCGGGGACGGAGGAGGTCCGGATGACCGGCAACAGTTTCTCCGTCTCCGGGTACGGGCCCGAACGCACCGGCTGGACCCGGCTGTTCGCCCGCGACTCGCTCGCCCGCCGGCTCGACTGGCCGATACTGTTCTCGGCCATCGCGCTGTCCTTGATCGGCGCGGCCCTCGTCTACTCGGCGACCCGCAACCGCACCGAGCTCAACCAGGGCGACCCGTACTACTTCCTGCTCCGGCACCTGCTCAACACCGGCATCGGCTTCGCCCTGATGATCGGCACGGTCTGGCTGGGCCACCGCACCCTGCGCACGGCCGTGCCCATCCTCTACGGCATCTCGGTATTGCTGATCCTGCTGGTGCTCACCCCGATGGGCGCCACCATCAACGGCGCGCACGCCTGGATCGTCATCGGCGGCGGCTTCTCGCTCCAGCCCTCCGAGTTCGTGAAGGTCACGATCATCCTGGGGATGGCGATGCTGTTGGCGGCCCGGGTGGACGCCGGCGACAAACCCCACCCCGACCACCGCACGGTCGTCCAGGCCCTCGGCCTCGCCACCATCCCGATACTGATCGTGCTGCTCATGCCCGACCTCGGCTCGGTCATGGTCATGGTGGTCATCGTGCTCGGGGTCCTGCTCACCTCCGGCGCCTCCAACCGATGGGTCCTCGGTCTCATCGGCACGGGCGCTGTCGGCGCGATCGCGGTCTGGCAGCTCGGCGTGCTCGACGAGTACCAGATCAACCGCTTCGCGGCCTTCGCCAACCCCGAGCTCGACCCGGCCGGCGTCGGCTACAACACCAACCAGGCCCGGATCGCCATCGGCTCCGGCGGGCTGCTCGGCACCGGGCTGTTCAAGGGCTCGCAGACCACGGGACAGTTCGTGCCCGAGCAGCAGACCGACTTCGTCTTCACCGTGGCGGGGGAGGAACTCGGGTTCGTGGGCGCCGGGCTGATCATCCTGCTGCTCGGTGTCGTCCTGTGGCGGGCCTGCCGGATCGCCCGCGAGACCACCGAGCTGTACGGCACGATCGTCGCCGGCGGCATCATCGCCTGGTTCGCCTTCCAGTCCTTCGAGAACATCGGCATGACCCTCGGCATCATGCCAGTGGCGGGGCTGCCGCTGCCGTTCGTGTCGTACGGCGGTTCGTCGATGTTCGCGGTGTGGGTGGCGGTCGGACTGCTCCAGTCCATCAGAGTGCAGCGCCCCATGTCGGCATAGGGCCCGGCGCTCTTCGGGGCAGGCCTCCGCTCCCCTCCGGGGCCGCGGTGGTCTGCCCCTTTGTCGAATATGGGACTAGATTCATTACATGGCGGACACCAAGCGCGAGATCGAGCGGAAGTACGAGTCCGACGAGAGCGGCCTGCCGGATCTCACCGGCGTGGCCGGGGTCGCGACCGTCCTGGACAAGGGTGTGGCGGAGCTGGACGCCGTCTACTACGACACCCCCGACGAACGCCTCGCCGCCGCCTCCGTCACCCTGCGTCGCCGTACGGGCGGCAGTGACGCCGGCTGGCATCTGAAGCTCCCCGTCTCCTCGGGCGTACGCGACGAGATCCGGGCCCCGCTGTCCGACACGCTGCCCGACGAACTCGCCGCGCTGGTCCGCTCCCGGGTCCGGGAGGCCGAACTGGTCCCGCTGGTCCGCCTCCTCTCCACCCGCGACGTCAGCGAGCTGCTCGACGCGGACGGAACGCTCCTCGCCGAGGTCAGCGTGGACGCTGTGGTCGCCGAGCGCCTCACCGAGGACGGCCGGACCTCCCAGTGGTCCGAGATCGAGGTGGAACTCGCCGACGACGGCGACCCGGCCTTCCTAGACAAGGTCGAGAAGAAGCTGCGCAAGGCGGGCGTACGGCCGTCGGACTCGCCCTCCAAGCTGGCCAGGGCACTGCAGGAGACGGTACCCAGGAAGGGGAGGAAGAAGGACCGGAAGAAGATCGAGGCGGCGACTCCGGGCGAGCCCGTCACCCCCGGTGATCATGTCCTCGTCTATGTCCGCGCCCAGCGAGACGCGATCGTCGAGCTGGACCCCGCCGTCCGCCGGGACGTCTTCGACTCCGTCCACAGCATGCGGGTCGCCACGCGTCGGCTGCGCAGCACCTTCAAGTCGTTCGGGAAGGTGCTCGACCGGGCCGTCACGGACCCGATCGGCGAGGAACTGAAGTGGCTCGCGGGAGAGCTGGGCGTCGACCGTGACCAGGAGGTCCTGACGGAACGGCTCACCGAGGCCCTGGACGCCCTTCCCGAGGACCTGGTGACGGGCCCTGTCCACGCACGGCTGCGCGCCTGGTCCCGGAAGGACGGCGGCAGCGGCCCCCGGCGCGAACTGATCGAGGCGCTGGACGGACAGCGGTATCTGGAGCTGCTGGAGTCCCTCGACGCCGTGATCGTGGACCCGCCGCTGCTCAAGGCCGCCCACGGCGACCCCGAGAAGGTGATCACCAAGGCGGTCACGAAGGACTTCGCCAAGGTGGCGGCCCTGGTCGAGGAGGCCCTGGCGCAGCCGCCCGGCGCCGACCGCGACCTCGCCATGCACGAGGCACGCAAGAAGACCAAGCGCACCCGGTACGCCGCCGAGACGGCACGCCCCCTGCTGGGCAAGCCCGCCAAGGCGCTCGTCAAGGACATGAAGTCCCTGCAGAGCCTCCTCGGCGACCACCAGGACAGCGTGATGGCCCGCGAGGCCCTGCGCGACCTCGCCCACCAGGCCCACGCGGCACCGGGGGAGAGCGCCTTCACGTACGGACTGCTGTACGGCAGGGAGGAACGGCGGGCTGAGCGGGCGGAGGAGGCGCTGCCAGAGACGTGGGCGAAGATCAGCGCGGACATGCCCTTCTGATGCGGGCGTGCGAGGGGCGTCTCCGGGGGCGTTAGGCTAGATGGTCACCCTCCCCCCAGCCTCCGGCCGGGGGCGCCCCCAGTCAGCTCACGAAGGTAACCCCCGCGATGTCTGTCGAGTCGGTCTTCCCACAGCTAGAGGCCCTGCTCCCGCATGTGCAGAAGCCGATCCAGTACGTCGGCGGTGAGCTCAACTCCACCGTCAAGCCCTGGGAGTCCGCGGACGTCCGCTGGGCGCTCATGTACCCGGACGCGTACGAGGTCGGTCTGCCCAACCAGGGCGTCATGATCCTCTACGAGGTGCTGAACGAGCGCGAGCGGGTCCTCGCCGAGCGCACGTACAGCGTGTGGCCGGACCTGGAGGCGTTGATGCGGGAGCACGGCGTCCCGCAGTTCACCGTCGACAGCCACCGCCCGGTGAAGGCCTTCGACGTGTTCGGTCTGTCCTTCTCCACGGAGCTGGGCTACACCAACATGCTCACCGCCCTGGACCTGGCCGGGATCCCCCTGGAGTCCAAGGACCGCACGCTCGACGACCCGATCGTGCTGGCCGGCGGCCACGCGGCGTTCAACCCCGAGCCGATCGCCGACTTCATCGACGCGGCGATCATCGGCGACGGCGAGCAGGCCGTGCTGGACATGACCGAGATCATCCGTGCCTGGAAGGCCGAGGGCCGGCCGGGCGGCCGCGAGGAGGTCCTGTTCCGCCTCGCGAAGACGGGCTCGGTGTACATCCCGGCGTTCTACGACGTGGAGTACCTGCCCGACGGCCGTATCGGCCGCGTCGTACCGAACAGGTCCGGTGTCCCGTGGCGGGTCTCCAAGCACACCGTCATGGACCTGGACGAGTGGCCCTACCCCAAGCAGCCCCTCGTCCCGCTCGCCGAGACGGTGCACGAGCGGATGTCGGTGGAGATCTTCCGCGGCTGCACGCGCGGCTGCCGCTTCTGCCAGGCGGGCATGATCACCCGCCCGGTCCGCGAGCGTTCCATCACGGGCATCGGCGAGATGGTCGAGAAGGGGCTGAAGGCGACGGGCTTCGAGGAGGTCGGCCTCCTCTCCCTCTCCTCCGCCGACCACAGTGAGATCGGCGACATCGCCAAGGGCCTGGCGGACCGGTACGAGGAGGACAAGATCGGTCTGTCCCTCCCCTCGACCCGGGTGGACGCCTTCAACGTCGACCTCGCGAACGAGCTGACCCGCAACGGCCGGCGCTCGGGTCTGACCTTCGCGCCCGAGGGCGGCTCGGAGCGCATGCGCAAGGTCATCAACAAGATGGTCTCGGAGGAGGACCTGATCCGGACGGTCTCCACGGCGTACGGCAACGGCTGGCGCCAGGTGAAGCTGTACTTCATGTGCGGCCTGCCGACGGAGACCGACGAGGACGTCCTCCAGATCGCCGACATGGCGATGAACGTGATCGCCGAGGGCCGCAAGGTCTCCGGCCAGAACGACATCCGCTGCACGGTGTCGATCGGCGGCTTCGTCCCCAAGCCGCACACCCCCTTCCAGTGGGCCCCGCAGCTCTCCGCCGAGGAGACGGACGCGCGTCTCGAAAAGCTCCGCGACAAGATCCGCGGCGACAAGAAGTACGGCCGCTCCATCGGCTTCCGCTACCACGACGGCAAGCCGGGCATCGTCGAAGGCCTGCTCTCACGCGGCGACCGCCGCATCGGCGCCGTCATCCGCGCCGTCTACGAGGACGGCGGCCGCTTCGACGGCTGGCGCGAGCACTTCTCCTACGACCGCTGGATGAGCTGCGCGGACAAGGCCCTGGCCGACTTCGGCCTCGACGTCGACTGGTACACCACCCGCGAGCGCACCTACGAGGAGGTCCTCCCCTGGGATCACCTCGACTCCGGCCTCGACAAGGACTGGCTCTGGGAGGACTGGCAGGACGCCCTCGACGAGACCGAGGTGGAGGACTGCCGCTGGACGCCGTGCTTCGACTGCGGCGTGTGTCCGCAGATGGACACCCACATCCAGGTCGGTCCGACGGGCAAGAAGCTGCTGCCGTTGTCGGTGAAGCAGCCGGTGGGGAGTGCGCCGCACAGCCACAGTCACTGACCCGGCCGCGGCCGGCAGGTCGTGAGGGGTGTCCGGAGGGCCGTTCGGCCGTGCTCCGGGCACCCCTTCTCGTGTACTACCGGCCGGTCACGCGGGGCGTGACGGTCGAGCCGCCGTTGACGATGTTGCCCGACGGCTGGAGTTCGACCCGGTACCAGGGGCGCGGGTTGCCCTCGGCGTCGTCGCAGTTCAGGGTGGCGTGGGGCTGGGTGTCCACCGGTACGCAGGTCGTCTCCCAGACCTGGCCGACGGTGGTGACGACGTTGAACTTCACGAGGCCCTTCGAGGCGCTCGCGTGGTCGCCCTTGGGCTGGCCCTTGTTCTCGCCGTGGTCCGCGCCGGTGCTCCCGCCGTGGTCCCTGCCGGTGTCCTGGCCCGACCCCTGGTGCGACCCCTGGCTGTAGTCCTGGCCGGTGTCCTGGGTGTGGCCGCTGCTCGTGCCCTGGCTGTGGCTCTGGCCGGTCTGCTGGGCGTGACCGGTGCCCTGGCTCTGGCCCTGGCTCTGGCTCTGCCCCGTGTTCTGGCTGTGGTCTTGGCTCTGGCCGGTCTGCTGGCTGTGGCCCTGGTTCTGGCCGGTCTGCTCGGAGTGGCCTTGGCTCTGGCCGGTCTGCTGGCTGTGGCCCTGGTTCTGGCCGGTCTGCTCGGAGTGGCCCTGGCTTTGGCCCGTCTGCTGGCTGTGGCCCTGGCCCGTGCTCTGGCCGTGCTCCTTGCCGGTTTCCTGCTGGCCGTGGCCGTGGCCGTGGCCCTCGCCGTGGGCGTGCGTGTTGACGGAGACACCGCAGGCGTAGCCGACGTAGCGGCCCTGCGAATCACGGCCGCCAGCCGGGAAGTTGGGGTGGGTGCTCAGGTCGGTCCACAGGAACGGGTGGGCCAGCTCGCCCTGGAGGTCGCGGATGCCCGCGAAGACCCGTCCGTCGCTCAGTACGACCCGGAACTCGCGCTTCTTGGAGTCCTGCACCGCGTCGATGTCGGAGCAGGGGCCGGCGGGCCCCGTGGCACCCGTGGCACCGGTGGCTCCCGTCTGTCCGTCCGCTCCGGCCGGGCCGACGGGGCCCTCGGGTCCGACGGGGCCGTCCGCTCCAGTGGGTCCGGCAGGGCCGTCCGCTCCGGTGGCCCCAGTAGCTCCAGTGACTCCGGCGGGGCCCGTGGGTCCGGCCGGACCCACAGGGCCCTGCTCGCCGGTGTCGCCCTGGGGGCCGACCTCGCCCTGCGGACCCACGTCGCCCTGCGGACCCACCTCGCCCTGGGGGCCGACCTCGCCCTGGGGGCCGGTCGGGCCGGTCGGGCCCTGAGGCCCGGGCGGGCCGCTGGGACCTTCCTCGCAGTGGTCGCCGTTGCCACCGAGTGCCGCCGTGCGGTTCTGGTCATGGTCGTCGTACCAGTTCGACGATGATCCGTCCTGCTCGTCCTGGTGTTGTCCGTCGTCGGTGTGGTGCTGACCATCGTGCTCGTCGGCGGGCGGGCACTCGTCGTTGCCGGCCCTCGTCACGGTGGAGGGCTCGGACACGCTGCGTGCTGCCGCTGCGGCGGGGCCGGCCAGTCCGGCGGTCACCGCCAGTGCGAGCGAGGCATACGTGCTGACCTTGGTGATCCTGTGGCGTGCCAGCGGGCCTATCAGCGAGATCGTCCTGCGCTCAGGACTCATCTATGTGCTCCTTGTTTCAACCGGTTTGGGGCTTTTCCCCGCACTCGATCGTGAGCCTCGCCCCTGTCCACCGACTCGACCAGCGAGCTGGACCGGACGGGGATGGAGATCATCAAATCGGCCTAAACCGATCTCACGGCTGGGCTAATTCGGCGTCGTCGGCAGTGATTTGTGCGATATGAGGGGGTACGTCACGCAGCCGCTCGGGCAGCGTTCCAACGTCCCGGGACCGGTGAGGCCGTGAAGCCGCAGACCATCTGCCTCTGCATGATCGTCAAGAACGAGGCGCGGGTGATCGAACGCTGCCTCGCCTCCGTCCGTCCGCTGATCGACACCTGGGTCATCACCGACACCGGCTCGACGGACGGCACGCCGGACCTGATCCGCGCGGCGCTGGACGGCATCCCGGGCGAGCTGCGCGAGGAGCCCTGGGTCGACTTCGGCCACAACCGGACGCGGAACATCCAACACGCCCGGGGAAAAGCCGACTTCCTGCTCACCGTCGACGCCGACCACGTGCTGCGCCAGGACGCGCCGCTGCCCCGGCTCACGGCGACCTCGTACATGCTGCGCTACGACACACCGGGCACCCAGCACCGCTTCAAGCATCTGATGCGGGGGGACCTGCTCTGGCGCTACGAAGGGGTCACCCACGAGTACCCGTGCACCGACGGGCCCGACGTCCAGGAGAACCTGGACGCCCTCGTCATCGAGGACCACGCGGACGGCGGCTGCCGCGCCGACAAGTTCGAACGCGACGCGCAGCTGCTCAGGCGCGAACTGGAACGCGACCCCACCAACCCCCGCACCGTCTTCTACCTGGCCAACACCGAACGGGACCTCGGCCACGCGCGGGAGGCGATCGACCTGTACGAGCGACGTGCGGCGATGGGCGGCTGGGGCGAGGAGGTCTACTGCTCGCTGCTGGAGGCGGGAATCCTTCGGGCGGAGGCGGAAGAGGACTGGCCGGGAGCCATGGACACCTTCTCCCGCGCCTGGGAGTCGCGTCCCACCAGGCTCGAAGCCTGCTACGAGTTGGCCTCCCGGCTGCGGCTCCGGCGCCGTCATCACACCGCGCACGCCCTGCTCGTCGACGTCGTCGACCGGCCCGCGCCGGACGACCTGCTCTTCATCAAGCCCTGGGTCTACCGGTGGGGCCTGCTGTTCGAGTTCTCCATCACCGCCCACTGGGTGGGTGACCACGCCGCCGCGCTCCGGGCGTGCGACCGTCTGCTGGCCATGCGGGACCTGCCCGAACGCGTCCGCCGCCAGGTCGAGATCAACCGGGAGTTCTCCGCGCCGCACACCGACCGGCCGGACCTGTCCGCCGTGGTGCGCCGCCCCAAGGCCGCCCGGGCCGGCAAGGCCGCCGGGTCGGCGAAGTCCACGAGGTCCGGGAAGTCGTCAGGGCGCAAGCGATAGCACGCCGACGTGGCCCTGCCGGCGTGCGAACTCGGTGACGTGGGCCGCTGCCGTGCGAACTCGGTGACGTGGGATGGATCCGGAGGACACGCCGACTGCGTCTACGTCGTCATGGACCTGGAGAAAGGGCCCGCCCGGGAGCAGGAACCCGAGGCGCGCCGGACAGCCGCCGAGGCGCGGCAGGCACCCGAGGGGTGTCTTGTCGTCGCGGTACGGATTCCCGTGCGGATCGTGGTGCTCGTGCTGGTCGTGCCCGTGCGCATGGTGTGGGACGTGCTGGTGGTGGGCGGGCGGTTGCTGACGGACACCGTGTTGCGGCCTGCTGGCCGTGCGGTGCTGTGGGTCGGCCGGGCCGTCCTCGTGTGGCCGTGTGTGGCGCTGTGGCGGTACGTCGTCGTGCCGCTCGCGCGGCTGCTCGGGTGGCTCGGGTACCGGCTGCTGGTGGTGCCGGCGGTGTGGGCGTACCGGTATGTGCTGACGCCGGTCGGGCATGCGATCGCCTGGGCGGCGGCCGGTGTCGGGGCAGGGTGCGGCTGGGTCGCCCGAGGTGTCCTCGCCGGGCTCCTGTGGTCGTACCGGTGGACGGTCGTGCCGGTCGGGCGGGGCATCGCCTGGCTGGTCCGCCACCTTCTCGTCGTACCGGCCGCGTGGTTGTACCGGTACGTGCTGACGCCCGTGGGGCACGGGATCGCGTGGGTGGCCATGGGGTGCGTGTGGATCGTACGGATGATCTTCACCGGGCTCTGGCTCGGCGTCCACTGGACGCTGCGCGTGCTCCTGGTGCTGCCCGTGCTCGCCCTGTGGCGTTGGGTGCTCGCGCCCGTCGGGCGGTTCCTCGCCGTCGTGGGCAGGGAGATCGGGGAGGCCCTCGGGCACGCGTGGCGGGTGGCCGGGCGGGTCTCGCTCGCCGTCGGACGGTTCCTGGCGAATCTGTTCCGGTGGCTGCTGGTCGAGCCGACACGATGGGTGTACCGGACCGTCCTCACCCCCGCCGGTCACTTCGTCCGGGACGCGGTGTGGAAGCCGGTCGCGGAGGTCGGGCGTGCCGTGGGCCGCACCACGCGACAGGCCCTGGCCACCGCCCGCGAGACCGTGCGCCAGGCCCGCGCCGGCGTCCGCTCGGCCCTCCTCGGACCGCCGCCCGAACCGAAGCCCGTCCACCGGCGGGAACCGCGGGCCGCCGAGGCACGTACTCTTGGTAGCAGTACGACCGCTCTCACGAAGGACTGAACGACACTGGGCAAGCGACAGCCCGAAGGCCCGCCGCCCGCACCCGCGGTGCAGCGCATCCGACTGCGCTACACCAAGCGCGGCCGCCTCCGGTTCACCAGCCACCGTGACTTCCAGCGCGCCTTCGAGCGTGCGCTGCGCCGTGCCGAGGTGCCGATGGCGTACTCGGCGGGGTTCACGCCGCATCCGAAGGTGTCGTACGCCAATGCCGCACCCACCGGCACGGGCAGTGAGGCGGAGTACCTGGAGATCGCGCTCACCGAGGCGCGTGATCCGGAGAAGCTCAGGATCCTGCTCGACGAGTCGCTGCCCACCGGCCTCGACATCGTCGACGCGGTCGAGGCCCGGACCTCCGGGCTCGCCGACCGGCTCACGGCCTCCGAATGGGAACTGCGCCTGGACGGCGTGGACCCCCAGGAGGCCGCGCGCGCGGTCGAGGTCTTCAAGGCGGCGGAGCTCGTCGAGGTCCAGCGCAGGACCAAGAACGGCATGCGGACCTTCGACGCCCGCGCCGCCGTCGTCGACCTCGACAGCCGTGACGGACACGCACGTGATGACCATGACGCACGTGATGGACGTGACGGAAGCACCGGAGCGGCCGGTTCTGAGACGCCCCGTCCACGGGCTGATAGGCCGACGGACCAGCCCTGTGCGATACTGCGGCTGGTTGTTCGGCACGTGACGCCTGCCGTACGACCCGACGACGTCCTGTCCGGTCTCCGCGCCGTGGCCGACCTGGCGCCGCCGGTCCCCGCAGCGGTGACCAGGCTGGCGCAGGGGCTTTTCGATGATGAGACCGGCACGGTGACCGACCCGCTCGCGCCCGACCGCGAGGCAGTGCCGGCCCTCTCAACGGCCGAACCCGCTGCCGCCGCGGAGGCGTCGGCGCCGGTAGGCCCCGCGTAGGGACGGACGTCGTAGCGCCGCCCTTTGATCCGGGAGCCACCTGGGTCGGGCAGCGCACCGACCACAAGACTTTCGCCAGGCCGTACGCAACATGGCGTACGGAACCGGCGAGACAGGACACAGAGAGCTCCCGTGCGGCGCCCGCGCCCCGGACGGCGGCAGTCGCGTATCACGCGAGCCGCGGACGTCACCGGCCACGCCGGACCGGGTGCGGCGCCCGGGAGCCTGACGGGAGAAACGCCCGCATGCCCGAATCGATCGAACCCGCCGAGCCCACGCAGGGCTCCGAACACAACAACACGCCGAGCGACACCCTGCCGCCGCGCCGTCGGCGCCGTGCCGCGTCCCGCCCCGCGGGACCGCCGTCCGCCGGCTCCGAAGCGGCCGCGGAGACCACCGCGCCGGCCATACCGGCCGCCGAGTCCGAGGACCTCGCGGCCATCGAGCCGACCGAGGCGGACGACACCACCGACACCACAGAGACCGTCGACGACGGCGTGACCGGTGAGGACGCGCAGGTGCCCGAGGCCGAGGAGGCCGCGCCCGCCGGGCGTACGCGCCGTCGCGCGACCCGCCGCGCCTCCGCGCCCGCTGGTGCGCCCAAGGACGCCGAGGTCGTCGAGGTCGTCGAGACCGTGGCGCCGGCCGCCTCCGCCGAGGTCGCCGCTGAGCCCGCCGCCGTTGCCGAGGCGCCCGCCGCTGTCGAGGAGACCGCGCCCGCCGGGCGTACGCGCCGTCGCGCGACCCGCCGCGCCTCCGCCCCCGCGAGCGCGCCCCAGGCCGCCGAGGAGACCCCCGCCGAGACGGCCACGGTGGCCGAGCCCGAGGTCGCCGCTGTCGCCGAGGCCCCTGCCGCTGTCGAGGAGGCCGCGCCCGCCGGGCGTACGCGCCGTCGCGCCACGCGCCGGGCGTCCGCGCCCGCCGGTGAGCCGAAGGCCGCCGAGACCGTGGAGGCTCCGGCGGAGGCCGTGGAGACCGCGCCCACCGCGGTTCAGGAGAGTGCCCCGGTGGAGGCCGCGGCCGAGGAGGCCGCGCCCCGTCGTACCCGTCGACGTGCCACCCGCCGGGTCGCCGCGCCCGTCGGCGAGGCCGCCGACGAGCGCGCGAACGAGTCCGTGGCCGCCGAGGCCGCGCAGACCCCGGCTGACCAGGCGCCCGCCGAGGCCGCCCCGGCGACCGTCGTGGCCGAGCGCGAGCCGGTCGCGGCACCGCGGGCGGCTGCCGAGGCCGAGGTCGAGGACGACGGCCCGCGTCGCCCCCGTCGTCGGGCCACGCGCAAGGCCGCCGGAGGATTCTCCGCGCCTGCCGCGCCGAAGACGGAGGACGCGCCGTCGCGTCCGGCGCGGCCCGCCGTGGCCGTGTTCCAGGCCCCGGTGTTCACCGAGCCGATGTTCCAGACGCCGGAGCGGGCCGCCGCGCAGGCCGCCGCCGAGGCGGAGGCCGAGACCGTGACGGTCGAGCCGGCCGAACCCGCCGAGAGCGCCGAGACCACCGACCTCGGCGGGTTCGCCGAGGAGGAGCCCACCGGCGGGTCGCGGCGTCGCCGTCGCCGTCGGGGCGAGCCCGCCGAGGCCGAGCAGCCCGCGGCCGCCGCCGTGGTCGCCGACGAGCCGGAGGAGCCCGAGGACTCCGAGGACTCCGAGGAGACCGGCGAGGACTCCGCCGAGGGCGACGAGTACGGCGAGGAGGAGTCCACCGGGTCGCGGCGTCGCCGTCGCCGTGGTGGCCGCCGTCGTCGCCGGGGTGAGTCGGCCGACGCCGAGGACGCCGCCGAGGGCGACGAGCTCGCCGCCGAGCAGGCCGAGCAGGACGCCGAGGACACCGCCGAGCAGCTGGACGAGGACGCCGAGGACGAGGGCGACGAGCGCGAGGAGTCCGGGGGCTCCAGCAGCAGCCGTCGGCGCCGTCGCCGTCGTCGTCGGGCCGGTGACTCCGGCACCGAGGCCGAGACGGGCTCGGACGACCCCGAGCGCACGGTCGTCAAGGTCCGTGAGCCGCGCGAGCGGCGCGCCAAGGAGACGGAGTTCTCCGACGAGGTGCAGTCCATCAAGGGCTCGACCCGTCTGGAGGCCAAGAAGCAGCGCCGCCGCGAAGGCCGCGAGCAGGGCCGCCGTCGCGTCCCGATCATCACCGAGGCCGAGTTCCTCGCCCGCCGCGAGGCCGTCGAGCGCGTCATGGTCGTCCGCCAGAGCGGCGAGCGCACCCAGATCGGCGTCCTGGAAGACAACGTGCTCGTCGAGCACTACGTCAACAAGGAGCAGGCGACCTCGTACGTCGGCAACGTCTACCTCGGCAAGGTGCAGAACGTGCTGCCGTCGATGGAGGCCGCCTTCATCGACATCGGCAAGGGGCGCAACGCCGTCCTGTACGCCGGTGAGGTCAACTTCGAGGCGCTCGGTATGGCCAACGGGCCGCGCCGCATCGAGTCCGCCCTGAAGTCCGGTCAGTCCGTGCTCGTCCAGGTCACCAAGGACCCGATCGGGCACAAGGGCGCGCGTCTGACCAGCCAGGTGTCCCTGCCCGGCCGCTACCTGGTCTACGTCCCCGAGGGGTCGATGACCGGTATCAGCCGCAAGCTGCCCGACACCGAGCGGGCCCGGCTGAAGACCATCCTCAAGAAGATCGTCCCCGAGGACGCGGGCGTCATCGTGCGCACCGCCGCCGAGGGCGCGAGCGAGGACGAGCTGCGCCGCGACGTCGAGCGGCTGCAGGCGCAGTGGGAGGACATCCAGAAGAAGGCCAAGAACGGCAACGCGCCGACGCTGCTGTACGGCGAGCCGGACATGACCGTCCGGGTCGTCCGCGACATCTTCAACGAGGACTTCTCCAAGGTCATCGTCAGCGGCGAGGACGCCTGGCAGACCATCCACGGATACGTCTCCCACGTCGCCCCCGACCTGGCCGAGCGGCTCCAGAAGTGGACCTCCGAGGTCGACGTCTTCGCGACGTACCGCATCGACGAGCAGCTGATGAAGGCGCTGGACCGCAAGGTGTGGCTGCCCAGCGGTGGTTCGCTGGTGATCGACAAGACCGAGGCCATGATCGTGGTCGACGTCAACACCGGTAAGTTCACCGGCCAGGGCGGCAACCTGGAGGAGACGGTCACCAGGAACAACCTGGAGGCGGCCGAGGAGATCGTGCGCCAGCTGCGGCTGCGCGACCTCGGCGGCATCGTCGTCATCGACTTCATCGACATGGTCCTGGAGTCCAACAGGGACCTGGTGCTGCGGCGCCTGCTGGAGTGCCTGGGACGCGACCGTACGAAGCACCAGGTCGCCGAGGTCACCTCGCTGGGCCTGGTGCAGATGACCCGGAAGCGGGTCGGCCAGGGTCTGCTGGAGTCCTTCTCCGAGACCTGTGTCCACTGCAACGGGCGCGGCGTGATCGTGCACATGGACCAGCCGACGGCTCCGGGCAGTGGCGCCAAGCGCCGTAAGCGCGGACGTGGCGGTGCCGAGCACGACCACGAGCACGTGTCCGCTCCCGAGGCCGTCGAGCCGGCGGAGGTCGCCGAGCTGGTCGAGGCCGAGGTGGCTGCCGAGGTCGCCGAGCCCGTGGCGCTGCCCGCCCCGGAGTTCGAGCCGGACGAGGAGCTGTACAGCAGCGTCGCCGAGGCGGAGGCGGCGGTCGGGCGTGGCCGTTCGCGTCGTCGGGCGACCCGGCGGGCGTCGGCGCCCTCCGGTGCCCCGAAGTCCCGCGAGTCCCATGAGTCCCGCGAGGCCGCGGCTGTCACCACCGTCTCCGAGGACCGTGCCCCGAAGTCGCGGGAGGCCGCCGAGGCGGAGCCGGTCGCGGTGGAGGACCCGGTGGTCGAGATGCCGGCCGCCGCCGCGCCCAGCACGGAGGAGGCCGCGCCCAAGGGCCGTACGCGTCGTCGGGCGACCCGCAAGGTGTCCGCCCCCGCGGGCGCGCCGGCCGGTGCGGCGGCGGACGACGCCGTCGTCACGGTCGAGCCGGCCCCGGAGCCGGTGGCCCAGCCGGCCGCCGAGCCCGTGGCCGAGTCCGTGGCCGACGAGGCGGCGCAGCCCGAGGCGGCGGCCGTCGCCGAGAGCGCGGCTCCGGCCCGTCCGCGTCGGCGTGCCGTGCGCAAGGCGACGGCGCCCACCGCGTCCGAGGAGGCGGCCGTGGTCGTGGTCCCGTCGGCTCCGGCCGAGGACGCGGCCGAGACCCCGGTCGAGGAGTCCGCTCCGGCCGCCGAGGGGGCCGAGGCCGAGGCGCCGGCCAAGAAGACGGCGGCGCGCAAGACGGCCAAGAAGGCCACCGCGAAGAAGGCCGCCACCAAGAAGACGGCGGCTGCCAAGAAGACGGTCGCCAAGAAGGCCACGGCCAAGAAGGCGGCCACCAAGAAGTCGGCAGCGAAGAAGACCACGGTGGCCGCCGAGCAGTCCTCGGCCACGGTGACGGCTTCGACCGACGAGAGCTGAGCCCACGGGGCGGATGTCCGGTCCGCGCCAACTGATGCCCCCACCGGGTGGTTTGACCACCCGGTGGGGGCATCGGCGTGTGCGGGGAGAGTAACTTCACACGGGCTGGGGAGATTTGCAGAGGTTTGGTCATCTCTGTCGTCTCATCGGCATCCCCTCCCTCCAGGAAAATCCTCGAACGCCTGTAACACTCAGGTAGTCGAATTCGCAGTCGTATACGCAGTCGTGAGCGTTGCCGAGGGCGTCCGGGCAGGGCGGGGACGGGGAGGGGATCGCATGGCGCGCGTGCGTTCGCGTGGAGCGGTGGCGCTGGCCACCGTGCTGGCGGCGGCCGGTGTGCAGGTGGCGATGTCCGCGGGCATCGCGCAGGCCGCGCCGACCTGGACCGAAGGCCCCTTGTTCAACGACCCGTTGGGCGACGCGGGCGCGCAACTCGCGATACGCACCCGGCTCATCGAGCTGACGGACGCCGCGCTGCCCGGCTCCACCATCAAGGTCGCCGTCTACCACGTGTGGGAGGCGTCCGTCGTCGACGCGCTGGTCGCCGCCAAGAACCGGGGTGTGCGCGTCCAGGTCCTGCTGGACGAGTCGAGCGTCAGCGACCGGCCCACCAACACCGCGTACGGCAACCTGGTCGCGGCGCTCGGCACCGACCGGACGAAGGGGTCCTACATAGCGACCTGCGCGGTCGACCGGTCCTGCCTCGGCGATCCGAAGTACGGACAGTCGATCATGCACAACAAGTTCTGGCTGTTCTCGGCGGTCGAGGGCGCCACCAACGTGGTGGTGCAGACGACGTCGAACTCGACGCCCTCCGCGCACACCAAGTTCTTCAACGACGCGCTGCTGCTGCCGGACAACCCGACGATGTACGACGCGTACGCGGACTACTTCGACACGATGGTCGCCCGGGACTGGGCGGCCTGGGAGTACCGGACCGTCAGCAACGGCCTCTACAAGGCCTACTTCTTCCCCCGCGCCGGGAACACCCGGGCCACCGACACCGTGTACTCGGTGCTCAACAACGTGCAGTGCTCGTACAAGGACAGCGCCGGCGTGGCGAAGAAGACCTGGGTGCGGGTCGCGATCTTCAAGATCACCCGGTTGGCGATCGCCGAGAAACTGGTGGCCCTGAAGAAGGCCGGCTGCAACGTGAGCATCGTCTACGCCGAGTCCGACAGCGCCAAGAGCAGCGGCGGGACCCAGGGGACGTGGGAGAAGATGCACACGTCCGGCGGGCCGACCGTGCGGTGCTACAACGACGACCGGGATCCGCTGAACCCAGGGAACAAGCTGACCACGCCGTACATCATCCACACCAAGTACATCCTGGTGGACGGCCAGTACGACGGCGTGCGCAACAAGATCAGCTTCACCGGGTCGGGCAACTACACCGGGCCCGCGCTGCGCGAGAACGACGAGGCGATCGTCAAGGTCGACGACGACGCGGTCCACGACATGTACCGGACGCACTTCGACAAGGTGATCGGTGTCGCCCACCCGGGCAAGGCGGACACCACCGACCTGTGCAAGGGTGTCAAGCCGCTTCCGGCGGACGGCGAGAAGCCCGCCCCGTAGCGGGGGAGGGGCTCGGCCCCGTAGCGGGAAGGGGCTCGGTTTGACCCCTTCGGGCACCGCCCCGTAACCTTGACCGTCGGCGTGTCCGTAGGTAGTGACGCGTCACATCCCCGTAAACCTCATTCCTTCCGCGCGCCGGGCGCCGTGGGAGAGGCCGTTCGCTTGTCGGGCGGCTGGACTGCGGGGGTGCCGTTCCCGAGCGAGAGAGTGAGATCCGCGTGTACGCCATCGTGCGCAGCGGTGGTCGCCAGCACAAGGTTGCTGTCGGCGACATCGTTGAGGTTGACAAGATTTCCACCGCCAATGTCGGCGACACGGTCGAGCTCTCGACCCTGCTCGTCGTCGACGGTGACGCCGTGACCAGTGACCCGTGGGTCCTTGCCGGCATCAAGGTCCAGGCCGAGGTCGTGGACCACCACAAGGGGCAGAAGATCGACATTCTGCGCTACAAGAACAAGACCGGCTACCGCCGTCGTCAGGGCCACCGCCAGCAGTACACGGCGATCAAGGTCACTGAGATCCCCGCGGCTGCGAAGTAAGGGACTGAGGAGAGATGGCACACAAGAAGGGCGCATCGTCCACCCGGAACGGTCGCGACTCCAACGCTCAGCGGCTCGGCGTGAAGCGCTTCGGCGGTCAGGTCGTCAACGCCGGTGAGATCCTGGTCCGCCAGCGCGGCACGCACTTCCACCCGGGCGCGGGTGTCGGCCGCGGCAAGGACGACACGCTGTTCGCGCTGTCCGCCGGTGCGGTCGAGTTCGGCACCGCCCGTGGCCGTAAGGTCGTGAACATCGTTCCGGTCGGCTGATCGGACAAGTCTTCGGACAGTCTTTCGCGAGGCGGACCTCACTTCCCGTTCGGGAAGGCGGGTCCGCCTTTCGCGTGTTAACCCCATATCAGTTAGTCGATAACTGAACCCGTACGTCTCTGGAGGCACCCCACCATGACCACCTTCGTGGACCGCGTCGAACTGCATGTCGCCGCGGGTAACGGAGGTCACGGCTGTGCCTCCGTCCACCGGGAGAAGTTCAAGCCGCTCGGCGGCCCCGACGGCGGCAACGGCGGACGGGGCGGCGACGTCATCCTGACCGTCGACCAGTCCGTGACGACCCTCCTGGACTACCACCACTCCCCGCACCGCAAGGCCACCAACGGCAAGCCGGGCGAGGGCGGTAACCGCTCCGGCAAGGACGGACAGGACCTCGTCCTGCCGGTCCCGGACGGCACGGTGGTGCTCGACAGGCAGGGGAACGTCCTCGCCGACCTCGTCGGCCACGGCACCTCCTTCGTCGCCGCTCAGGGCGGCCGGGGCGGCCTCGGCAACGCGGCCCTCGCCTCCGCCCGCCGCAAGGCGCCCGGCTTCGCGCTGCTCGGCGTACCCGGGGACACGGGCGACATCGTCCTGGAGCTCAAGACCGTCGCCGACGTGGCGCTCGTCGGCTATCCCAGCGCCGGCAAGTCCTCGCTGATCTCGGTCCTCTCCGCCGCCAAGCCGAAGATCGCGGACTACCCGTTCACGACCCTCGTCCCCAACCTGGGCGTGGTCACGGCCGGCGAGACGGTCTACACGATCGCCGACGTGCCGGGCCTGATCCCGGGCGCCAGCCAGGGCAAGGGCCTCGGCCTCGAGTTCCTCCGCCACGTCGAGCGGTGCAGCGTCCTGGTCCACGTCCTCGACACCGCGACGCTGGAGTCGGACCGCGACCCCGTCTCCGACCTCGACATCATCGAGGAGGAGCTGACGCAGTACGGCGGGCTCGGCGACCGGCCCCGCATCGTCGTCCTCAACAAGATCGACGTGCCCGACGGCAAGGATCTCGCCGAGATGGTGCGGCCGGACCTGGAGGCCCGCGGCTACCGGGTGTTCGAGGTGTCCGCGGTCGCCCACATCGGGCTGAAGGAGCTGTCGTTCGCGCTGGCCGACCTCGTCGGCAGGGCGCGTGCCGCCAAGCCGAAGGAGGAGGCGACCCGGATCGTCATCCGGCCCAAGGCCGTCGACGACGCGGGCTTCACGGTCGTGCGGGAGGAGGACGGGCTCTTCCGGGTGCGCGGTGAGAAGCCGGAGCGCTGGGTGCGTCAGACCGACTTCAGCAACGACGAGGCCGTGGGCTACCTCGCCGACCGGCTCAACCGGCTCGGGGTCGAGGAGGAGCTGATGAAGGCGGGCGCCCGCTCCGGTGACGGCGTCGCCATCGGGCCCGAGGACAACGCGGTCGTCTTCGACTGGGAGCCGACCGTCATGGCCGGTGCGGAGATGCTGGGCCGCCGGGGCGAGGACCACCGCTTCGAGGCGCCCCGTCCGGCCGTCCAGCGGCGCCGCGACCGGGAGGCCGAGCGGGACGAGCTCCAGAAGGAGTACGACGACTTCGAGCCGTTCTAGGGGCCCCTAGGCCCTCGGCTCCCGCCGCTGGGGCTGAGCGGGGGCGGGTTTCGCTCACCGGCGCTTGCCGGGTGCCGCTGCGCCCACCCTCCCCCACTCTCGGCTTCGCTCGAGCGGGAGGTGCCCCCATCGCCCCAGCGGCACGACTACCCGCAGCTATGACGGCGAGTAGACCCGCCAGGGGCGCGGGGAACTGCGCGGGCAACCACATACGGGCCGCAGTCGCCCTACCGGCTCAGCCCCCGAGCTGTCGGGCGGCCTTCCACGCGGCCGCCGAACAACCCGCACACGACGAAGGGCCCCGGTCACGAACCGGGGCCCTTCGGCTGCTGACGGACGGGCGTCAGGCCAGTGCCTCCGTGGTTTCGCCCTCGGCGAGCTCGTCGCTCGCCTCGCCCGACTTGCGGGGCGACGGCACCTCGTCGGCGAGGCGGGACTCCATGCGGGCGCGACGGTCGTCGGCCTTGGCGCAGAGCGCCTTCACCGCGAGGTCGAAGCGGACCAGGGACGGCGGGTCCGAGGGGCCGAGCAACTGCTCCTTGAGCTCGGCGCGGGCCTGCGCGAAACGGTCCTTCTCGGGGTTGCGGACCGACTCCAGCAGCGCCGGCACACCGTCAGCCTTGGGCGTCAGCACGACACCCGCCGAGACCGTCGGGAACGCCGCCCGGAACGCCACCTCCGGCAGCCCGGACGTGTTGGCGACCGAGTACGGCTTCTCGCTCGACAGCCAGTCCGAGACCACCGACGAGACATCGCTGATCAGCAGGTCCGACGCGTTGAAGCAGGCGAAGATCGCGGGCCGCGCCTCGGTGATGATCCGGTGCTCCCACTCCGGGAACGACGCCCAGTACGCCCTCTCCCAGGCCAGCGTCGCCTCGGCGATGGCCGCCTCACGGTTCCCGCTCGGCGTGCCCTGCAGCAGCATCCGCTCCATCTCGTCCGCGCTGGTCCGGAACGACGTCGAGGTCAGCTTGTCCAACTCGGCCGAACGGCGGGCGAGTTCGGCGGCGGCCTCGGGACCGGGGCGGGCCCCGGACCGCTTGGTGTTCGCCTCCCGGATCATCGCCTTGATCCGCTCGTTCGCGGCACCCGCGCGCGGGTCGACCGAGCCGGTCATCGGGTGCGGCTTGTACAGCAGCCGGACCTTGTCGTCGGCGAGGAGCTGCCGGACGATGTTCTCGCCGGCCAGGACCACGGACGTGTTGCCGGGGTTGCCGTCCCAGCCCTCCCAGGTGGGGGCGTAGAGGACGGTGGTGTACGTGCCGGTCGGCGGGCCCGCGTACGGGCGGATCGGCGCCAGCTGCGGGCGGCCGACCTCGACGATGTCCTTGTCCTCCACGCCGACCTCGGCGAGCGCGTACCGCTCGCGCGCCGCGGGACCGGCGACCCACACCTCGTCGTACGCCTTGGCGTACGGGTTGCAGGAGGACAGCTTGTCGCTCTCGCCGTGGTTGATGAAGGCGTGCTTGATCGTGGGGATCCGCAGCACCTGGGAGGTCTTCGCGGCGTTGGCCGGGTGCAGCATCATCTTCAGCGTCGAGTTCTCCAGGGAGAACATCGTCGACACCTTCGGGAAGCAGATGACCGGGACGTCCGTGGCGTCGATCTTCTGCACCATGAAGCGCTCACGCAGCACGATCAGCGGCTTCTCCAGCTGGGAGAGCGTGGAGAGCCACATGTTCGCCTGGTAGGCCGACGTCGTGCCGCCGGAGAAGTACATCGCGGTGGTCGGCCGGTAGTCGGCGAGCCACTTGTCCAGCCACTCCATGACCTGCTGCTCGTTCTTCGCGCGCTTCTTCGGCAGCAGCCAGGTCGCGAGGTACGCGGTGCCCAGGACGAGCAGGGCGAGCCCGGCACCCACGCCGGCGAAGCCCCAGACGGCGTCCTTCGTGGCCGCCGTGAGCAGCAGGCCGGCCGTGACCGGCAGGGAGAAGGTCAGCAGCCGGTGGGCCTGCCGGCGGGCCAGGATGCGCGGCGGGGAGACGGTCAGGCGCAGTTCGGAGGCGTCGATGTTGCGGGTGACGATCGGCAGGGTCCGGGTGCGGCGGACCAGCACCGAGACGGCCTGGCAGGTGAAGTGCACCGCGTAGAACGCGATCAGGGCGACCAGGAGCGGGGCCTGCTCGCGCAGCGGGTCGATGCCGTCGATGCGCAGCAGGCCCACCAGGATCAGCATGTCGCGGAACAGCTGGCGCACCAGCGCGTCGAAGCGGACCTTGCCCAGCAGGGCGAGCAGTCCGGGATCCCGGTACTGGAGGAACGCGTCCAGGACGAGGCCCGCCGCGCCGGCGGCGACGAACAGAGGAATGTTCGGCAGCAGTGCGGCGACGATCTGGGCCGTGAAGAGCGCGAACATCGCGAGCAGCGCTGACAGCTGCGCGATGCGGCGGGGTGCGAGGCCTGCGGAGGGCACGGGCTGGGCTCCTGCGGAAGGTGCGACGGACGAAGGGGGAGGGCGAGTCTGGGGGTGGCCTGAGGAGGCCGATCCCTGACCGTATGACCTAGGGAGGCCGAGGAGCAATCTCCCGACGGGGCGATAGGCCGTGAGTCGGACATAACGCCTGGAACCTTGAGGGACGTCACAGCATCTCCTCATGAAGGGCTGCGTGCCGGAGCGCCCCCTTCCGCGCGGGGACCCGCGCCGTCCGCCCCTCGAAATGAGAACGCGTCCGGACCGCGCGCTCCCGTAGATTGCGCAGTGCACACACCGGGCTGGTTCGGAACATTGGGGATACAGGTGTCAGCGGCAAGGCAGGGCGTGCGGGACGCGCACCGGATCGTCGTCAAGGTGGGCTCCTCGTCGTTGACGACGGCCTCCGGGGGCCTCGACGCGGACCGGGTGGACGCCCTCGTGGACGTCCTCGCCAAGGCCCGCAGCGGTGGCGAGCGGGAGGTCGTGCTCGTCTCGTCCGGCGCCATCGCCGCAGGTCTCGCGCCCCTGGGCCTGCGCCGCCGCCCCAAGGACCTCGCCCGGCAGCAGGCGGCCGCCAGTGTCGGCCAGGGCCTGCTGGTGGCCCGCTACACCGCCTCCTGCGCCCGCTACGGCATCCGGGTCGGCCAGGTGCTCCTCACCTCCGACGACATGAGCCGCCGGGCCCACCACCGCAACGCCTCCCGCACCCTCGACAAGCTCCTCGCGATGGGCGCGCTGCCGGTCGTCAACGAGAACGACACCGTCGCCACGGACGAGATCCGCTTCGGCGACAACGACCGCCTCGCCGCCCTCGTCGCACACCTCGTCCGGGCGGACCTGCTGGTCCTGCTGTCGGACGTGGACGGCGTGTACGACGGCGACCCCAGCAGGCCCGGCACGTCGCGGATAGCGGAGGTACGGGGCCCCGAGGACCTCGCGCACGTGGAGATCGGCAGCGCCGGCAAGGCGGGCGTCGGCACCGGCGGCATGGTCACCAAGGTCGAGGCGGCCGGCATCGCCACCGGTGCGGGCATCCCCGTGGTCCTGACCAGCGCGGTTCACGCGGCGGACGCACTCTCCGGCGGCGACACCGGCACGTACTTCCACCCCACCGGCAAGCGGTCCGCCGACCGCCTGCTGTGGCTCCAGCACGCCTCCACCCCGCAGGGCGCGCTCGTCCTCGACGAGGGCGCCGTCCGCGCGGTCGTCGAGCGACGTACGTCACTGCTGCCGGCCGGCATCGCGGCCGTCGAGGGCGACTTCACCGCCGGCGACCCCGTGGAACTGCGCGACGGAGCGGGCCGTGCCGTCGCACGCGGACTGGTGAACTTCGACGCCAAGGAGATCCCCCAGCTGATCGGCCGCTCGACCCGGGAACTGGCGCGCGAGCTGGGTCCCGCGTACGAACGAGAGGTCGTACACAGGGACGACCTCGTCCTCCTGCGTCCCTGACCAGCGGCCCGCCGGAGGGGCCGCGGCACCGGCCCCGGCGGTGCACGTTCCGTAAAACCGCCACGCGAAGCCCTTGAGCCTGCTCAACTTTGTCTCAGGGAGATTCCGCACGACCTGTCGCAGGCCCGTCGCACGATCTGTTGCGCGACCTGTTGCACGTCCTGTTGTGAGGCACTACATCGTTGCGAAGGAGGCCGTCGTGAGACGAGTGCGCCCCGGGGCCGCGGCGTCCCGTGGTGGGGGTACCTCCCGTGCGGCCGGCGAGGAGCGGACGCTCACCAGCGTCGCCGCCTCGGACACGTACGAGGGCGACCACGTCGAGGAGCCGCAGGACCTGCCCCGGCTGTGGCACGTCACGCTGAGCCTCTCCGGGCCCGAGGCACCCCTCAAGGAGGTGCGGCGCGGCCTCGAACAGCTCGCCCACGACCACCCCTTTCTGCTGACCAGCCGCTACGCCCACGACCACGCCGAGATCCGCTACTGGGAGGAGGCCCGCGACCTCCACGACGCGGCCGCCGTCGCCCTGCGCCTGTGGGGCGAGCACCGCCGGACGGCCGGGCTGCCGCCCTGGGAGATCGTCGGCCTGGAGGTCATCGACCGCCAGACGTACCACCAGCGCATCGCCGAGGGCTACGGACCCGCCCCGGCCGCGCCCGTGGGGGTCCACCCGTACTGACCCGCCCGCCGCCGAGTGGCCCCGAGAACGTCCCTCCGCAGGCGTGAGCGCGGGTGTCTCGCGCTGTGGAACACGCGGGGGGCCCTCCGCGGGGCGGACTACCCTTCGGGTATGACCTCGCTCTCGCCGTACGACTCCATGACGCCGGTCACCCGCGCCGCCTACCGTGCCAAGGCCGCCGCCGCCGACCTCGCGCCGCTCCCGCGCGCCGACAAGGACGACGCGCTGCTCGCCGTCGCCGACGCGCTGGAAGTCCGTACGAGTGACGTCGTCGAGGCCAACGCCAAGGACATCGAGCGGGCCCGCGAGGCCGGCACCAGCGAGGCGATCGTCGACCGGCTGACGCTCACCCCGGAGCGGATCCGCGCGATCGCCGCCGACGTCCGCGACGTCGCCGCGTTGCCCGACCCGGTGGGCGAGGTCGTCCGCGGCTCCACTCTCCCCAACGGCATCGACCTGCGCCAGGTCCGCGTCCCGCTCGGCGTCGTCGGCATCATCTACGAGGCCCGCCCGAACGTGACCGTGGACGCCGCCGCGCTCTGCCTGAAGTCCGGCAACGCGGTCCTGCTGCGCGGCTCCTCCTCCGCCGTCGAGTCCAACACCGCTCTCGTACGGGTCCTGCGGGACGCCGTCGGCGGCGCGGGGCTGCCCGCCGACGCCGTCCAGCTCGTCCCCGGGGAGAGCCGCGAGTCGGTGCGCGAGCTGATGCGCGCCCGCGGACTGGTCGACGTGCTCATCCCGCGCGGCGGCGCCTCCCTGATCCGCACGGTCGTCGAGGAGTCCACCGTCCCGGTGATCGAGACCGGCACCGGCAACTGCCACGTCTACGTCGACGCGAACGCCGACCTCGACACGGCGGTCGAGATCCTGATCAACTCCAAGGCCCACCGCGTCAGCGTCTGCAACGCTGCCGAGACCCTCCTCGTCCACCAGGACATCGCCCCCGAGTTCCTGCCCCGCGCCCTCGACGCGCTCGCCGACGCCGGGGTCACGGTCCACGCCGACGAACGCGTCATGGCCTACGCCAAGGACTCCAAGGCCACGGTCGTCGAGGCCACCACGGAGGACTGGGAGACCGAGTACCTGTCGTACGACATCGCCGCCGCCGTGGTCGACTCCCTCGACCGGGCCGTGGAGCACATCCGGCTGTGGAGCTCCGGCCACACCGAGGCGATCGTGACGACCTCCCAGCAGGCCGCCCGCCGCTTCACCCAGCTGGTCGACTCCACCACGGTCGCCGTCAACGCCTCGACCCGCTTCACCGACGGCGGTCAGTTCGGATTCGGCGCCGAGATCGGCATCTCCACGCAGAAGCTGCACGCCCGCGGCCCGATGGGTCTGCCCGAGCTGACCAGCACGAAGTACATCGTCACCGGCGACGGACACGTCCGCCGCTAGCCGCCGACGGGTCCGGTGGGGCGCCGGCTCGTTCCTGTGAACAGCCTGGCGCCCAGCTGGCACAACCGATGAATTTCCTTACCGTCTGCCCAAATTGACCACCCCGGTCTACTCTGGATCCGTGCCGGAGGACGTGGGGGGCACGCCGTTCCCGGACGGCTGGGAGCCCGACGACGACCGCGACCGCGGGGGTATGGACGAAGAGTTCGCCTCCGTGGTCTTCGACGAGGACTTCGTCCGGGCGGCCGTGGTCCACGAGCCGACCGCCGTCGAACGTCTGCTCGCGGCGGCGGAGGCGCGTGCCGCCGCCCAGGAGGCCGAAGCCCGCCGGGCACACGCCAGAGGCGTCCGCGACGACGACCGTTACGACGACGGCTTCGGCCCCGACGGCCCCGATTTCGGCCACCGCCGCGACGACGACCTGGACGACTACGACGACACCGAGATCCTGGAAGGCCGCTACGGCGTCGACGGGCCCTACGGCAGGCCGTACGGCAAGCAGACCCGCTGGCACCGGCCCGTCGCCTGGATCCTCGCCCTCGTGATGGGCATCGGCATGGTCGCGCTGGCCTTCACCGCGGTCTACCGGGGCGCCTCGTCCAGCCGTGGCGAGACCCCGCCGCCCGCCACCAGCGGCGTCGAACAGAACCCCCCGACCGGGCCCTCCGCCTCCGCGGACTACTCCCAGCCGGCGGTCTCCGCGGACCCCCGCACGCCCTGACCACGCCCCGTACGGCCTCGTACGGTCCCGTACGGCCCCCTGCCGGGCCGTACGGCGACGCCGCGTGAACCTGGTGAGGACCTGTCAGAACTTGTCGTGTACCGCAGCGTTTACCGAGGCCCTCGAAGACCTACTCTCCAAGTATGGGCGGGCCAGGAAACCCACCTGAGGGGGCTCCCGAGGGCGCCCCCGGCGGTGGAGAGGACGAATACCGATCCGTCGTCTTCGACGAATCGTTCGTCCGCGCTGCCCGTCTCCAGGAGTTCTCCGCCCACGAGCGCCTCTCCGACCACGCCCCGGCCGTGCGCCGCCGCCCGCCCGTGCGCCGCGGCCTCTCCCGGCAGGCCCTGGTCCTCGTCCTGCTGATCGCCCTCGCCTTCGGCACCGCGATCTACATGGGCGTCCGCCACCCGTCCGGCACCCCGGCCGCCAAGCCCACCGAGCCGCTCAGGATGACGGTGATCCCGCTGTCCCCGCAGTCCGCGGTGCCGGGCGCGCAGGACGCGGAGACGCTGTACGCGCACAGTCCCGCCGCCCAGTTCCGGACCGGCGCGGAGGGCATCACGATGCCGGCCACCCGGCGCACCGCGCACTTCACCGACAGCCAGGTCGTGTCCGCGCTGACCATCGCCAAGGAGTACCTGGTCGCCTCCGCGCTCGACCCGGAGGTCCTCGGCGGCACCACCGTGCAGCCCGTGCGGCGGCTGATCGACTCCGAGCAGCTCGACCAGTTCGAGCAGAGTTTCGATCAACCGGCGGCGGACGGGCGGCACGCCCCCACCGGCTGGCTCATCCGCTTCGACCCGTCCCGCGCGGAACTCGCCGACCGCAGGATCCGCGTCCAGGGCACCCTGCAGGCCGCCGAGTTCGACTCCGGCACGCTGGAGGTCGTCGCCGCGCACACCCTCGTGTACGCGCTGCGGCCGGTCGGCGGCCGGGCCGACGCCGAGGCCTCGCTGTTCACGGTCCGGCGCGAGCTGCACTTCCGCTTCGACCAGGACGACCTGCGCACCCACCAGGCCGAGGTCGTCGTCTCCTACGTCCAGGCCGGGCCGCTGGCCTGCGCCGACGACGCCACGAACCATCTGCGACCGCTGCTGGCGGGGCAGACCGCGAAGGCGGGCGGGCCGTCGGCCGGCACGGACCCGTACGGCACGGGGGCGGCGACGGCGTTGTGCGGGACCCTGGCGGAGAGTGCGCAGCCGAAGGTGTGAGCCGAGCCGGGGGTGCGTTGTCGGGTGCGGCCCGGTGGGGCTTCTCGCGCAGTTCCCCGCGCCCCAGAAAAGCAGGGGCTGCGCCCCGTGCTTTTCGGCCCGAAAGGGCCGTAGGCCCTTAAGGGGCGCGGGGAACTGCGCGACCAGCCCCCACTCACCCGCACCCGACCACCTACTCGTCGTCGCGGGGCCGGTCCTCCTGGGCGGTGGACGCGCCGCCGCCGAAGCCTCGGCGGACCCGGCCGCCGAGGTCGCCCGCGCCGCCCGCGATGTCGGTGACCAGCTTCATCAGCGGGTCCTTCGAGTTCTTCACGCTGCTCGTGTAGTGCGTGGCGGACTCGCGGAAGGAGTCGGTCACCGAGGTGTCCTTGTCCTCGCTGCGCCGCGGGTAGTGCCCGTCCATGATCCGCTGGAAGTCACGGGACTCGGCCCACTTCTTCAGCTCGGCCGCGCGCACCGTGGTGAAGGGGTGCGAGCGGGGCAGCACATTGAGGATCTTGAGGACGGAGTCGCGCAGGTCGCCCCCGGCCTCGTACTCCTCGGCCTGCGCGAGGAACGCGTCCACGTTCATCTCGTGCAGGTGGTTGCCGCCCGCGATCTTCATCAGACCGCGCATCGACGCCGTGACGTCCTGCCCGACCAGCAGACCCGCCCGGTCGGCGGACAGCTCCGACTTGCGGAACCACTCGCGCAGCGCGGTCACGATCGCCATGATCGCGAGGTTCCCCAGCGGGATCCACGCGATCTTCAGGGCGAGGCTCGTCAGGAAGAGCAGTATCGTCCGGTACACCGAGTGGCCGGACAGCGCGTGGCCCACCTCGTGACCGACGACGGCCCGCATCTCCTCCTCGTCGAGCAGCTCGACGAGCCCGGTGGTCACGACGATGATCGGCTCGTCCAGACCGATGCACATCGCGTTCGGCTGCGGGTCCTGGTTCACGTACATCGGCGGGACCTTCTCCAGGTCCAGGATGTAGCACGCGTCCCGCAGCATGTCGTTGAGGTGGGCGAACTGCTGGTCCGAGACCCGTACGGAGTCGGACAGGAACAGCAGCCTCAGGCTGCGCTCCGGCAGCAGACCGCTGAGCGCCTTGAACACCGTGTCGAAGCCGCTGAGCTTGCGCAGCGCCACCAGCGCCGAGCGGTCCGCGGGGTGTTCGTACGCCCGGGAGGAGATCCCCTCGAAGCGCCTGCGCTGCCTGCTCGGCACGTGCTCGTGCCCGTTCTGCTCGTGGCTGTCGTCCGGCATGTTTCCCCCATGCTCTGTTTGCCCATGTTGCCCCCGAAGCGGGGTCCAGCCTAGGCGGAGTTACCGTGGCAGGGCATCAACCGTAAGGAGCGATCTCCATGGGACATCTCCCGCACCCGCCCGCGTCCGCCTGGCTCACCGAGGCCGCGGACGTCGCCGCGAAGGAACAGGGAGCGGGCAATCTGCTGCGCGTGGTGCTGATCGTGATGGTCCTGGGCTCCGTCCTGATGGCGTGGTTCCTGCTGCGTGGCTACAAGCGGGACGACTGACTCCCGCCGACGACAAGGACACCGACGGCGCGCGAACGGTTGTCTCGAACGGGAAGTACGCGCTCCGCGGCGCCCCCGTTCACTCCTGGGCGGAGTCGGCGTGATCGCCGACGCACCCCCCGCTTACGATGGGCGGGTCTTTATCCCGATCCCACACCCGGATAGGTCACGCCGACGATGAGCTTCCACAGCACCGCTGCCGACTTGGTCACTCTCGCCGCCGAGGGCGGCGGGGAGCACGGCGGCAACCACGAGAGCCTCAGCCCCTACCTGACCGGCGGCGGAGCCTTCGTCGCCCTGATGCTGCTGCTGTGGATCACCACCCGCTTCAACCGCGATCGCTAATCCGCGCAAAAGGACGTTCGAACGGTGCGCGTCGGCCGGGCCGGTAGGCTCTCCACGCATGGGAGAGCAGGAAATGCCTACCGGTCCGGGGCTCGACAAGGCGGCGGACCAGGCGAACGACACCACGGACGGCCGGGCCGACAGCGGCTCCGGCGCACCGGGAAACCCCCCGTCGGAGCACGGTAGGCGCCGTCTCGGCGTCATGGGCGGCACGTTCGACCCGATCCACCACGGGCACCTCGTGGCGGCCCAGGAGGTCGCCGCGCAGTTCGGTCTCGACGAGGTCGTGTTCGTGCCGACCGGCCAGCCCTGGCAGAAGTCCCACCGCTCGGTCTCGGCGGCCGAGGACCGCTATCTGATGACGGTCATCGCCACGGCCGAGAACCCCCACTTCTCGGTGAGCCGTATCGACATCGACCGCAAGGGTCTCACCTACACCATCGACACCCTGCGCGAACTGCACGAGCTCAACCCCGAGTCCGACCTCTTCTTCATCACCGGCGCCGACGCGCTCGCCCAGATCCTCACCTGGCGCGACGCCGAGGAACTGTTCTCCCTGGCACACTTCATCGGGGTCACCCGTCCGGGTCACACCCTGGCCGACCCGGGCCTGCCCGCGGGCGGGGTCTCCCTGGTCGAGGTCCCGGCGCTCGCCATCTCCTCCACGGACTGCCGTGCGAGAGTCGCCAAGGGCGATCCCGTCTGGTACCTGGTGCCGGACGGCGTCGTGCGCTACATCGACAAGCGGCAGCTGTACCGCGGCGAGTGAGCCGAGAGGGGCACCGGTGAACGACCGTTACGACGCCGGCTACGGGGGCGGCGACCAGAGTTACGAACTCGTCGGCTACGACGAGTACGGGCAGCCGGTGTACCGACAGGCGCCCGCCCAGCAGGTGCCTCAGCAACAGGCGTACGACCCCTACGGGACCCAGCAGCACGGGACCCAGCAGACCCAGGGGCAGCAGCAGGGATACGGCCAGGGCTACGGCTACGACCCGTACGCGACCCAGCAGCAGTACCCGCAGGGCTACGGCACGGGCGGCGCGGGCTACGACCCGGGCCACCAGGCGCAGGGGACCGGCTACGACCCGTACGACCCCTACGGGCAGACGGCCGCCACCGGCCTGCAGGCGCCCGTCACGGAGCAGACCGCCTACATCCCGCAGCAGTCGGTACCCCAGACGGCCGCAGGGGAGAGAGGGCCCGTCGCCGACGACGTCTCCCCGGAGGGCGACCCCGGGGAACGGGATTACCGCACCGAGCAGTTCGCCTTCGTCGAGGAGCCCGACGGCGACTCCGAGGACGTCATCGACTGGCTGAACTTCACCGAGAACCGCACCGAACGCCGCGAGGAGGCCAAGCGGCGGGCCAAAAGCCGAATGGTCGCCCTCGTGGTGGTCCTCGCCCTGGTCGCGGTCGGCGGCGTCGGCTACCTGTGGTGGGCGGGCATGCTGCCCGGGGCGTCCTCCGACGAGCAGACCGGCACCACCACCTCGGCGGCCGCCCAGAAACGGGACGTGATCGTCGTCCACCTGCACGACACCAAGGGGGGCGGCACCTCCACGGCGCTGCTGGTGAACAACACCACCACCGAGCGGGGCGCCACCGTCCTCATCCCCAACGCCCTCGCCCTCACCGGCGACGACGGCACCACGACCACCCTCGCCAAGTCCGTCGACGACGACGGCTCCTCCGGCACCCGTGACGCCCTCGACACCGTCCTCGGCACCGACATCGAGGGCACATGGCGGCTCGACACCCCCTACCTGAACAACCTCGTCGGCCTCGTCGGCAACATCGACGTCGACACCAACACCGACGTGCCCGACCCCGAGGCGAAGAAGAAGGGCGCGGCCCCCCTCGTCACCCAGGGCAAGGCACAGACCCTCAGCGGCAAGATGGCCGTCGCCTACGCCACCTACCGGGCCTCCGGCGAGCCGCAGGACGCGCAGCTGAAGCGGTTCGGGCAGGTCATGCAGGGCGTGCTGCGCAAGCTGTCCTCCGACTCCCAGGCCGCCACGGTCACCGTGCAGACGCTGGCCCAGATCCTCGACCCCTCGCTCAGCGACAAGGACCTCGGCACCTTCCTCGCCAAGCTGGCCGACCACGCCAAGGGCGGCGACTACAAGACCGAGCTGCTGCCCGTCCAGCAGGACGGCACGCTCAGCGCCGAGGACTCCGACAGCGTGGTCAAGGACCTGCTCGGCGGCGCCGCGAAGAGCCCCGACGCCGGGGACGCCGTCCGCGTCGGCATCCGCAACGCCACCGGCGAGAAGGACGCCACCGAACAGGCCCGCGTCGTCGTCCTCAACGGCGGCTACACGTTCCTCGACGCCGGCACCACCGCCACCGCCCAGGCGACCTCACAGGTCACCTACTCCGACGCGGCCCGCAAGCAGGACGCCATCGAGGTCGCCAAGACCCTCGGCCTGCCGACCAGCGCCGTCAAGAAGGGCCAGACCACGTCCAACGCCGACGTCTCCGTCGTCCTCGGCCAGAACTACGAGACGACGGACACCACCGGGGCCACGGGGACGACCGGCACGACCGGCACGACCGGCACCACCGGCACCACCGGCACCACGGGGACCACGGGCTGACCGGGCCGGGCGATCGAGCAGGGTGATCGACAGCAGGCCCCGGAGCCGCCGTATCGGCGCCGCTCCGGGGCCTGATCCGTTAACCCGTGGGGCGGTGCCGGTGGGCCGTGAGATCCTTGCAGTAACCCGCGAGGGTCCCTGACCGACGACCGAAAGCCGTGTAGTGACCGCCACAGACCGCTCCCTCGAGCTCATCCACACCGCCGCGCAGGCGGCCGCCGACAAGCTCGCGCACGACGTCATCGCGTACGACGTCAGCGATGTGCTGTCCATCACGGACGCCTTCCTGCTCGCCTCCGCGCCCAACGACCGCCAGGTCAAGTCGATCGTCGACGAGATCGAGGAGCGGCTGAACAAGGAGCTCGGCGCCAAGCCGGTCCGCCGCGAGGGCGACCGCGAGGCCCGCTGGGTGCTGCTCGACTACGTCGACATCGTCGTGCACGTCCAGCACAGCGAGGAGCGGGTCTTCTACGCCCTGGAGCGGCTCTGGAAGGACTGCCCCGAGCTGGAACTGCCCGCCGACGCCAAGGCCACCCGCGGCAAGGGCGAGGAGCACGCCAAGCTGCGGGCCGCCGAGGAGGAGGCCGAGCTGGGCGGGGAGCTGCGGTGACGGGCGGCATCGACTCCGCGGATCGCAGGGGCCGGGGCCGCCGCCTCATCCTGTGGCGGCACGGCCAGACCTCGTGGAACGTGGAACGCCGCTTCCAGGGCACCACGGACGTCGAGCTGACCGAGACCGGCCTCGGCCAGGCCCGTCGCGCGGCCCGGCTGCTGGCCTCCCTCAAGCCCGACGCGATCGTCGCCTCCGACCTCGCGCGCGCCGCGAACACGGCCGCCGAGCTGGCCGCGCTCACCGGCCTGGAGGTCAGCCACGACGAGGGCCTGCGCGAGACCTACGCCGGCGTCTGGCAGGGCCTCACGCACGACGAGATCATCGCCAGGCACGGCGACGAGTACGCCGCGTGGAAGCGGGGCGAGCCGATCCGCAGGGGCGGCGGCGAGCTGGAGACCGAGGTCGCCGACCGCGCGGCCCCCGTGGTGCTCCGGCACGCCGACAAGCTCCCGGAGAGCGGCACCCTCGTGGTCGTCAGCCACGGCGGCACCATCCGCACCACCATCGGACGCCTCCTCGGCCTGGAGCCCCACCACTGGGAGAGCCTCGGCGGCCTCTCCAACTGCTGCTGGTCCGTCCTCGGCGAGGGCGCCCGCGGCTGGCGGCTCCTGGAGCACAACGCCGGCACACTCCCGGAGCCGGTCCTCGGCGACGACGACTGAGCCCCGTAAGAGGCCTGGTCACACGGCTCGGGGCCCGGATTTCACTTTCCGGCTGGTCGCAGGCTAAAGTTCTTCTTGTTCGCCCCGCCGAGCGGGGCGAAACACCGAGTGGCCACCGTTCGTGTGGCACGAGGGGCTATAGCTCAGTTGGTAGAGCGCCTGCATGGCATGCAGGAGGTCAGGAGTTCAATTCTCCTTAGCTCCACAGATCGGTACAGAAGATCCCGTTCCCGTGAGGGAGCGGGATTTTTCGTGTGTGACCTGCGTCCCTTCTTGAGCAGGTGCGGCCCCGGAGGCGTATACCTCTGCGGACGGCCTTCTTTCCCGCTCCGTGCGGGGTCTGGTACGAAGGCGTCGCTGACCGTATTGGCCCGGCCGTGGCAGAATCAAACGGCCGGAAGGGGGCGCGGCCCGACGGGAGGGAGAAGCGATGCCTGCGAGCATCCGCGGGAGGGTCCACGACCTTCCCGCCGCGGTGGTGATGCGGAGCAAGACCACCCTCCTCTGCCCTTCCTGCGGCTCGCTCCACGTTGCCCAAGTCCTCGGTGACAACGGAGGGATCTCCTACGTGTGCACGGCCTGCGGCCGCAGCTGGAGCTGATCGATGGGTGCACACAGGAGGAAGTGCGACTGGTGCGGCAGCGGCACCCCCATCGTCCGCGACATGGAGCCCGTCAACGCCGACTACCAGTACTGGTGCGAGGAATGCGCCCGGGCGCTGATCATAAAAGGCGACCCGATCGAGACGTACCGTGAGCTGGAGGGCGAGCCGATCTACGGCCGGCTCCTCGAAGAGCACTGCACGCTCAAACGCTTCTACTCGTTCGTGACGGCCTGAGCGTCAACTCGGCGCCCGTCCCCGGCAGTCGCCCGTCCCCGGCCTGTCACGGGCGCCCCAGCGGCCGCGTGACGGCCGTCGGGGGGCGGGACGGTGAACGGAGGCTGAGCGGGGGGCCTGCAAAATCCGGCAAAAGTGCCCTGATCCGCCCATAGTTCGCTCCCGACGGAAACGATTTGGTGGTGCGCGCGGGGGACCGGTAATGTTGGCGTCGTCGCCAGGGAAACCGGGCGGACAACACCGCAAGGGGCTATAGCTCAGTTGGTAGAGCGCCTGCATGGCATGCAGGAGGTCAGGAGTTCAATTCTCCTTAGCTCCACAGAAAAGACCCCGTCCAAGTGGACGGGGTCTTCGCGTTGTTGGCGACGACGACGGCGCGGACGGAGAAAAGGGCGGGCCACCCCGAGTGGGATGGCCCGCCCTTACGCGTACGTGCGTCAGCGACCGCTGCCCAGGGCCCGGCGGCCGCGGCCCTGGGAGAGGACCGGGAGGTTGCGGGACGGGGCGGAGGGGCGGTTGTCCTCCTCGATGCGCAGGGCGAGCGCGGGGCAGCGGCGCACCGCGCGCAGGGCCTTCGCCTCGGCGTACTGCGGGACCTTCGCCTGGGCGACGGTGGGGAAGCCGTCGGCGCCGAGCTGGAAGACCTCGGGGAGGATGTCGGCGCACAGGCCGTGGCCGCGGCAGAGCGTCCAGTCGACGAAGATCTTCTGACGGCTCGCGCCGCTCTCCTCCTCGCCCGCGCCGCCCGGAATGCCGGTCGGCATGCGGCCGCCCTCGAAGAGCGGCAGCACGCCCTCCACGGGCCGGCCGCAGCCGTTGCCCAGGACGTGTGCCGCGAGGTCGTCCGTGAACGCCTTGATGGTCGATTCCAGGAACATCGCGGAGCCGTCGGGGTGCGAGCAGGCGCCGCGTCGCTTGACGTTCTTCGCGACCTGCTTGAGGGCTTCCAGGGCGGCCGGGCCGCCGCCGTTGAGGATGTCCTCCATACCGCGTGCGGCGGCGGGCAGCCCGAGGTAGCAGGGGCCGCACTGGCCCGCGCTCTCCTCGGCGAGCCACTTGGCGACCTGCAGCGACTCGCCGAGCGGGCAGGTGTCCTGGCTGATGGGCAGGATGGCGCCCGCACCGAGCGCGCCGCCCACCGCGTCCAGCGAGTTGCGGGAGACGACCGCCTCGTTGACCGTCGCCGCGTCGATCCACTTGCCGTGGTAGCCGCCGGTCAGGACGCCCTGCGGGACCGGCGGCGCGCCGGCGAGCTGGAGGATGTAGCGCAGCGGCACGCCGGTGGGCGCCTCGATCACCATGGGGCGGGCGACCGCGCCGGAGACGGTGAGCATGACGGTGCCCGGCTCGTCGTACAGGCCGGTGTTGCCGTACCGCTCGGAGCCGATGCGGGCGCCGATGGCGAGCTGGGCGAACGTCTCGGCGTTGGAGAGCAGCGTCGGCGCGCCGCCGACACCGCTCTTGGAGGCGCTGGTCTTGCGGCCGGGCGGGATCGGCGGCCCGCCGTCGATGGAGCGGATCAGCGAGCCGGCGGCGCCGGTGACCATACGGACCGGGTTGCGCTGCACGCTCGCGCGGATGGCGGCGCCGCGCCGGTTGCTCAGGCCGCGCTCGGCGAGGGCGGCTTCCATCGAGCGCTGGGTGGATTCACGTGTCACCCCGATGACCAGTTGGCGGGCGCCCAGGGCCTCCGCGACCAGCAGGGCGCCGTCCAGGATGAGGTGCGGGGCACGGTTGATCAGCACCGTGTCCTTGCGGCAGGCGGGTTCGTCCTCGCTGCCGTTGACGACCACGACGGGTCGGATGCCGCGCTTGATCGCCGACTCGGCGACCGAGCGCAGTTTCTTGTGGAACGGGAAGCCCGCGCCCCCCCTGCCCTTGAGGTTGATCCGCTCGGACAGCTGGGCGAGTTGCTCGCCGCCCATCGGTTCGAGCGGACCGTGCACCTTCAGGTGCATGGGGAGGTCGAGTCTCTCGACGAGGTCGAAGCCCGAGGTGAGTTGGGGAAGACCCACCACTCGGACTTCGGGGACGTCGGGAAGGGCCTCGTTCACTTAAATCCTCCGGAAGGCGCGTTCCAGGGTTCGCCTGAGCCCGGCTGGTTGTAGTCCTCGTAGCCGGACAGCGTTTCAGTGGCGGGACCGCTGTTGTACGTGTCGTTCGGGTTGTACGTGCCGTAGGGGGCGTTCGTCTCAGCGGTTCCGTAGGAAGTTTCGGAAACCACGGGGTTGGCCCCGGTGTTGTACGTCTCACCCTGGTACGCCTGGCCCGGATACGCCTGGCCTCCCTGGTACGACTGTCCGCCCAACGGCTGCCCGACGAAGGTGTCCTGCATCGGGTCGTACGCCGACGGGGGCGCCTCGCCGACCGGCGGCGGGGAGGGCGCCGGCCAGCGGGTGCTGCCCGTGGTCGAACCGTCGTCCATACGGGGCATGGCCTGCGTCGGCTGCATGTCCAACGGCGGCTGCTGCTGGGTCAGATAGGGCGCCGTGGGCTCCTGGGCGCGCGGGGTCATCGACACGGCGCGGTACGCGGCCGCGAAACCGGGGCCGCTGTCGGCCGAGGCGCCCGCGCGCTGCGGCGGCACCAGCGGGTCGCCCAGCGGGGGGTTGCCCTGTCCGCCGCCGAAACCGGGCAGCGGGAACTGGCCGGTGTCCCGCATCCCGTCACGCTGTCCGCCCTCGCGCCGGCCGCCTTCACGGCGCCCGCCGGTCTCGTCCAGGCCCTGCAGGGCCGAACGGGACTTCACGAGTTCGTCGACCTCGGGGGGCCGCTGGCCGTCGGTGCCCAGGATGGCGGCGACGCGCTCGACCACCCCGCGCTTGACCTCGCGCGGCGCGGCCCGCAGCAGCAGGGCGGCGGCGACGGCGACCAGGCCTGCGGAGTAGAGGATCACGAAGATCGGCTTGGCTTCGCGACCCGCGTAGAGTCCGTGCACGAGCGCGAAACACCAGGCTGGGTAGGCCATCATGTGCATCGCGCGCCAGCGTGCCGCGACCGGCGCCGGGGAGGCGAAGTTGCTGCGCAGGGCGCCGGTGATGGCGACGAAGATCATCAGGGAGCCGGCGGTCGCGCCGAAGCCGATGAGCGCGCCCGACCCCGTCACGCCGAGGGCGAAGGGGAACAGGGCGAGCGCGGAGACGTGGTTCAGCGCCAGCTTGACCGAGACATGCAGCACGAGGAACGCCACCGAGGCGATGGCGGTCGTCCGGTGGACGGCCTGGCCGATGATCCGCTGGCGCACGGTGAGCAGCGTCCGGTCCTGGGCGACGAGCCCCCAGAGCACCGAGAGCGTCAGCGAGACGAGGGAGAGAACGCCAGCTCCGAAGTCGAGGAACTCCCGGTATGCGTCACCTCCGACCAGCACACTTACGGGTATCAGCAGCAGAGCGGCAGCCGTGGCTATCCCATAGGCCGAACGGCCGGTCTGGGGCAGCGAGCTGTTACTGCGAGGACGGTTCATGGGGGCAACTCCGAACAGTTCGGGAAAGCGGTCCCGTCGTCGAACTGTAAGTGGTGCCAATACCGGGCGGTACGAGGTTTGAGTTATTGCGTTGTTATCAAGGGGCAATCTCACATCTGTGATGTCCCTTAGCGACTGTTACGCGAAGTAAGATTTGAATAAAGTTCAACTTTTTTGGCCGGATTCCGTGGCTGACACGCTGCGGGTCCGTGTCCATCTGGGCTGCGGTACCCTGACCGCATGCGTGCCGTACGCCTTCTGCTTAGCGGGCCGCGCTGATCAGTCCCGACCGCCTCTGACGGCGTGGTCGGCATCAGCGCGGCGTCCCCTCCTGTGCGAGGGGATTTTTCGTTTCCTGGACGAACAGCCCGCTGGCAGAGACGATCGATGGAGCTTTGAGGATCATGAGCGAGACGAACCCCGCTGCCGCCGAAGTGGCCGCGCACCGCTACACGGCCGCCGTCGCGGCCGACATCGAGGCACGCTGGCAGGACTTCTGGGACGCCGACGGCACGTACGCGGCGCCGAACCCCACGGGCGACCTGGCGGGCGACGCGGAGCTGGCCGCCCGGCCCAAGAAGTTCATCATGGACATGTTCCCGTACCCGTCCGGTGCGGGCCTGCACGTCGGCCACCCCCTGGGTTACATCGCCACCGACGTCTTCGCCCGCTACCAGCGGATGACCGGCCACAACGTCCTGCACACCCTGGGCTTCGACGCCTTCGGCCTGCCCGCCGAGCAGCACGCCGTGGCCACCGGCGAGCACCCCCGGGTCACCACCGAGGCCGCCATCACCAACATGAAGTCCCAGCTGCGCCGGCTGGGCCTGGGCCACGACAAGCGCCGGTCGTTCGCCACGATCGACCCGGACTACTACAAGTGGACCCAGTGGATCTTCCTGCAGATCTTCAACTCCTGGTACGACGACGAGGCGAGGAAGGCCCGCCCGATCGCCGACCTGGTCGCCCAGTTCGAGTCCGGGGAGCGCGCGCTGCCCGGCGGCGGCTCCTGGAGCGCGCTGAGCGCCGGTGAACGCGCCGACGTCCTGGGCGAGTACCGCCTGGCCTACGCCTCCGACGCGCCCGTCAACTGGTGCCCCGGGCTGGGCACCGTGCTGGCCAACGAGGAGGTCACCGCCGACGGCCGCTCCGAGCGCGGCAACTTCCCCGTCTTCAAGGCCAAGCTGCGCCAGTGGAACATGCGGATCACCGCGTACGCCGACCGTCTGCTGGAGGACCTGAACGAGCTGGACTGGCCCGAGGCCATCAAGCTGCAGCAGCGCAACTGGATCGGCCGCTCCGAGGGCGCCCGCGTCGACTTCCCCATCGACGGCGAGAACATCACGGTCTTCACCACCCGCCCCGACACCCTGTTCGGCGCGACCTACATGGTGCTGGCCCCCGAGCACCCGCTGGTCGACAAGTTCACCCCGGCCGCCTGGCCCGAGGGCACCCACGACGTGTGGACCGGCGGGCACGCGACCCCCGCCGAGGCCGTCGCCGCCTACCGCGCGCAGGCCGCCTCCAAGTCCGACGTCGAGCGGCAGGCCGAGGCCAAGGACAAGACCGGCGTCTTCACCGGCTCGTACGCCACCAACCCGGTCAACGGCGAGCGGATCCCGGTCTTCATCGCCGACTACGTCCTGATGGGCTACGGCACCGGCGCGATCATGGCCGTCCCGGCGCACGACACGCGCGACTTCGCCTTCGCCCGCGCCTTCGAACTGCCGATCGTCTGCGTGGTCGAGCCCACGGACGGCCGCGGCACCGACACCTCGACGTGGGACGAGGCCTTCGTGTCGTACGACGCGAAGATCGTCAACTCCACCGGTGCGGGCGTGTCCCTGGACGGCCTGGGCGTCGTCGAGGCCAAGGCGCGCATCACCGAGTGGCTGGAGCGGTCCGGCATCGGTGAGGGCACCGTCAACTTCCGGCTGCGCGACTGGCTGTTCAGCCGCCAGCGGTACTGGGGCGAGCCCTTCCCCATCGTCTACGACGAGGACGGCGTCGCCCACTCGCTGCCCGAGTCGATGCTGCCGCTGGAGCTGCCCGAGGTCGAGGACTACAGCCCGCGCACCTTCGACCCGGACGACGCCGACACCCAGCCCGAGACCCCGCTGTCACGCAACGCCGACTGGGTGAACGTCACGCTGGACCTGGGCGACGGTCCCAAGCGCTATCGGCGTGAGACCAACACGATGCCCAACTGGGCCGGTTCCTGCTGGTACGAGCTGCGCTACCTGGACCCGCACAACTCCGAGAAGCTGGTCGACCCGGAGATCGAGCGGTACTGGATGGGCCCCCGCGAGGGCCAGCCGCACGGCGGTGTCGACCTGTACGTCGGCGGCGCCGAGCACGCCGTGCTGCACCTGCTGTACGCGCGCTTCTGGTCCAAGGTCCTGTTCGACCTGGGTCACGTCTCGTCGGCCGAGCCGTTCCACAAGCTGTTCAACCAGGGCATGATCCAGGCCTTCGTCTACCGCGACAGCCGTGGTTTCGCGGTGCCGGCCGCCGAGGTGGAGGAGCGCGACGGCGCCTACTACTACCAGGGCGAGAAGGTCAGCCGCCTGCTGGGCAAGATGGGCAAGTCCCTGAAGAACGCGGTCACCCCGGAGTCGATCTGCGAGGAGTACGGCGCCGACACGCTGCGCCTGTACGAGATGGCGATGGGACCGCTGGACGTCTCCCGGCCGTGGGACACGCGCGCGGTGGTGGGCCAGTTCCGGCTGCTGCAGCGGCTGTGGCGCAACGTCGTCGACGAGGCCACCGGTGAGGTGACGGTCGTCGACACTGAGCCCGGCGAGGACACCCTGCGGGTGCTGCACAAGGCCATCGACGGGGTCCGCCAGGACCTGGAGGGCCTGCGGTTCAACACCGCGATCGCCAAGGTCACCGAGCTGAACAACCATCTGACCAAGGTGGGCGGCCCGGTCTCCCGCTCCGTCGCCGAGGCCCTGGTCCTGTTGGTCGCGCCGCTGGCCCCGCACATCGCCGAGGAGCTGTGGCGCAAGCTGGGGCACACGGACTCCGTCGTGCACCAGGACTTCCCCGTCGCCGACCCCGCGTACGTCGTCGACGAGGCAGTCACCTGTGTCGTCCAGATCAAGGGCAAGGTCAAGGCCCGGCTGGAGGTGCCGCCGACCATCTCCGAGGAGGAGCTGGAGAAGGCGGCCCTGGGCGACGAGAAGGTGGTCGCGGCGCTGGCCGGGGCGCCGATCCGGAAGGTGATCGTGCGGGCGCCGAAGCTGGTGAACATCGTCACGTGAGTGCGGTGGGGGCGACGCCGCCGGGAGGCTGTGTGGCCGCGTGGCTTGTGTGGCCGTGTGGCCGTGTGGTGACCTCGGGTAGCCGCCGGTGGACCTGCCGTGGACCTGCCGCTGTCGCGGTGGGTGGTGGTCCGGGGTAACGGCCGACGGTGGTTCGGGGTCGTCCCCTACGGGCAGGTTCCGGGTTCCGATGGAACCTGGGGCCTGCCTGTTGCGTTTACCGTGGAAGAGCGCCGCTGCACATGCCCGTGCCGGTCGGAGGAGGAGCGCGTCGTGGAAGCCGTCATCGCAGTCGTCGCCCTGATCTTCGTGCTGCTCGTGGTGCTGGGCGCGTACGCCACCGTGAAGGCGGTCGGCGCGGCCAAGCGCGGCGTGGACCGTACGATCACGCAGGCCAAGCGGACCGTCGAGGACACCACCCTGCGCGCCAGAAGCCTGGCCCAGCCGGGCCCCGTCGGGCAACTGGCCGATCTGCGGCTGAAGTTGCGCACCTCGATGCGGGCCACGCAGGAGGCTCTGCATGCGGGCGTGGGCGAGGACGAGTCGCTCAAGGAGTCCCTGGCCCTGTTCGAGCAGCTCAGCAAGCACGGCCGTGAGCTGGACGACGAGCTGCGGCGCCTGGAGCCCGAGCCCGACCGCGCCAAGCTGGCCCAGCGACTGCCCGCGCTGCGCGAGCGCACGGAGCGGATCATCAAGTCCGCCGACTCGCTGCGCTGGGCGGCGCACGACCGGGCCCGCAAGTTCGCGGAGGACGACCTCGACACGCTCAGCGCGCAGATCGACGTCGAGGCGGGCGCGTTGCGGCACTGGACGACGGAACCGGCCGCGGTGTGGCCCGAGGCGCCCAAGCCGGAGCCGACCGCCACCACCGGGCAGACCTGGCAGGAGACGCCCGGTGGGGAGGCCTCTGGCGGCCAGGAGCCGCCCAGGCCCGCGATCACGCCGCCGAGCGCCCGGCCGACCTACCCGTGGCAGAAGAAGTCCCACCCGGAGAGCACCACTTGAGGCACTCGACCCGGGCGGGCCGCTCCGCGCGGTCGCGGGTGACAGGGGCCGAGCTGCCGTCGGCGCGGCTCGGCGGGTAACCTCCAGCTCATGTCCCGCCATGTCGCGATCGTCACCGATTCAACGGCCTACCTGCCGCCGCCGGCGATGGAGCGTCACAGCATCACCGCGGTGCCGTTGACCGTGGTCCTCGGCGACCAGGCGCTCGAAGAGGGGACCGAGATCTCGGCCCGCTCCCTGGCCCAGGCACTGCAGAAACGACGGTCCGTCACCACCTCCCGTCCCAGCCCCGAGCTGTTCGCCGAGACCTACCGCAGGGTCGCGGAGTCGGGCGCCACGGGCATCGTCTCCCTCCACCTCTCCGCCGAGTTCTCGGGCACGTACGACGCGGCCGTGCTCGCGGCACGCGAGGCACCCGTGCCGGTGCGCGTCGTGGACACCGGGATGGTCGCGATGGCCCTCGGCTTCTGCGCCCTGGCCGCCGCCGAGTCCGCGGAGGCGGGCGGCACGGTGGACGAAGCCGTCACGGCCGCCGAGAAGCGGGCCGCCGGGACGTCCGCGTTCTTCTACGTCGACACCCTGGACTACCTCCGCCGGGGCGGACGGATCGGTGCTGCCCAGGCGCTGTTCGGGTCCGCGCTGGCGGTCAAGCCGCTGCTGCAGCTGGACGGCGGCCGTATCGAGATGCTGGAGAAGGTCCGTACGGCGTCCAGGGCGATCGCCCGCCTGGAGGAGATCGTCGCCGAGCGGGCGGGCGGGGCGCCGGTCGACATCGCCGTCCACCATCTCGCGGCGCCGGAGCGGGCGTCCGCGCTCGCGGAGCGGTTGCGGGGCCGGGTGCCCGGGCTGGCCGATCTGCATGTGAGCGAGGTCGGGGCGGTGATCGGGGCCCACACCGGGCCCGGGTTGCTGGGGGTAGTCGTCTCGCCTCGATGAGGCGGGCGAGGTCGCTCGGGTGGGGTCCGTTCGTTCGGGTCGACGTGTGTGGGGTCCGTTCGCTGGGGTCGCTCGTGTCGGGACGGTTCGCTCGTGTCGCTCGTGTGGGTGACGGAGTTATCCACAACTGGGTAGTAATCCACGGGAATTGAGCAAGATCATCGCGAGTGGTCGGGGGTGCCCGATCCTCGTCGCATGGCACTTCGATCACGTTCACGTACGGCGACGGTCACCAGCGGCCCCGGCCGGGGCCCCTCCTCCGACGGGCGCGCCCGGCATCACCACCCTCGGCGGCCGAGGGGCAGGGCCGGCCGCCGCCACCAGGCATCGGCGGAGACGCTCCGTCTGCGCGCGGAGGCGTTGTTTCCCGAAACGGCCAGGGAGCCTCGGGAGTTGGGGCACGGACCGCCGCCGGAGGTGCCCCGAGGGAGGACGGGGGGTGAGGTCACGGATGCCGGTGACGGGGCTGTGTCCGGTCGCGGGGCCGGAGGCCGGGCCGCGTCCGGTTCTGATGGCGGTGACTGCGCTGCGTCTGTCTCCGAGGCCGACGAGGGGACCGCCGGCCGTGCCCCTGGGAGTGCCTGGCGGGAGCGGGTGGGGCCTGCCGTGCGGGAGCGATTGCCGTTGTGGTTGCAGGTGCGGTGCGGCATCGAGCGGAAGAGCGTGGTCGCGCTGAGCGTGGTGCTGGTCGTCGCGGCGGTCTTCGCGGCACAGCACTTCTGGACGGGCCGGACCCAGCCGGTGAGCGCGCCCGAGGTGGTGCGGGCGGGAGCTCCGGGTGCCTCGGTGGCACCGGGGGGCGCGGAGGCACCGTTCGGTGCGCCCGGAGGCGGCGGCGCGGGGGCGGTGTCGGGCGCCCCGCCCGGGTCGGTGGCATCCTCGGCCGGTCCCCTGATCGTGGTGGACGTCGGCGGCAAGGTGCGCAGACCGGGCATCCAACGGCTGCCGGCCGGTTCGAGGGTCGCCGACGCGCTGCGGGCGGCGGGCGGGGTCCGGCCGGGAACGAACACCGACGGGCTCAACCGCGCCCGGCTCCTCGTGGACGGCGAACAGGTCCTGGTCGGCACCCCGGCGCCGGCGGCCGGACCGGGCGCGGTGCCGGGGGCCGGATCGGGCGGGGGCGGCGGTGCGGCGGCCGGGGCGGGCGGAGCCGCCGCAGGCTCGGCGCCCACGACCCCCGTATCGCTCAACACCGCCACCGCCGACCAACTGGACACACTGCCCGGCGTGGGCCCCGTCCTCGCCCAGCACATCATCGACTACCGCACACAGCACGGCGGCTTCCGCTCGGTGGACGAGCTGCGTGAGGTCAACGGCATCGGCGACGCCCGCTTCGCCGACCTACGGAATCTCGTACGGCCATGAGGGCGGCGGGAGAGGAGGAGAGGGTGTCGGCGGTGGCCGGGGCGCGTGAGTCGCCCGGGGCGCCCGGTGTTCCGCCGCGATCCGCGGTGCACGCGGCTTCGGGGAGCCGGCTCGGCGACGCGCACCCCCGGCAGGAGGGGCCCACGGATCTGCGCCTCGTCCCCCCGGCGCTGGCCGCGTGGGCGACGGCGGCGCTGACGGTGCACGCCTCGCCGGGGTGGATCACGGGAGTGGTCGTGGTGTGCGTCGCGGCGGGTGTGGCTCTGCTCGTCGCCCGGCAGGGGCAGGGGCAGGGGCAGGGGCGTGGGCGTGGGGGCCTGCGCCGGGGTGGGGCCTGGACGAAGGTTTCCGTCGCAGCGGTGCTGCTCTGTGCGGGCGCGGCTGCCCTCTCCGCCGGGCTGCACGGGGCGGATCTGCGACGGGGGCCGGTCCCCGGGCTGGCCGAGCGGTATGCCCGTGTGACTGCGGATGTGGAGCTCACCTCCGACCCGCGCCTCACCCGCCCCCGGGTCCAGGGCAACCGCGCGGCCCCGGCAGCGGTGCTCCTCCAGGCCGAGGTACGGCGTGTGCGGAGCCCGGACGGTGCGGTCGTCGACACGCGGACTCCGGTGCTGGTCATCGTCGACGTGGAGGCGGGGGCCGGCCGGGCGGCCTGGCTCTCGCTGCTGCCGTCCACGCGGGTGCGGGTGGCCGCGCAGGCCGTGCCGGCCATGGTCGGGGGAGACCGGGTGGCCGCCGTGCTGAGGGTGCGGGGCGGTGGGGCTCCGGTCGTGGTGGAGGGGGCGAGCGAGGTGCAGCGGGTCGCGGGGCGGTTGCGCGCGGGGCTGCGGGAGGCGACTGACGGGCTGGACGCGGACGCGCGGGCCCTGTTGCCCGGGTTCGTCGTCGGGGACACCTCGCGGGTTCCGGCGGAGTTGGACGAGGCGTTCAAGGCGACCGACCTCACTCATCTCCTGGCCGTCAGCGGCGCGAACTTCACGATCCTGCTGGCCCTGTTCATCGGTCCGCCGGGGCTGGCTCAGCGGGCCGAGCGGAAGGGGCTGGCGCCCCGGCTCGGGATCCCGTTGCGGGCGACCGCGTTGGCCGGTGGGGCGCTGACACTCGGGTTCGTGATCGTGTGCCGGCCCGACCCGAGCGTGGTGCGGGCCGCGGCGTGCGGTTCGATCGCGCTGCTGGCCATCGCGACGGGGCGCCGCCGGTCCCTCATCCCGGCACTGGCGACGGCGGTGCTGCTGCTGGTGCTGTACGACCCGTGGCTGGCCCGTAGTTACGGCTTCCTGCTTTCGGTCCTCGCGACCGGCGCCCTGCTCACTCTCGCTCCCCGCTGGAGTGCGGCGCTCCAGCGGCGCCGGGTGCCGCCGCGTCCGGCCGAGGCGCTGGCGGCGGCGGGAGCCGCGCAGGCGGTGTGCGCGCCGGTCGTGGCCGTGCTGTCGGCCAAGGTGAGCCTGGTGGCGGTGCCGTGCAATCTGCTGGCGGAGTTCGCGGTGGCCCCGGCGACGGTGCTGGGGTTCGCCACCCTGGCGACGGCACCGGTGGCGATGCCCGTGGCCGAGTGCCTTGCCTGGTGCGCGAGCTGGCCGGCGGGCTGGATCGCCGACATCGCCCGCACCGGGGCCTCGTTGCCCGGCGCGGGCGTGGACTGGCCGGGCAGCTGGGCCGGTGCGCTGTTGCTCGGCCTGGTCACCGTGGTCGTCGTCCTCGTCGGACGGCGGCTGGTGAGCCATCCGTGGCTGGTGGGGGCCTGTCTGATGGCGTTCCTGCTGGTCGTGGTGCAGCCACCGCCGCTGACCAGGGTGATCACGGGGTGGCCGCCGCCCGGATGGCGCTTCGTGATGTGCGACGTGGGCCAGGGGGACGCGACCGTCCTCGCGGCGGGCGACGGGGCGGGGGTGGTCGTGGACGCGGGTCCCGATCCGGTGCTGGTCGACCGCTGTCTGACCTCGCTCGGCATCACCGAGATTCCGCTGGTGGTGCTCACCCACTTCCACGCCGACCATGTGGTGGGGCTGCCGGGCGTGCTGCGGGGGCGCTCGGTGGGGGCGATCGCGACGACGGGGTTCGAGGAGCCCGTGGAGCAGGCGGCCTTCGTGCGCAGGGAGGCGGCGGCCCGCCGGATCCCGCTGACGCGGGCCGTGGCCGGGGAGGAGCGGCGCACGGGCAGCCTCGCCTGGCGGGTGCTGTGGCCGCCGGGCGACGCGGTCACGCCGGACGGGCCGAACGACGCCAGCGTGACCATGCTCGTCCGCTCGGCCGGGCTGACCCTGCTGCTCCTCGGCGACCTGGAACCGCCCGGTCAGCGAGAGCTGGCGAGGTCCGCGGAGGCCGCCGCGCTCGGGGCCGTGGACGTGGTGAAGGTCGCCCACCATGGTTCGGCCTACCAGGATCCGGGGCTGATACGGGCCATGGCCCCCGACCTGGCGCTCATCTCCGTGGGCGCGGACAACCCGTACGGCCATCCGGCGCCCAGTACGGTCGCGGCGCTGCGGGCCGGGGGTGCCACGGTGCTGCGTACGGACGAGGACGGCGCGGTCGCCGTCGCGGGTACGGCGAAGGAGTTGCTCGTGGCGCGAGACTGAGGGCATGGACACCGCAGAACTTGATGCCTACCTTCGCCGTCTCGGGGCCGAGCAGCAGGCCTGGCCCACCGTCGACGCACTGCGCGAACTGCACCTGCGCCATCTGCGGGCGGTGCCGTTCGAGAACCTGTCGATCCACCTCGGAGAGGAGATCGTGCTGGAGGAGAAGCGGCTGCTGGACAAGGTGGTCGGGGAGCGCAGGGGCGGGTTCTGCTTCGAACTGAACGGATTGTTCGGGGCGTTGCTCTCGAAGCTCGGGTTCGACGTGACGCTGCTCGCGGCGCGGGTGTACGGCGAGGAGGGGCGGCTCGGGATCCCGTACGACCATCTCGCGCTGCGGGTGCGGACGGTGGACGGGGGTGACTGGCTGGCCGATGTCGGGTTCGGGGCGAACAGCCACTGGCCGCTGGAGTTCGGGAACCGGGCGGAGCAGGAGGATCCGGGAGGCATGTTCCGCGTGGCCGAGGCGGACCGGGAGAGCGGGGGCCGGGAGTTCGGGGACCTGGACGTGTTCCGGAACGGCAAGCCGCAGTACCGGCTGGAGACGCGGCCGAGGGTGCTCGGGGACTTCGTGGCCGGGGTCTGGTGGCACAGCACCTCACCGGCCTCCCACTTCACCCAGTCCCTCGTCTGCTCCCGGCTCACGGACGACGGCGGCCGTATCACCCTCAGCGGCCGCGCGTTCACCACCACCTCGGCGGACGGCGCCCGCGAGGTGACCGAGCTGGTCTCGGACGAGGAGGTACTGGCGGTGTACCGGGACCACTTCGGGATGGAGCTGGACAGGGTGCCGGAGGTGGGGAAGGGGCGCGGGGTGGGGTAGCGGGGTGGGGCGGGGTGGGGGAGGGCTCCCGGGAGGGAGGGAGGGGAGGGTGGGGGGAGGGGGAGGGAGGGCCCCCAGGGGGGGTGGCGGAAGATGGGGGCGTGAGTGATGTGAGGCATGTGCTGGTGTTGCCGGACCGGGATGCGGCTGAGGAGGTTGTCCAGGCGCTGGGGGAGCGGTTCGGGCTGGATGAGGAGCCGCAGGTGGTGCGGGACGCGTTGGCGGGGGAGGACGACGCCGAGGACGCGCAGTGGTTGGTGGTGCTGCGGGACGAGCGGGAGCGGTTCGATCCGGTGGCGTTGGACGAGTTCGTGGGGGAGTGGGAGGGGTGGCGGGAGGAGCCGTGACGCTCCGCTGGGGGCGCCGGGTGACTGGTCGGTCGTTCGTCGGGTGCGGGTTTGCGGGGGGGTGCTCGCGCGGTTCCCCGCGCCCCTGGCGGGGCGTGGTTGCCTCGGGTGGTTGTCAGTGGGGCGTGCGATGCTGTCCGGGATGGCCAAGAAGACTGTGAATGATGATCCTCTCGCCCCCGTGACGTTGGCCGTGGGGCAGGAGGAGTTGCTGCTCGACCGGGCTGTGCAGGTGGTGGTGGCCGCCGCGAAGGCAGCGGATGCCGACACGGATGTGCGTGATCTGGCCTCGGACCAGGTGCAGCCCGGCACGCTCGCCGAGTTGACGAGTCCGTCGCTCTTCGCGGAGCGCAAGGTCGTGGTCGTGCGGAACGCGCAGGACCTGTCGGCCGACACGGTCAAGGACGTGAAGGCGTATCTGGGGGCTCCCGCCGAGGAGATCACCCTGGTGCTGGTGCACGCGGGCGGCGCGAAGGGCAAGGCACTGCTGGACGCGGCGCGCAAGGCGGGGGCGCGGGAGGTGGCGTGCCCCAAGATGACGAAGCCGGGGGATCGGCTGGCGTTCGTGCGGGGGGAGTTCCGGACGCTCGGGCGGTCGGCGACGCCGGAGGCGTGCCAGGCGCTGGTCGACGCGATCGGGAGTGATCTGCGGGAGTTGGCGTCGGCGGCGTCGCAGTTGGTGGCGGACGTCGAGGGGACGATCGACGAGGCGGTGGTCGGGCGGTACTACACCGGGCGGGCCGAGGCGTCGAGCTTCGAGGTGGCCGATCGGGCCGTCGAGGGGCGGGCGGCGGAGGCGCTGGAGGCGCTGCGGTGGTCGTTGTCGACGGGGGTGGCGCCGGTGTTGATCACCAGTGCGTTGGCTCAGGGGGTGCGGGCGATCGGGAAGTTGTCGTCGGCGCGGGGTGGGCGGCCGGCGGATCTCGCGCGGGAGCTGGGGATGCCGCCGTGGAAGATCGACCGGGTGCGGCAGCAGATGCGGGGGTGGACGCCTGAGGGGGTGTCCGTGGCGTTGCGGGCGGTCGCCGAGGCCGATGCCGGGGTCAAGGGCGGGGGGGACGATCCCGGGTACGCGTTGGAGAAGGCAGTCGTGGTGATCGCGCGGGCGGCCCGGTCGCGCCGGGGTTGAGTGGGTAGCTGCGCGGACATGCCGAAGGCCCCGCTGTTCGTCCCGGGGAAGGGGCGGCGGCGGGGCCTTCGGTTCGAGATGGGGGATCCGCACCCGCGTGGCGAACGCAGGCCGCGTGCGGATCCGGGGTGTCGGGTGGGAGCGGAGAGAGAGGGCCCGCTCTGGGTCCAGCCGACGGTCAGATCAAAGGTGAGGCTCAGCCCTTGAGGGTGGCGACCTTGGAAGCAAGCGCCGACTTCTTGTTGGCGGCCTGGTTCTTGTGGATGACGCCCTTCGAGACGGCCTTGTCGAGCTGACGCGCGGCAGCGCGCTGGTACTCGGTGGCCTTCTCGACGTCACCCGCGGCAGCGGCCTCGCGGGCCTTGCGGATCGCGGTCTTGAGCGACGACTTGACGGCCTTGTTGCGAAGGCGCGCCTTCTCGTTGGTCTTGTTCCGCTTGATCTGGGACTTGATGTTCGCCACGAAGGAGCCTTTTCAGCTTGGATTGCGCTTGGTTTTCTCTGGCTGTGCCTCCTGCAGAGAGGGCATGAGACACAGCGGCCCACGTTACCAGCAGCTCTCGCGTCGGCCCAAACCGGTCGCAGCCCTCCACCCGTGGGACCATGGTGCCTACGTACCGACCCGCCAGACCCGATCCGACCCGAGACCGCAGACGGCTGCGGACGCCTCAAGAATCAGGACCCTGCGTGCCCGCGATCCCTAGCCATGTGCCCGAGCCGAGCCGTACCGACCCGGCTCTGATCCGCAATTTCTGCATCATCGCGCACATCGACCACGGCAAGTCCACGCTCGCCGACCGGATGCTTCAGCTGACCGGTGTCGTCGAGCAGCGGCAGATGCGTGCTCAGTACCTCGACCGCATGGACATCGAGCGTGAGCGCGGAATCACGATCAAGTCCCAGGCGGTGCGTCTGCCCTGGGCGCCGACCGACGATCCGGGCAACACGCACATCCTCAACATGATCGACACCCCCGGGCACGTCGACTTCACGTACGAGGTGTCGCGGTCGCTGGCGGCCTGTGAGGGGACCGTCCTCCTGGTCGACGCCGCCCAGGGGATCGAGGCGCAGACCATCGCCAACCTGTACCTGGCGATGGAGAACGACCTCAAGATCATCCCCGTACTGAACAAGATCGACCTGCCGGCCGCCCAGCCGGAGAAGTTCTCCGAGGAACTGGCGAACCTCATCGGCTGCGATCCCGCGGACGTGCTGAGGGTCAGCGCCAAGACGGGTGTGGGGGTCGACGCGCTGCTCGACCGGGTCGTGGCGGAGGTTCCGGCGCCGGTCGGCGTCAAGGACGCGCCCGCCCGCGCGATGATCTTCGACTCGGTGTACGACTCCTACCGGGGCGTGGTCACGTACGTCCGTGTGATCGACGGGCAGCTCAACAAGCGCGAGCGGATCCGGATGATGTCCACCAATGCCACGCACGAGCTGCTGGAGATCGGGACCAACTCGCCCGAGATGCTCCCCGCGGACGGGCTCGGCGTCGGCGAGGTGGGCTACCTCATCACCGGTGTGAAGGACGTCCGGCAGTCCAAGGTCGGTGACACGATCACCAGCCAGGCGAAGGGGGCGACCGAGGCGCTCGGGGGGTACAAGGACCCCAAGCCGATGGTCTTCTCCGGGCTGTATCCGCTGGACGGGTCGGACTACCCCGAGCTGCGTGACGCGCTCGACAAGCTCCAGCTCAACGACGCCGCGCTCGTGTACGAGCCGGAGACGTCTGCCGCGCTGGGCTTCGGTTTCCGCGTCGGCTTCCTCGGGCTGCTGCACCTCGACGTGATCCGGGAGCGGCTGGAGCGCGAGTTCGGGCTCGACCTGATCGCCACGGCGCCCAACGTGGTCTACCGGGTCGTGATGGAGGACGGTACCGAGCACACGGTCACCAACCCGAGCGAGTTCCCCGAGGGCAAGATCAGCGAGGTGTACGAGCCCGTCGTACGTGCCACGATCCTCGCCCCGACCGAGTTCATCGGCTCGATCATGGAGCTGTGCCAGACCCGACGCGGCACCCTGCTCGGCATGGACTACCTGTCGGAGGACCGGGTCGAGATCCGCTACACGCTGCCGCTCGCGGAGATCGTCTTCGACTTCTTCGACCAGCTGAAGTCGAAGACGCGCGGGTACGCGTCGCTGGACTACGAGCCCACCGGCGAGCAGACCTCCAGCCTGGTCAAGGTCGACATCCTGCTGCACGGCGACAAGGTGGACGCCTTCTCGGCGATCACCCACAAGGACGCGGCGTACGCGTACGGGGTGCGGCTCGTCGCCAAGCTGCGCGAGCTGATCCCGCGGCAGGCCTTCGAGGTGCCCATCCAGGCGGCCATCGGCTCGCGGGTCATCGCCCGCGAGACCATCCGCGCCATCCGCAAGGACGTCCTCGCCAAGTGCTACGGCGGTGACATCTCCCGGAAGCGGAAGCTGCTGGAGAAGCAGAAGGAAGGCAAGAAGCGGATGAAGATGGTGGGCTCTGTGGAGGTTCCGCAGGAGGCCTTCATCGCCGTTCTGTCCAGCGATGACAGCGCCGGCAGCGGCAAGGGCAAGAAGTAGCCACCGGTTACCCCGGGAAACTTGAGTGGAGCGTGGGCTCGTCGCGTGTCGCCGCGACGGGCCCGCGTGTGTTCGTAGGGTCGTTCTCGGTGGAAAGTGACCTGCCGCCGCCCCTTACCAACCGGCGGACCGCGCTCTACCCTGATCACCACTCGATGGTTACTCGCGAGTTAAACAACAGCCGCTTTGAGCCAGCCGCACAGTCCGTGAGCCAGCTGTACTGTCGCGTGCCCCGGAGGATGTCGTGAGCGACACACAGACCCTGATCGAGAACCGTCCGCCCTCGGTGGCGGCCCTCTTCCTCGAGCGCGTGGCGGCCACGCCCGACGGCGAGGCCTACCGCTACCCGGTGCCACCGGCCTCCGGGGAGGGGCCCTCCGACTGGAAGTCGCTGAGCTGGGCGCAGTCGGCCGAACGGGTCTACGCCGTCGCGGCCGGACTGATCGAGTTGGGGGTGCAGCCCGAGCAGCGGGTGGCCCTCGCCTCGTCGACGCGCATCGAGTGGATCCTCGCCGACCTCGGCATCATGTGCGCGGGCGCCGCCACCACGACCGTCTATCCGCAGACCAACGCCGAGGAGTCCGCGTACATCCTCTCGGACTCGTCCAGTCGGGTGCTCATCGCCGAGGACGCGGCGCAGCTCGCCAAGGCCCGGGAGAAGAAGGCCGAGCTGCCCGAGCTGACGCACGTCGTGGTCATCGACACCGAGGGCGCGGACCTCTCCGAGGACTGGGTGCTCTCCCTGGCCGAGCTGGAGAAGCGCGGCGCGGCGTACCTGGAGAAGAAGCCCGACCTGATCAAGGAGAAGGTCGGCGCGATCACCAAGGACCAGCTGGCCACCCTCATCTACACCTCGGGCACCACGGGCCGCCCCAAGGGTGTCCGGCTGCCGCACGACAACTGGTCGTACATGGCGAAGGCGATCGCCGCGACCGGCCTGGTCAGCGCCGAGGACGTGCAGTACCTGTGGCTGCCGCTCGCGCACGTGTTCGGCAAGGTGCTCACCAGCGGGCAGATCGAGGTCGGGCACGTCACCGCGGTCGACGGCCGGATCGACAAGATCATCGAGAACCTGCCGGTGGTGCAGCCGACGTACATGGCGGCCGTGCCCCGCATCTTCGAGAAGGTCTACAACGGCGTCGTCGCCAAGGCCCGCGCGGGCGGCCCGGCCAAGTACAAGATCTTCCAGTGGGCGGCCGGCGTCTCCCGCGAGTACGCCAAGACCAGCCAGGACAACTTCCGCCGCACCGGCACGGCCTCGGTGCCGTTCGCGCTGGGCGCGAAGCACGCGGTCGCCGACAAGCTGGTGTACGCCAAGCTCCGCGAGGCGTTCGGCGGCCGGCTGCGGGCCTGTGTCTCCGGCTCGGTCGCGCTGGCGCCCGAGATCGGGTTCTTCTTCGCCGGCGCCGGTATCCACATCCTGGAGGGCTACGGCCTGACCGAGACCTCGGCGGCGTCCTTCGTGAACCCGGGCGAGGCGTACCGCACCGGTACGGTCGGCAAGCCGCTGCCCGGCTGCGAGGTGCGGATCGCGGACGACGGCGAGATCCTGCTGCGCGGTCCCGGTGTGATGGAGGGCTACCACGGGCTGCCGGAGAAGACGGCGGAGGTGCTGGAGGCCGACGGGTGGTTCCACACCGGTGACATCGGGGAGCTGTCGCCCGACGGGTATCTGCGGATCACCGACCGGAAGAAGGACCTGTTCAAGACGTCCGGCGGCAAGTACATCGCGCCGACGGAGATCGAGGGGCAGTTCAAGTCGCTGTGCCCCTTCACCTCCAACGTCATGGTGATCGGCGCGGACCGGAACTTCTGCACGGCGCTCATCGCGCTCGACGAGCCGTCCCTCCAGGGCTGGGCCGCGGAGAACGGGCTGGGTGGGAAGTCGTACGAGGAGATCATCGCGGCGCCGGCGACGGTGGAGATGATCGACGGATACGTCAAGCAGCTCAACGAGGGGTTGCAGCGGTGGCAGACGGTCAAGAAGTTCCGTCTTCTGCCGCGGGATCTCGATGTCGAGCACGGTGAGCTGACGCCGAGCCTGAAGTTGAAGCGGCCGGTGGTGGAGAAGGAGTACCAGCACCTGATCGAGGACATGTACGCCGGGGCGCGGGAAGCGTAGCGCCGTTCGCAGGGGGTGGCGGGGACTGCTTGGCGGCTGCGGGTTCGTCGTGGCTGGTCGCGCAGTTCCCCGCGCCCCTGCGTTACGTGCGGTCCTCCCCTGTCACCAGTTGGCGTAGGTCTCGGATCTGTATTCGGACCTCCGGCAGGTCCGGGGCCGCCTCGGACAGCTGCTTCTCCAGGGCCGCCAGGCGGGCGTCCACCTGGTCCGTGTGTTCACGATGGCTCGTCAGCAGGGTTTCCAGTTGGCGGGTCTTGCGGTGCAGGTCCAGGAAGACGCTGACCTTCGCCCGTAACACCCAGGGGTCGAAGGGCTTGGTGAGGTAGTCGGCGGCGCCGGTGGCGTAGCCACGGAAGGCGTAACCGGCGTCGGCGTCCGTGCCGGTGAGGAAGATGATCGGGACGTCCTTGGTCTGGTCGAGGCGCTTGATGTGGGCGGCGGTCTCGAAGCCGTCCATGCCGGGCATCCGGACGTCGAGCAGGACGACGGCGAAGCGGTGCCGCAGGAGGGCCTTCATCGCCTCCTCGCCCGAACGGGCGCGGACGAGCGGCTCGTTGAGGGATGCCAGGACGGCCTCCAGGGCTAGCAGGTTGTCCTCCATGTCGTCGACGAGGAGGATGCCCGCGCCCGCGTCGGTCCGGTCCTGAGTGGTCATGGTGAAGGTGCCTCGTTCTCTTCGGTGCGTTTCTCGGGGGACGGCTCGGCGCTCTCCGGGCCCTGCGGGGCTTCCGGGTCGAGGACCGCGCAGACGACCGTGAGCAGCTGGTCGACGTCCACCGGCTTCGGTACGTAGTCGTTGGCGCCGCGCGCGATGGACTTCTCGCGGTCGCCGGGCATCGCCTTGGCGGTGAGGGCGACGATGGGCAGGCCCGCCCAGCGAGGGGTGCGGCGGATCGCGGAGATCGTCTCGTAGCCGTCCATCTCCGGCATCATGATGTCCATCAGGACGAGTTCGACGTCCGGGTTGCGCTCCAGGGTCTCGATGCCCTCGCGGCCGTTCTCCGCGTACAGGACGGGCATGCCGACACGGCCCAGGACATGGGTGAGCGCGAAGACGTTGCGGATGTCGTCGTCGACGATCAACACCCGGCGGCCGGGCAGGACCTGGCCCGCGCGGCCCACCTTCCACGCCTCCAGCTTGGTGGGCGCCGGCCAGGAGTCGTCGCTGTCGTGCGCGTCGCCGTCGTACGCGGCCGGGTACGGCTCGGCGGTCAGTTGTTCGGGGACGAGGGTGCCGTGCTCCTCGACCACCGGGCCCGTCACCCCGTGGCCCGGGCTGAAGACCGGGACGTACAGGGTGAAGGTCGAGCCCTTGCCGGGGACGCTCTCCGCGATGATGCGGCCGCCGAGCAGGCCGGCGATCTCGCGGCTGATGGACAGGCCGAGGCCGGTGCCGCCGTACTTGCGGTTGGTGGTGCCGTCGGCCTGCTGGAACGCCTCGAAGATCACCGGGAGTTTCTCGGCGGCGATACCGATGCCGGTGTCCGAGACGGCGAAGGCGATCACCTCGTCGTGGTCCTCGCGCGTGTACCGGTGCTCGGGGTCCTTGATACGGCTGACGGTCAGCTCGACCCGGCCGGACGCGGTGAACTTGATCGCGTTGGAGAGGAGGTTGCGCAGGATCTGCTGGAGGCGCTGCTCGTCCGAGTACATCTCGCGGGGGACGTCCTCGCCGACCGTCACCTCGAAGGACAGGCCCCGGTCGAGGGTGAGCGGCCGGAACGTGGCGTGGACGTAGTCCAGGAGCTTGATCAGCGGGAGGCGCTTCGGGCGTACGTCCATCCGGCCCGCCTCGATCTTCGAGAGGTCGAGGATGTCGTTGATCAGCTGGAGGAGGTCCGAGCCCGAGCGGTGGATCGTCGTCGCGAACTGCACCTCCTGGTCGGTGAGATGGCCGTCCGGGTTGTCGGAGAGCAGTCGCGCCAGGATCAGCAGGGAGTTCAGCGGGGTGCGCAGCTCGTGGGACATGTTCGCCAGGAACTCCGACTTGTACTGGGAGGACGTGGCCAACAGTGCCGCCTTCTCCTCCAGTTCGGCGTTGGAGCGCTGCAACTCCGCCTGCTGCATCTGTAGTTCGTCGGAGCGCTCCTGGAGCTGCATGGCGAGGCGCTGGGACTCGCCGAGGAGGGACTCCGTACGGGAGTTGGCGATGATGGTGTTGATGGCGACGCCGATGGTGTTCACGAACTGGTCGAAGAAGGCCAGGTGCACATCGGAGAAGCGCGAGAAGGAAGCAAGCTCGATCACGCCGAGGAGCTTGTCCTCGAAGAGGATCGGGATGATCACGACACTGGAGGGGGAGGCCTCGCCGAGGCCGCTGTTGATCTTGATGTAGCCCGGTGGGGCCTCCTCCACCAGGATCCGCTTCTTCTCCCGGGCCGCCTGCGCCACCAGGCCGTGCACGGGCAGGCCGCCGGTCTCCACGGTCGCGCCCTGCGCCGCGCCGTAGCCCGCGATGAACGCGAGGCCCTTGGTGGGCGCCACCGGGAGCGGGGCCGCGCCGTCCTCGTCGGGGTCGGCCAGGTAGAAGGCGCCGTACTGGGCGTTCACCAGCGGGGTCAGCTCGCGCAGGATCAGGTCGGCGACCTCCATCAGGTCGCGGTGGCCCTGCATCAGGGCGGCGAGGCGGGCGAGGTTGGACTCCAGCCAGTCCTTCGCCCGGGTGGTCTCGCGGAGGTTGGCCACCATCAGGTTGATGTTGTCCTTCAGCTCGGCGACCTCGCCCTGCGTCTCCACCGTGATCGAGCGGGACATGTCGCCCTGGGCCACGGCGGAGGCGACCTCGGCGATCGCGCGGACCTGCGTGGTCAGGTTCGACGCGAGCTCGTTCACGTTCGTCGTCAGGCGCTTCCAGGTGCCGTAGACGCCCTCGACCCGTGCCTGACCGCCGAGCCGGCCCTCGGAGCCGACCTCGCGGGCGACCCGGGTGACCTCGGAGGAGAAGGAGGAGAGGGTGTCGACCATCGTGTTGATGGCGGTCTTCAGCTCCAGGATCTCGCCGCGCGCGTCCACGTCGATCTTCTTGGAGAGGTCGCCGTTGGCCACGGCCGTGGTCACCTGGGCGATGTTCCTGACCTGTGAAGTCAGGTTGTCCGCCATGTAGTTGACGTTGTCGGTGAGGTCCCGCCACACACCGGACACGCCCAGCACCTGGGCGCGGCCGCCGAGCGCGCCGTCGGTGCCGACCTCGCGGGCCACCCTCGTCACCTCGTCGGCGAAGGCGCGCAGCTGCTCCACCATCGTGTTGACGGTGTCCTTCAGTTCCAGGATCTCGCCGCGCGCGTCGACGGTGATCTTCTTGGAGAGGTCGCCGTTGGCGACGGCGGTGGTGACCTGGGCGATGTTGCGGACCTGCGACGTCAGGTTCAGGGCCATGAAGTTGACGTTGTCGGTGAGGTCCTTCCAGACGCCGCTGACGCCCCTGACCTGCGCCTGGCCGCCGAGGTTGCCCTCGGTTCCGACCTCGCGGGCGACGCGGGTGACCTCGTCGGCGAAGGCGGAGAGCTGGTCGACCATCGTGTTGATCGTCGACTTGAGTTCGAGGATCTCGCCCTTCGCCTCGACCGTGATCTTCTTGCCGAGGTCGCCCTGTGCGACGGCGGTGGAGACGAGGGCGATGTTGCGGACCTGCGAGGTCAGGTTGTCCGCCATGAAGTTGACGTTGTCCGTGAGGTCTTTCCACACTCCGGAGACGCCCCGGACCTGGGCGCGGCCGCCGAGGTTGCCTTCCGTGCCGACTTCGCGGGCGACGCGGGTGACTTCGTCGGCGAAGGCGGAGAGCTGGTCGACCATCGTGTTGATGGTGGACTTCAGCTCCAGGATCTCGCCCTGCGCATCGACGGTGATCTTCTGGCTGAGGTCGCCGTTCGCCACCGCCGTGGTCACCTGGGCGATGTTGCGGACCTGCGAGGTCAGGTTCGACGCCATGAAGTTGACGTTGTCGGTGAGGTCCTTCCAGACCCCGGAGACGCCCCGGACCTGGGCGCGGCCGCCGAGCTGGCCCTCGGTGCCGACTTCGCGGGCGACGCGGGTGACTTCGTCGGCGAAGGCGGACAACTGGTCGACCATCGTGTTCACGGTGAGCTTCAGTTCGAGCAACTCACCGGTCGCCTCGACGGTCACCGTACGGGTGAGGTCGCCGCGCGCCACCGACGTGGTCACCAGGGCGATGTCCCGCACCTGCGCGGTCAGCCGGGCGGCCATGGTGTTGACCGCCTCGGTCACGTCCCGCCAACTCCCCGACAGGCCACGGACCTTGGCCCGGCCGCCGAGCCGACCCTCGGTGCCGACCTCGCGGGCGACCCGGGTGACCTCGCCGGTGAACAGGGACAACTGGTCGACCATCTTGTTCACGGCGCTGCCCAACCGCCTGAGGTCGCCCCGGAGTTGACGGTTGCCGTCGTGCAGGTCGACCCGCTGGGTGAGGTCGCCGCCGGCCACCGCGTCCAGGACCCGGGTGGCGTTGGCGGCGGGGGCGACCAGGGCGTCCAGCGTCTGGTTCACGTCGTCGACCCGGGTCGCCCAGGCGCCCTGGCCCGGGCTGGCCGACAGTCGCTCGTCGAGACGGCCGTGCCGGACCAACTCCCGCCGCACCCGCTGCACTTCGGTGCCGAAGTGGGTGCTGCGGTCGATGATCTGGTTGAAGAGGGCGCACAGCTCCGCCACCGGGGCGGGGCCCGCCTCCGGGACCTTCGTGAAGCTGCCGTCGCGGGCGGCGGTCATGGCCGCGGTCAGCGCGCGGAGATCGGATGCCCGGATCAGAACGTCCGTTTGGCTGTCTTTTTGACCGTCTCGGAGCATCCGCGTAGCACTGTTCTCACTCATGGTGGCCCACTTCGGTAACTCGGCGCTTATGGGCGTGGTCAGTCTGTCACTCTGTCCGTGCCGCCTGAGGCCTATTCGTCCGAACTTTCTCAGGGAGCCGTTCAGTGGGGGCCATTCCGACGCAACGGGAGACCGTGTCGTGTGCGCCCGATGCGCCCGCGCGCGTCGGGGCGGACGCGCTGGCTGCCGAATCCGCGTACGCGGGCGCGGACCGGCGCGCGGTGGTGCATGTGTCGCTGCCCGGCGGGCCGCTCGCGCCGGGGGCCGCCCGGCGCTTCGTCGGTACCGCGCTCGCGGAGTGGGCCGAACTCGATCTGCCGGGCGCCACGGCCCTCTCCGCGCGCCTCGTCGAGGACGCCCTCGTGGTGGTCAGTGAGCTGGTCACCAACGCCGTCGTCCACGCGGGCACGGACGTGGAGCTGCTGTGCCGTGTGGGGCGCGACGACCCGGCCTCCGCCGGATGGCTGCTCGTCGAGGTCTCGGACCACCATCCCTCCAGGGCGGTACGGGACGAGGGCGCCGAACGCCCCTACCTCGTCGAACGGCCTTACGGGGCCGCCGAGTACGGACGCGGCCTGCGCCTGGTCGCCGCGCTCGCCGAAGCCTGGGGGATCACCTACCGGACCGGCGTGAAGACCGTCTGGGCCCGGCTGTCGGTCGACGGGGCGATGGCGGTGGAGGACGCGTTCGGGGCGTACGGCGGTGAGGTCTCGGGGCCGGAGGCCGGGAGGGCGGAGAGGGCCGAGGGGGTCGAGGGAACCGGAGGAGCCGAGGCGGCCGAGAGGGCCGTCGAGGGGACTGCGGGGGGTGCGGACTGGCGTGCGCTGGCGTACGCCGGCGAGGAGGAGCTGCGGGGCGTCGACAGCGCGCTGGCGTACGCCGGTGCGGAAGAGGCGCGGGGACCCGATGGTGCGCGGGCGTACGCCGGTCGCGTCGGATACGGCGCCGAGGGCGTCCGTGAGCAGGGCTCGGACCCGGTCGATCTGGTCGCTCCCCTGCCCCGGCACGGTGTGGAGCGCGACCGGGAGTGGTTGAACCGGGGCGCGCTGTCCTTCCTGGCCGAGGCGTCCGATCTGCTCGCCGGGCAGCTGGACGAGGACCTGGTCGCCGCGCTCGCCGGGCAGCTGCTGGTGCCGAGGCTGGCCGACTGGTGCGCGGTGTGGCTGGAGGACGAGGGGCTCGGCTGGCGTGGTGGCGACGGCTCGTTCGGTCCCGCACCACGGCTCGCCCGCGTCTGGCACGGCAGCGAGAACCGCATCGAGGAACTGCGCCGCGCCCTGGAGAAGAACCCACCCCGACTGCCCGACTCCGTACGGTCGCGGGCGGTGCCCGTACCGTGGCCGGAACCGGCCGACGAGAACGGGCCGCCCGGAACGGACGGCTGCGGGCCGACGGAGTGCGGCGGGGGCGCGTCTGCGGGGCAAGGCGGAGGCGCGTCTGCGGGGCCGGGCGTGGGCGGGTCTGCAGGGTCGGGCGAGGGCGGCGCGGTGGAGGCGGGTGCCGGCGGGCCGGGGCTGACGGGTGTCGACGGGCGGGGGGAGACGGACGGCGTCCGGCCGGAGGGGGCGATCGACGCCCGACCGGCGGAGACGGACGAGGACTCGCCGACGGGGCACCGCCGAAGAGGCCCGGGAGATACCGGCAGCGGCCCACCGCCGGGGAGCTGTGGCAGCGGGCTTGCGGGGACGGGTGACGGCGGGGCGGTGCAGGCGGAGGGCGACCGTTCGGCGGGGACGCGGGGCGGTGGATCTGCGGGGCCGCGTGACGGCGGGGCGGTGTGGGAGTGTGACGGCCTGTCGGCCGGGGAGCGCGGTGGCGGGGCCGCGCTGGCCTATCGGCTGATCGCCGGAGGGCGGCCGCTCGGGACGCTCGTCATCGGGCGGGCCGGGGTGCTGCGGTTCCCGGACGAGGTGACCGGGCTGGTGGAGGACCTGAGCCGGCGTATCGCGCTGTCGATCGGGGCGGCCCGCCAGTACGCACGCCAGGCGACCATCAGCCGCGTGCTCCAGCGCGGCCTGCTGCCGGGCGCGGTCGCCGAGATCCCCGGAGTGTCGAGCGCCCTGGTGTACGAGCCGTGCGACAAGGGCGGACCCAGCGGCGACTTTTACGACCTGTTCCCCGCCGGCCGGGGCCGCTGGTGCTTCGCCATCGGCGACGTCCAGGGCAAGGGCCCCGAGGCGGCCGTGGTCATCGGTCTCGCCCGCCCCTGGCTGCGGCTGCTCGCCCGCGAGGGCTACGGCGTCGCGGACGTGCTCGACCGCCTCAACCAGCTCCTCCTCGACGACGCGACCGAGGCCGCCGACGCCGCCGCCCGCGCCCTCGTCACGGCCGGCGACCCCGCCCTCGTCGACCCCGACGGCCCCCAGACCCGCTTCCTCTCCCTCCTCTACGGCGAACTCGTCCCCGTCCCCGGCGGCGTCCGCTGCACCCTCGCCTCCGCAGGCCACCCCCTGCCCCTGCTCCTGAGCCCCGACGGCGACGTCCGGACCGTCGCCGAGCCGCAGACGCTGCTCGGGGTGATCGAGGACACCGAGTACGTCTCCGAGACGTTCGAGCTGCGCTGCGGCGACACGCTGCTCTGCGTGACCGACGGGGTCACCGAGCGGCGCAGCGGCCCGCACATGTTCGACGACGGGGACGGCCTCGCCACCGCGCTCTCCGGCTGCGCCGGCCTCGACGCCCAGCTGATCGCCGAACGCATCCGCCGACTCGTCCACGAGTTCGGGCAACGGCCACCCGACGACGATCTCGCGCTGCTGGTGCTGCGGGCGGAGTAGCGGCCGGAGCAGGAGTCGGAGCAGGGCCGGGGCAGGGCCGGAGCAGGGCCGAAGCCGGGCCGAAGCCGGGCCGGAGCACGGGCACGACGACGGTGGATCAAGGGCGGACCGAGGACCGGCGGGGTTGCTGGACAATGGAGGACATGCCTTCCGCACTCCCCGACGGCGAGCCCGTCCCCGACGACGGGGCGTTGCCCGCGCACGCCCTGGCCGACGCGGCCGAGCGTCCCCTCGGGTTCTACCTCCACGTCCCGTACTGCGCGACCCGCTGCGGCTACTGCGACTTCAACACCTACACCGCCACCGAGCTGCGCGGCACCGGCGGCGTCCTCGCCTCCCGCGACAACTACGCCGACACGGTCGTCGACGAGATCCGCCTCGCCCGCAAGGTCATGGGCGACGATCCGCGCCCCGTCCGTACGGTCTTCGTCGGCGGCGGCACGCCGACCCTGCTCGCCGCCGACGACCTCGTACGGATGCTGGGGGCGATCCGGGAGGAGTTCGGTCTCGCGGACGACGCGGAGGTGACGACCGAGGCGAACCCGGAGTCGGTCGACCCCGCGTATCTGGAGACCCTGCGCGCGGGCGGCTTCAACCGGCTCTCGTTCGGTATGCAGAGCGCGCGGCAGCATGTGCTGAAGATCCTCGACCGTACGCACACGCCGGGGCGCCCCGAGGCGTGCGTGGCGGAGGCGCACGCCGCCGGCTTCGACCACGTCAACCTCGACCTGATCTACGGCACGCCCGGCGAGTCCGACGACGACTGGCGGGCCTCCCTGGACGCCGCGCTCGGCGCCGGGCCGGACCATGTCTCCGCGTACGCGCTGATCGTCGAGGAGGGCACGCAGCTGGCGCGGCGCATCCGCCGTGGCGAGGTCCCGATGACCGACGACGACGTGCACGCCGACCGCTATCTCATCGCCGAGGAGATGCTCTCGGCCGCCGGGTTCGACTGGTACGAGGTCTCCAACTGGGCCACGTCCGACGCCGGGCGCTGCCTCCACAACGAGCTGTACTGGCGCGGCGCCGACTGGTGGGGCGCGGGGCCGGGTGCCCACAGCCACGTCGGCGGGGTGCGCTGGTGGAACCTCAAGCACCCCGGGGCGTACGCGGGCGCGCTGGCGGCGGGGAAGTCGCCGGGCGCCGGGCGTGAGCTGCTGGCGGACGAGGACCGCCGCGTCGAGCGCATCCTGCTGGAGCTGCGGCTGCGGGAGGGGTGCCCGTTGTCGCTGCTGCGGGAGGAGGGCCTCGCGGCGGCCGGCCGTGCCCTGTCCGACGGCCTCCTGGAGCCGGGCCCGTACGAGGAGGGGCGCGCGGTGCTCACCCTGCGGGGGCGGTTGCTGGCGGACGCGGTGGTGCGGGATCTGGTGGACTGATCACTCGGGTGGGTGAATCACCCCGAAACGGAGGTTCGGTCCCTAACCTGATTCGTAGTCTGCCGCCGACAGTACGCGGCGGATATGGAGGCCATGGAGATGACCGCTGTGGACGAACGCGACATGACCAGGTACTTCGAGGAGCTTGAGCCTCCCGAGGGCGTCAAGGTGGAGCTTCTCCGGGGAGTCATCGTGATGATGGCCAGCCCTGACATCGTGCACAACTTGATCGTCGCCGATGTGCAGGACCAGATTCCGCGATCGCGCTGGTCTCGTCTTCAGACGCAGGACGTCGACATCCCGACTGAGCCCAGTGAACCGGTGCCGGATCTCGTGATCGTCGCCCGGGACCTTTTGCCTGACTCGGGCCGACTGCTGCCGTCCGCATTGGTCACCATGGTGGTGGAGGTCGTCTCCAAGTCCAGTGTTCACCAGGACTACGAGGTGAAGAGGTCGATCTATGCGGCGGGCAAGGTGCCCGCATATCTCATCGTCGATCCGATCATGGCGCAGTGTGTCCTGCTGACGAAGCCTGAGGGCGTGGGTGAAGACGCCAACTACCTGACGCAGCAGGTCGTCAAGTTCGGTGACCCGGTGGCGTTGGAGAGCGTGGGAGTCGAGCTGGATACGAGCGACTTCGGCACACTGCCCGGCATCAGGCCTCACCGCTATCCGTGACGAAGTCGATCAACTCCTCCACCCTCCCCAGCAACTCCGGCTCCAGATCCCTGTAGGAGCCGACCCGCGCCAGAATCGCCTGCCACACCGCCCCCGTGTTCTCCGCGGGCCACCCCAGCGCCCGGCAGACCCCCGTCTTCCAGTCCTGCCCGCGCGGCACGCGCGGCCACGCCGCGATGCCCACCGACGACGGCTTCACCGCCTCCCAGATGTCGATGTACGGGTGCCCCACGACCAGCGCGTGTTCGCTCGTCACCGACCGCGCGATACGGGACTCCTTGCTGCCCGGGACCAGATGGTCGACCAGGACCCCGAGGCGCGCGTCCGGCCCCGGTGCGAACTCCGCGACGATCGCGGGCAGGTCGTCCACGCCCTCCAGGTACTCCACCACCACGCCCTCGACGCGCAGATCGTCGCCCCAGACCTTCTCGACGAGTTCCGCGTCGTGGCGGCCCTCGACGTAGATGCGGCCGGCCCGGGCCACGCGCGCGCGGGCGCCCGGGACGGCCACCGAGCCGGAAGCCGTGCGGGACGGGCGGGCGGGGGCCGACGACGCGGGGCGGACCAGCGTCACCACCCGGCCCTCCAGCAGGAAGCCCCGGGGTTCCAGCGGGAACACGCGGTGCTTGCCGAAGCGGTCCTCCAGCGTCACCGTGCCCGCCTCGCAGCGGATGACCGCGCCGCAGAAGCCGGTGGTGGGCTCCTCGACGACCAGCCCGGGGTCGGCCGGGACCTCGGGGGCCGGCTGGGGCTTCTTCCAGGGAGGGGTCAGGTCGGGTGAGTACTGGCGCATTCGGATGACGATAGGAGAAGCGGCGCCCGGATACGCCGTACTCAGTCCGACACGCCGAAGCGCCGTGCCAGGGCGTCGCGTTGGGCCCGGACGAACGCCGCGTCCACCACCGCCCCGTGACCGGGGACGTACAGGGCGTCCTCGCCGCCGAGGGCCAGCAGACGGTCCAGCGCGTCCGGCCAGCGGGACGGGACGGCGTCGGGGCCGGCCTGGGGTTCGCCGGACTCCTCGACCAGGTCCCCGCAGAAGACGACCTCCGGAGAACCCACGGACCCCCCGGTGGCCGGTGTGCCCGGGACCAGGACCACCAGGTCGTGTGCGGTGTGCCCCGGCCCCACGTTCGCCAGCAGCACCTGGTGACCGCCGCCCAGGTCGAGCGTCCACTCGCCGGAGACCCGGTGGCGGGGCAGGACGAGGAGGTCGGCGGCCTCGGTGGCGTCCGCCGGGGGCAGACCGTGGTGCACGGCGTCCGCGCGGAGGGCGTCGCGGTCACGGGCCAGGACACCGTCGACGCCCACCGCGCCGAAGACCTCCACCCCGGCGAACGCGGCCGCCCCGAAGACATGGTCGAAGTGGGGGTGGGTCAGCGCGAGATGTGTCACACGCGCGCCACCGAGCAGTCGGCACGCCTCGGTGCGCAACCGCGCGCCCTCCCGCAGGCTGGAACCCGCGTCGATCATCAGGGCCGCGCCGTCCCCGGCCACCAGCCCGACCGTGCAGTCCCAGCCGGGAAGACGGCACCGTCCGACCCGTGGCGTCAATCCCTGCCACCCGCACTCTTCCCAAGTCACCGTCATGCACCGACGCTAGCTGTAGCCCGGCGCCCGCCGGTGAAGGAGGGCGCGGGGAGGGCGCGAGGAGGGCGCGGGGAGGGTGTGAGGGAGGTCGCGCGACCTGCCGCCCGGCGGTGGTCGCGAGGTGGCCCGACATCGGCGGACAGGTCGGTACACGTCGACATGACATGGCTGGACCGGCCTTGCCGGGGGCGTACCCCACCGCCGTACACTGGGCGGGGAGTGTTGGCACTCGCCCGGGGTGAGTGCCAAGGGGGAGTCACACGAGAGCGAGCTGGAGGTGTGCGCGACGATGCTCAGTGAACGCAGGCTCCAGGTGCTGCGCGCCATCGTCCAGGACTACGTGGGCACCGAGGAGCCGGTCGGCTCCAAGGCGCTCACGGAGCGGCACAACCTGGGGGTCTCCCCGGCGACCGTCCGCAACGACATGGCGGCGCTGGAGGACGAGGGCTTCATCGCCCAGCCCCACACCAGCGCGGGCCGCATCCCCACCGACAAGGGGTACCGGCTCTTCGTCGACAAGCTGGCGGGCGTCAAGCCGATGACCCCGCCCGAGCGGCGCGCCATCCAGAACTTCCTGGACGGCGCGGTCGACCTCGACGACGTGGTGGCGCGGACCGTGCGGCTGCTGGCGCAGCTGACGCGGCAGGTCGCCGTCGTGCAGTACCCGTCGCTCACCCGCTCGACCGTGCGGCACGTGGAGCTGCTGTCGCTGGCCCCGGCCCGGCTGATGCTCGTGCTGATCACGGACACCGGACGGGTGGAACAGCGGCTGGTGGACTGCCCGGCGCCCTTCGGAGAAACGTCACTCGCGGACCTTCGCGCCCGGCTGAACAGCAAGGTCGCGGGCCGCCGGTTCACCGACGTGCCCCGGCTGGTCGAGGACCTGCCGGAGGCGTTCGACGTCGAGGACCGGGGCACGGTCTCGACGGTGCTCTCCACCCTGCTGGAGGCACTGGTCGAGGAGAGCGAGGAGCGGCTGATGATCGGCGGTACCGCCAATCTCACCCGCTTCGGACATGACTTCCCCCTCACCATCCGGCCCGTTCTGGAAGCCTTGGAGGAGCAGGTCGTCCTCCTCAAGTTGCTTGGTGAGGCCGGGGATTCGGGCATGACCGTACGCATCGGTCATGAGAACGCGTATGAGGGACTCAACTCCACGTCCGTCGTCTCCGTCGGCTACGGTTCGGGCGGCGAGGCAGTAGCGAAGCTGGGCGTGGTCGGACCTACGCGCATGGACTATCCGGGAACGATGGGAGCGGTACGAGCGGTGGCACGGTACGTCGGACAGATCCTGGCGGAGTCTTAAGTGGCCACGGACTACTACGCCGTGCTCGGCGTGCGCCGCGACGCGTCCCAGGACGAGATCAAGAAGGCGTTCCGGAGGCTCGCTCGCGAGCTGCACCCGGACGTCAATCCCGATCCGAAGACACAGGAGCGGTTCAAGGAGATCAACGCCGCCTACGAGGTGTTGTCGGACCCGCAGAAGAAGCAGGTCTACGACCTCGGCGGCGACCCGCTGTCCCAGGCCGGCGGCGGAGGCGCGGGCGGCTTCGGCGCGGGTGGCTTCGGCAACTTCTCGGACATCATGGACGCGTTCTTCGGTACGGCGTCCCAGCGCGGCCCCCGGTCGCGCACGCGCCGGGGCCAGGACGCGATGATCCGGCTGGAGATCGACCTCGACGAGGCGGCCTTCGGCACGACGAAGGACATCCAGGTCGACACGGCCGTCGTCTGTACGACGTGCAGTGGCGAGGGGGCCGCTCCCGGCACCACCGCGCAGACCTGTGACATGTGCCGGGGCCGTGGTGAGGTCTCGCAGGTCACGCGGTCCTTCCTCGGTCAGGTCATGACCTCCCGGCCCTGCCCGCAGTGCCAGGGCTTCGGCACGATCGTCCCGAACCCGTGCCCCGAGTGCGCGGGCGACGGGCGGGTGCGGTCGCGGCGGACGCTGACGGTCAAGATCCCGGCCGGTGTCGACAACGGCACGCGGATCCAGCTGGCCGGTGAGGGCGAGGTCGGGCCCGGTGGCGGTCCCGCCGGTGACCTGTACGTCGAGATCCACGAGCTGCCGCACCCGATGTTCCAGCGGCGCGGCGACGATCTGCACTGCACGGTGACGATCCCGATGACGGCGGCGGCGCTCGGCACGAAGGTGCCGCTGGAGACGCTGGACGGGCTGGAGGAGGTCGACATCCGGCCCGGCACGCAGTCCGGGCAGTCGATCCCGCTGCACGGGCGCGGTGTCACTCATCTGCGGGGTGGCGGGCGTGGGGATCTGATCGTCCACGTCGAGGTGCAGACGCCGTCGAAGCTGGACCCCGAGCAGGAGGGGTTGCTGCGGCAGCTGGCCGCGCTGCGGGGGGAGGAGCGGCCGACGGGGCAGTTCCAGCCCGGTCAGCAGGGGCTGTTCTCTCGGCTGAAGGACGCGTTCAACGGGCGCTGAGTGGGTGTGTTGGCGGGCGCGCTGAGTGGGTGCGTCGTCGGGTGCGGCTGCGTGGGGCTTCTCGCGCAGTTCCCCGCGCCCCTGAAGGACCAGGCCCGCGGGCCTGGAAGACCATGGTCCTGCGGGCTCTGGAAAGCGACGGGGCTGCGGGGGTGAAAAGCACGGGGCGCAGCCCCTGCTTTTCAGGGGCGCGGGGAACTGCGCGACCAGCCCCCACCCGCCCGCACCCGACGAACAACCCCCCGTCCCCGATTCGGCTCCACCCGGAGGGCGTGGCACCATGCCGTCATGTCCTCCGCACTGACCGATCTCGTCCCGCTCCCGATCGTGCAGGCCCCGATGGCGGGCGGCGTGTCCGTGCCGCGGTTGGCCGCCGCCGTGTCCGAGGCCGGCGGGCTGGGGTTCCTCGCCGCCGGGTACAAGACGGCCGACGGGATGTACCAGGAGATCAAGGCGCTCCGGGCGCTCACCTCCCGCCCCTTCGGCGTGAACCTCTTCATGCCGCAGCCGGAGTACGCCGAGCCCGCCGCCGTCGAGGTCTACGCGGAGCAGCTCGCCGGTGAGGCCACCTGGTACGACGCCGAGCTGGGCGACCCGGACAGCGGACGCGACGACGGCTATGAGGCCAAGCTCGCCGTGCTGCTCGACAACCCGGTGCCGGTGGTGTCGTTCCACTTCGGCTGCCCGACGCCCGAGGTCATCGACTCCCTCGCCCGCAAGGGCACCCTCACCCTGGTCAGCGCGACCTCGGCGGAGGAGGCGCAGGCCGTGGAGCGGTCCGGGGCCCACGCCGTGATCGTGCAGGGCGTGGAGGCCGGCGGCCACCAGGGCACCCACCGCGACGACCCCGAGCGGGACCGCGCCGGCATCGGGCTGCTCTCGCTCGTCGCCCAGGTCCGCGAGGCCGTGGCGCTGCCGATGGTCGCGGCCGGCGGCATCATGCGCGGCGGCCAGATCGCCGCCCTCCTCACGGCGGGCGTGAGCGCGGCCCAGCTCGGTACGGCGTTCCTCGCCACCGCCGAGTCCGGCGCGCATGCCGTGCACAAGCAGGCCCTGACCGACCCTCTCTTCGTCCGCACCGAGCTGACCCGCGCCTTCTCCGGCCGCCCGGCCCGGGGCCTGGTCAACCGGTTCCTGCGCGAGCACGGCCCGTACGCGCCCGCCGCCTACCCGGAGGTCCACCACCTCACCTCGCCGCTGCGCAAGGCCGCCGCCCAGGCCAGGGACGCGCAGGGCATGGCACTGTGGGCCGGGCAGGGCCACCGGATGGCCCGCGCGCTGCCCGCCGGGGAACTGGTCGAGGTACTGGCCGCCGAGATCGCCGCCGCACAGGCCGAGCGGGCCTCCGCCCAGGTCGGCAGCGGCCAGGGCGGTCAGGCCGGGAGTGAGGGGCGATGACCGCACCCGTGTTCGTGGTCGACCGGTTCGACGGCTGGGGCTCGGAGATCGTGCTCGACGGCCCCGAAGGGCGACACGCGGTCTCCGTGAAGCGGCTGCGGCCCGGTGAGGACGTGGTCCTCACCGACGGGCGGGGCCGGTGGGTGGAAGGCGTGGTGAAGGCAGCCGAGGGCAAGGACCGGCTGGTCGTCATGGATGTGGGGGAGCTGCGGGAGGAGCCGCCCGCGCAGCCCCGGATCACCGTCGTCCAGGCGCTGCCCAAGGGCGACCGGGGCGAACTGGCCGTCGAGACCATGACCGAGGTCGGTGTGGACGCGATCGTGCCCTGGGCCGCCGCCCGCTGCATCACCCAGTGGAAGGGCGACCGAGGGCTGAAGGCCCTCGCCAAGTGGCGGGCCACCGCCCGGGAGGCGGGCAAGCAGTCCCGCCGGACGCGGTTCCCCGAGGTCGCGAACGCGGCCACGGGCAAGCAGGTCGCGGAACTGCTGGCGAAGGCCGACTTCGCCGCGGTCCTGCACGAGAGCGGCGACGAGACACTGGCCACGGCGGAACTGCCGACGGCCGGGGAGATCGTGCTCGTCGTGGGGCCCGAGGGGGGCGTGTCGCCGGAGGAGCTGGCGCTCTTCGGCGAGGCGGGCGCGGGGGCGTACCGACTCGGGCCCAGTGTGCTGCGCACGTCGACCGCCGGAACGGCGGCCGGGGCGTTGCTGCTGGGCCGAACCGGACGCTGGTCCTGACCGCCACCCGGTCCCGACCGGTGTCCCCGACCCCTCAGGGAGCATCGTGGAACTCGCCCAGGTAAGACTGCTCGTCTCCGACTTCGCCGTGTGCTACCGCTTCTACGCCGATGTGCTCGGGCTGAAGCCGCAGTCCGGGGCGGTCGACGGGCCGTACGAGAAGTTCAGCCCCGCCGTCGGGTCCGCGGGGATCGCCCTGCAGGACCGGGCGATGATGGCCGAGGTGCTCGGGGAGCTGGCCGACGCGGCGAACGGACACCGGTCGCTGGTCGTCCTGCGCGTCGACGACCTCGACGCGTACTGCGAGCGCATCACCTCGTTCCGCGTACGGCTTCTGCACGGACCCGCACAGATGACCGACCGGATGCGGGTGGCCCATCTCAAGGACCCCGAGGGGAACTTGGTCGAGCTGCAGGAATGGCTGCTGATGAGCGGCTGACGCCCCCCGCCGGTGTCCCCCGCCCGGTCCCCCGTCCCGGTGGCACGGCCGCACGCGGTCTTCCGTGCCGCCGCGGGCGGTGGCAGGCTGCCGGGCATGGGGGCATGGAAGCGTCTCAGGGCGTACCGGACGGGCGGGCGTCGGCTCCTGCTGGGAGCCGGGCTCGGGGTCTGCGCGGTCGCGGGGCTGGTGGCCTGCGAGGGCGGCGGACTCAACACCGGCGCGGTCGCGTTCACCACGGACCAGCTCGCCACCAAGGAGCTGGAGCGGGAGGGCCTCGACGTCCAGTGGCTCACCTGCACGGCGTCGTACGACGGCGACGGCGAGGGCGGCGGGAGATCCGCGTCGCCGTCCTCCTCGGTCGCCACCGTCGCGAAGGTCGACTGCCAGGGCGAGGACAAGGAAGGCCGGGACATCACCGTCACCGGGAAGGTGACCAAAGAGGTCAACGGCAGGTGCGTACGCGGGGACCTGACCGCGAAGGTCGACGGCAAGGAGTGGTTCCACGTCGAGGGGCTCGGTGACTGCGACGCCCCCGAGTCCGAGCAGCCGGGCGCACCGGGGCAGCCGGGCCCGACCGCGACGGTCACCGTCACCCAGACCATCTGGTGCCAGAAGGACCCGGCGTGCGTGCCCGAGGGCAAGTGAGGCATGGCCCGGGGCGACTCGGGCCCGGTGCGAGGGACATGATCCAAACCCCTCCCCATCAGACCGAACGCTGCTTACAGTGACCGGGTGACTCAGCTCGCGTATTTCCGGTATCCGCATCTGCACGGCGACCTGGTCGCCTTCACCGCCGAGGACGACGTGTGGGTCGCGCCTCTGGACGGCGGCCGTGCCTGGCGGGTCAGCGCGGACAACGTACCCGTGAACCATCCCCGGATCTCGCCGGACGGCACCACCGTCGCGTGGACCTCCACCCGGGACGGCGCGCCCGAGGTGCATATCGCGCCCGTCGACGGCGGATCGGCCAAGCGCCTGACGTACTGGGGGAGTTGGCGCACCCAGGTGCGCGGCTGGACCCCCGACGGCCAGGTCCTCGCACTCAGCACCCACGGCCAGGCCAGCCTCCGGCGGAGCTGGGCGCGCGCCGTGCCGCTCGACGGCGGTCCGGCCACCACCCTGCCGTACGGGCCGGTCGGCGATGTCGCCCACGGGCCCGCCACGGTGCTGCTGTCCGCGCCGATGGGCCGCGAGGCCGCCTGGTGGAAGCGGTACCGGGGCGGCACGGCGGGCAAGCTGTGGATCGACCGGGCCGACGAGGGAGCCGAGGGCGCCGGGGAATTCGTGCGCCTGCACGCCGAGTTGGACGGCAATCTCGAATACCCGATGTGGGTCGGGGACCGGATCGCGTTCCTCTCCGACCACGAGGGCGTCGGGGCGCTCTACTCCTCCCTCTCCGACGGCGCCGATCTGCGCCGGCACACCCCGATCGACGGCTTCTACGCCCGGCACGCGGCCACCGACGGCACCCGGGTCGTGTACGCGTCCGCCGGGGAGCTGTGGCTGCTGGACGACCTGGACAGCGCCGAGCCGCGCAGGCTCGACATCCGGCTGGGCGGGCAGCGCGTGGACCTGCAGCCGTTCCCGGTGAACGCCTCCCGCTGGTTCGGCTCCGCCTCGCCCGACCACACCGCCCGGGGCAGCGCCGTCTCCGTGCGCGGCTCGATCCACTGGATCACCCACCGCTCCGGCCCCGCCCGCGCGCTCGTGGCCGAGGACGGCGTACGGGCCCGGCTGCCCCGCACCTTCCGGGTGGAGGGCGAGGAGTGGGTGGTGTGGGTGACGGACGCGGAGGGCGACGACGCGCTGGAGTTCGCGCCGTCCACCGGCGTCGGACCGGGCGCCACCCCGCGCCGGCTCGCCGCCGGGCAGCTGGGCCGCGTCCTCGGGCTCGCCGTGGCCCCCGACGGCAGCCGGGTCGCCGTCGCCGCCGACGACGGCCGGGTACTGCTCGTCGAGCGGGAGAGCGGCGAGGTACGGGAGGTGGACCGCAGCGAGGACGGCGAGGTGACCGGGCTCGTCTTCTCGCCCGACTCGGCCTGGCTCGCCTGGTCGCACCCCGGCCCGCGCCCGCTGCGTCAGCTCAAGCTCGCCAACACCGCGGACCTGTCCGTCACCGAGGCGACCCCGCTGCGCTTCCAGGACTTCTCGCCGACGTTCACGCTCGACGGCAAACACCTCGCGTTCCTCTCCGCACGCGCCTTCGACCCGGTCTACGACGAACACGTCTTCGACCTGCACTTCGTCAGCGGCGCCCGCCCGCACCTCATCACGCTCGCCGCGACCACCCCGTCCCCCTTCGGACCGCAGCGCCACGGCCGGGCGTTCGAGGCGCCCGACAAGGACGAGACCCCCGACAGCGAGGGCACCCCGACCACCCGCATCGACCTCGAAGGGCTCGCCGACCGGATCGTCCCCTTCCCGGTCGAGGCCGCCCGCTACTCCACGCTCCGCGCCGCCAAGGACGGCGTGCTGTGGCTGCGCCACCCCGTCACGGGCGTCCTCGGCCACCTGCGGGCCACGCCCGACGACCCGGACCCGAAGACCTCCCTGGAGCGGTACGACCTCGCCCAGCGGCGCCTGGAGTACCTGGCGTCCGACGCCGACCACTTCGCCGTCAGCGGCGACGGCAAACGGGTCCTGCTGTGGACCGACGGCAAGCTCAAGGTCGTCCCCAGCGACCGGCGCGCCTCGGGCGACGACGACAGCGACTCCAACATCACCGTCGACCTCTCGCGCGTCCGGCGGACCGTCGACCCGGCCGCCGAGTGGCGCCAGATGTTCGACGAGACCGGCCGGCTGATGCGGGACAACTTCTGGCGGCCCGACCTGGGCGGAGTCGACTGGTCCGGCGTCCTGGACCGCTACCGCCCCGTCCTTCAGCGGGTGGCCACCCACGACGACCTCGTGGACCTGCTCTGGGAAGTACAGGGCGAGTTGGGCACCTCCCACGCGTACGTCACCCCGCGCGGCCGGGGCGGCTCCGGCGACCGGCGGCAGGGGCTGCTCGGCGCGGACATCTCCCGGCACGAGGACGGTCCCCAGGGCACCCCGCTGTGGCGCATCGACCGGGTGCTGCCGTCGGAGACCTCTGACCCGGACGCGCACTCGCCGCTCGCCGCGCCCGGGGTGGCCGTACGGGCCGGGGACGCGATCATCGCCGTCGGCGGGCAGCCGGTGGATCCGCTGGCCGGGCCCGGACCGCTGCTGGTCGGCACGGCGGGCAAGGCGGTCGAGCTGACCGTGCTGCCGTCGGGCGGCGGGGATCTGCGGCACCCCGTCGTCGTGCCCATCTCCGACGAGGAGCCCCTGCGGTACCACGCGTGGGTGGCGGACCGGCGGGCGTACGTCCACGAGAAGTCGGGCGGCCGTCTCGGGTATCTGCACGTCCCCGACATGGTCGGCTCCGGCTGGGCCCAGCTCCACCGCGACCTGCGGATCGAGGTCGCGCGGGAGGGGCTGGTCGTGGACGTCCGGGAGAACCGGGGCGGGCACACCTCCCAGCTCGTGGTGGAGAAGCTGGCCCGGCGGATCGTCGGATGGGACCTGCCGCGCGGGATGCGGGCGAGCAGCTACCCCGACGACGCGCCCCGGGGGCCCGTCGTCGCCGTCGCCAACGAGTTCTCCGGGTCCGACGGGGACATCGTCAACGCGGCGATCAAGGCGCTCGGGATCGGGCCGGTGGTCGGGACGCGGACGTGGGGCGGGGTCGTCGGGATCGACAGCCGGTACCGGCTGGTCGACGGGACGCTCGTGACACAGCCGAAGTACGCGTTCTGGCTGGAGGGGTACGGGTGGGGCGTCGAGAACCACGGGGTGGACCCCGACGTCGAGGTCGTCCAGGCGCCTCAGGACTACGCGGCCGGGCGTGATCCCCAGCTCGACGAGGCGATCAGGATCGCGCTGGAGGGGTTGGAGACGACACCGGCGAAGACGGCGCCTTCGTTGCCGGAGTCGTAGCGGCCGGGGGGTGCGTTGTCGGGTGCGGGTCCGGTGGGGCTTCTCGCGCAGTTCCCCGCGTCCCTCAAGGGCCTACGGCCCTTTCGGGCCGAAAAGCACGGGGCCAGCCCCGGCTTTTCAGGGGCGCGGGGAACTGCGCGACCAGCCCCCACCGGACCCGCACCCGAGACGCCCCCTGGCGATAGCATGCCCCGGTAGGCGATCACCGGTGGCTGGGAGGCAACGTATGGCTGGGGAGCCGCAGGACGACTGTCTGTTCTGCAAGATCGTGGCGGGACACGTACCCGCGACGATCGTCAGGGAGACGGACACGACGGTCGCGTTCCGGGACATCAACCCCCAGGCGCCCACCCACGTACTCGTCATCCCCAAGGCGCACTACGCGGACGCCGCCACACTCGCCACCGCCGCCCCCGACCTCGCCGCGGACGTCCTCCGCGAGACCCGGGCCGTCGCGGAGGAGGACAAGCTGGAGAGCTACCGCATCGTCTTCAACACCGGCACCGGCGCCGGCCAGACCGTCTTCCACGCGCACGCCCACGTCGTCGGCGGTCGCGGCCTGCAGTGGCCCCCCGGGTGACGAGCCGTGTCCGTACGTGAACTGGTGGTCCTCGGCACCGCCAGCCAGGTCCCGACCCGGCACCGCAACCACAACGGCTACCTGCTCCGCTGGGGCGCCGAAGGGCTGCTCTTCGACCCCGGCGAGGGCACCCAGCGGCAGATGCTGCGCGCCGGGGTCGCCGCACACGACCTGAACCGCATCTGCGTCACCCACTTCCACGGCGACCACTCGCTGGGGCTGGCCGGCGTCATCCAGCGGATCAACCTCGACCGGGTCCCGCACGACGTCACGGCGCACTACCCGCGCTCCGGCCAGCGGTTCTTCGACCGGCTGCGGTACGCCACCGCCTACCGGGAGACGGTCCAGCTGATCGAGGCGCCGGTCGAGGGCGAGGGCGGAGTGCTGGCCGCCACCCCCGCCTACACGCTCGACGCGCACAAGCTCTCGCACCCCGTCGAGTCGTACGGGTACCGCCTCGTCGAGCCCGACGGACGCCGCATGCTGCCCGAGCGGCTCGCCGCGCACGGGATCAAGGGGCCGGACATCGGGCGGATCCAGCGGGAGGGCGCGGTCGGCGGCGTCCGCCTCGACGGCGTCAGCGAACTGCGGCGCGGACAGCGGTTCGCGTTCGTCATGGACACCCGGTTGTGCGACGGGGTCTACGCCCTCGCCGACGCGGCCGACATGCTCGTCATCGAGTCCACCTTCCTGAACGAGGACATCGAACTCGCCGTCGACCACGGCCATCTGACGGCCGGTCAGGCTGCTTCCGTCGCCCGCGACTGCGGGGTGCGGCATCTCGTGCTCACCCACTTCAGCCAGCGGTACACCGAGCCCGAGGAGTTCGAACGGCAGGCGCGCGCCGCCGGGTTCGAGGGGGAGCTGACCGTGGCGCACGACCTGCTGAGGGTGGCGCTTCCGAAACGGCGCTAGAGCGGTCGTACGATGCTTTGATGTCCCTCCCCAAAGCTGAACTGCACCTGCACATCGAAGGCACCCTGGAGCCGGAGCTGGCCTTCGCCCTGGCCGCCCGGAACGGGGTCGCGCTGCCGTACGCGGACACGGAAGCGCTCCGCAAGGCCTACGAGTTCGAGGATCTCCAGTCCTTTCTGAACCTGTACTACGAGCTGATGGCGGTCCTGCGCACCGAGCAGGATTTCGCGGACCTGGCCGACGCCTATCTCGCCCGCGCCGCCGCCCAGGGCGTACGCCACGCCGAGATCTTCTTCGACCCGCAGGCCCACCTCGCGCGGGGCGTGGGGATGGGGACGGTCGTCGAGGGGCTGTGGCGGGCGCTGGGGAGGAGCGAGGAGCGGCACGGGATCTCCACGCAGCTGATCCTCTGCTTCCTGCGGGACGAGTCCGCCGAGTCGGCCCTCGACACGCTGGAGGCCGCGAAGCCGTATCTCGACCGGATCGTCGGGATCGGACTGGACTCGGCCGAGGTCGGGCATCCGCCGGTCAAGTTCCGTGAGGTGTACGCGGCGGCCGCCGCGCTCGGACTGCGACGGGTCGCGCACGCGGGGGAGGAGGGCCCGCCGGAGTACATCACCGAGGCCCTCGACATCCTCGGGGTCGAACGCGTCGACCACGGGCTGCGCTGCATGGAGGACCCGGCCCTCGTCGAACGGCTCGTGCGCGAGCGGATCCCGCTGACGCTCTGCCCGCTCTCCAACGTCCGGCTGCGCGCCGTCGACACCCTCGCCGACCACCCCCTGCCCGCCATGCTCGACGCGGGCCTGCTCTGCACGGTCAACTCCGACGACCCGGCCTACTTCGGCGGATACGTCGGCGACAACTTCGACGCCGTACGCCGGACCCTCGGCCTGAGCGAGGACCGGCTGCGGGAGCTGGCCCGCAACTCCTTCACCGCGTCCTTCCTGGAGCACGACGAGGAGCGGCGGGCCCGGTATCTCGCCGAGGTGGACGCGTACGAGTTCGGGTGACCGGGGCGGGCGGCACGGGGGCCCCGGGTCCCCCTAGGCCGCCGGGCGGTACTCCGGTTGCCCGGCGGTCGACTGCTCCTGGTAGCGGGCGTGTTCCGTGGTGGGCGTGGCGGTGCGCAGGGCCACCCAGGTCATGGGGGCCGTGATGAGCAGCAGGCCCACCGCAAGGATCGCGCCCATCGCCGGGTAGCCGGCGTGGGCGGAGAGCAGGCTGCCGACGAGCGGTCCGGCGGCCGTGCCGAGCGAGGACGCGGAGCCGATCAGGACCGCCCAGCGGCCACGCGGGTCGAGGGAGGCGGCGAGGCCGATGAGGTACGACAGGACGACCGGGTAGAGCGCGTTCCAGGCGATCTCACCCGTGGCGAAGGTCGGCAGGTCGGTCGCGGTGGCGCTGAGCGCGATACAGCCGGCGATGAGCGCCGTGCCGCCACCGATGGGGAGCGCGCGGCCGAAGCGCACGCCCAGCGCGCTCGCCCCGATGACCCCGAGCAGGCCCGCGCCGAGCGCTGTCGCGAAGACCGCGCCCACGGTGACCTCGGAGAGCCCGGCCTGGGTGGTGCCGATCCGGCCGCTGACGCCCCAGAGGGAGTTCTGCGCCAGGGACCACAGCAGGAGCGTGACGGCGAGGGTGAGGCCGTGGCGCAGGTGGGGGAGCGGGCCCCGCTCCCGGGCGGCCTGGGCGGTGGCCACGGGGCCGGCGAGCCGGGAGGTCGCCGGGAGGGTGAGCAGGGCTGTGAGCGCGAGGGCGGCGAGCGGGAGGCCGTGGCCGGGGCCCAGACGGGGGATCGTGAGATAGAGCGCGCCGGCCAGCGCCGAGACGCTCAACAGGCCTGTCGTGGACACCCGGTGGGGGTCGCGCTGCGCGGCGATGCCGGTCGCGGCCACGGCGGTCGCCGTACCGGAGCCGAACCCGCCGAGGACCGCGCCCGCGACCACGGCGGGCAGGGCGGTGGTGAGCGCGGCGGTGCCGTAGCCGGCGGCGGCCAGCAGCAGGCCCGCGCGGGCGAGGCGGCGGGGGCCGAGGCGTTCCACGTGGGCGGCGAGTGTGAAGCCGGCCGTGGCGGAGCCCAGCAGCAGCGCGCTGCCGACGGCGCCGGCCTCGGTGGTGGTGAGGGGGAGCGCCGCGTCGAGTCTGCCCACGGTGGTGGGCAGGAGGTACGCGGCGAGATACCCGGCCGTGAAAAGGGCGACGAGGGGCCAGGGTGGGGTGGTGGTGCGGGGGGACACGGGCGTTCCTGGACGTGCGAAGGTGCGGCCTGATGAAGGGGGGTTGGGCGGCTGGCTGTCGACGGACAGGGACGCGCGGGAGAATTTGTATCACGGCGCGTTTGGGGTGGGGATTGGTGGGTAGGCGCGTGGGTTTTTGGGGTGCGCCTAGTAGCTCGGGGGGCCTGTTGCGTCGGCGGGTGCGGGTGCGTGGGGCTTCTCGCGCAGTTCCCCGCGCCCCTGAAAGACCAGGCCCCTGCGGGCCTGGAAGACCATGGTCCTGCGGGCCTGGAAAGTGGCGGGGCTGCGGGGTGAAAAGCACGGGGCGCAGCCCCTGCTTTTCAGGGGCGCGGGGAACTGCGCGAGCGACCACGAACTACCCGCGCCCGCCTACGAACAGGCACCCCCCGAGCTATGACGCGCCCGGTCTCAAGCCGAGCGGCGGAAGCCGATCGTGGGGACCGCCCGCCGCAGCGGCCACGGGCTGACGTGGTCCTTCGGGAGGAAGTCCTCCAGGAAGGCATAGCGGCGCAGCGCCGCGGGGTCCTGCCCGTCCAGCGACTGCACCCGCCGCCACCACGCGGCGATCTCGGACCAGCCGGGCGCGGACAGCGACCCGCCGAACTCCTGCACCGACAGCGCCGCCGTCAGCCCCGCGAAGGCCAGCCGGTCCGAGAGCGGCCAGTCCGCCAGCGTGCCGGTGACGAAACCGGCCACGAACACATCCCCCGCACCCGTCGGGTCCAGGGCCTCCACCGCGATGGCCGGCACCTCCGCCGTCTCACCGGTCCGCCCGTCCACGGCGTACGCCCCCTCCGCGCCCAGCGTCACCACGGCCACCGGGACGTGCTCGGTGAGGGCGCGGGCGGCGGCCCGGGGGCACTCCGCGCCGGTGTACCGCATCGCCTCCGCCGCGTTGGGCAGGAACGCCTCGCAGTGGGCGAGATCGGCGAGCCCCGCCAGGTCCCAGGCTCCGGTCTCGTCCCAGCCGACGTCCGCGAAGATCTTGGTGCCCTTGGCCGCGGCCTGGGCGATCCAGGGGGCGCGCACGCCCGGCGTGAGGGAGGCGACGGCGGCGCGGGCGTGGGGCGGGCACTCCGGCGCGGACTCCTCCGGGGGCGCCTCGTGGCCGTGGGAGACCATCGTGCGCTCGCCCTCGTACGCCATGGAGACCGTGACCGGGGAGTGCCAGCCGAGGACCGTACGGGAGGCGGAGAGGTCGATGCCCTCGCCCTGTTCCAGGGCGTCCCAGCAGTACTCGCCGTAGTGGTCGTCGCCGAAGGCCGCCGCGAGGGAGGTTTTCAGGCCGAGCCGGGCCAGGGCGGTGGCCATGTTCGCCACGCCGCCGGGGCTCGACCCCATGCCGCGCGCCCAGGACTCCGTCCCGCGCACCGGGGCGGAGTCGAGCCCGGTGAAGATGATGTCGAGGAAGACGGTGCCGGTCAGATAGACGTCCCAGGGCGGGTCATCCGGTGCGCGCAGGGCCCTCAGCGGGTCGACCTGGGGCCGGTGCGGTCGCTCTCCCTTGAACGCGGTCACGATGTGCTCCCTGGCGTGGTGCGGATCCAGCCAGTCTGCCGCACCGCTCCGCTGGGTGGGGCGAGTGCGGTGGTGGGAGCTTCGGTGTGTTGTCGGGTGCGGGCCCGGTGGGGCTTCTCGCGCAGTTCCCCGCGCCCCTCAAGGGCCTACGGCCCTTCCGGGCCGAAAAGCACGGGGCGCAGCCCCTGCTTTTTCACCAGCGAGGCACCGTCGGCGTCACCCACCCCGGCTCCGCCACCCGCATCGCCGCCGCGTCGTCCCGCTCCCGCAGGGAACCGTCGTCGGACAGCCACCGCTGGTGCAGGAACTCCAGCTTGGCCCGGTCGAGTTCGACCCCGAGTCCCGGCGCGTCGGACACCCGTACCGCCCCGTCCTCGAACGTGAGCCGCGAGGTGAGGACGTCCTCCGACTGCCACGGGTAGTGGGAGTCGCAGGCGTGGTGCAGATTCGGCACGGTCGACGCCACATGCGTCATCGCCGCGAGGCTGATCCCCAGGTGGGTGTTGGAGTGCATGGACACCCCGACCCCGAACGTCCGGCAGATCGCGGCCAGTTCACGCGTGTTGCGCAGCCCGCCCCAGTAGTGGTGGTCGGAGAGGACGACCTGCACGGCCCCCTTGGTGAACGCCTCCTCGATCTCCGCGAAGGTCGTCACACACATGTTGGTGGCCAGCGGTACCGACGTCCGCGACGCGACCTCGGCCATCGCGGGTGTCCCGAGCGCCGGGTCCTCCAGGTACTCGAGCACGTCGCCCAACGCGTCCGCGACCTTCAGTGAAGTCTCCACGGACCAGGCCCCGTTCGGGTCCAGCCGCAGCGGATGCCCCGGGAACGCCTCGGCCAGCGCACGGATCGCCGCGATCTCCTCGTCCGGCGGGAAGACACCCCCCTTGAGCTTGAACGACGTGAACCCGTACCGCTCCTTGAACCTCCGGGCCTGCTCCACGACCCCGGCCGGGTCCACGGCCGCGCCCCAGTCGTCCTTCTCGGCGGCGACGCCCTCGGGATGGTCGGCCCACTTGTAGAAGAGGTACGCGCTGTACTCCACGCTGTCCCGCAGCTTCCCGCCGAGCAGCGCGTGCACGGGCAGCCCCAGCGCCTTGCCGAGCGCGTCGAGACAGGCGACCTCGAACCCCGATACGACCGACAGCCGCAGCTTGTCGGCCGTCTGGACACCGCGCAGCCCGCCCACGTCGACCTGCCCGGAGACCCGCGACCCGTCGACGGTCACCTCGTCGGCGAGCGTGAACAGCGCGTTCAGATCGCTGACCCGACGACCCACGAGCTTCTCCGCGAACGGCCGGGCCAGCTCCAGGTACTTGGTGTCGCCGTACGTCTCGCCCACCCCCGTGGTCCCGTCGGCGGTCACCACCTCCACGATCAGCCGGGGGGTGTACGGCTGGTGCACCCCCTGCGTGTTCAGCAGCGGCGGGTCGGCCACCAGGATCGGGGTCAGCCGGACCTCGGCGATGGTCAGGTCACGGGTCGCGGTCACGGGGCGGCTCCTACGGGAGGTCATCTACGCGTGCACAGCTCATCCATGGCTCATCTACGTATAGAGATGGAGGTTAGATAGATGAACCAGCGGGGTCAATGGCGCCGCGTCGTCTCCTACGATCGGCGCATGTCGGAAACAGAGGGCGGCGTCCGTGAGGTGAAGTCGGCGGCGCGCACGGTCGATCTGCTGGAGCTGCTGGCCGCGCGCGGTGACCGGCCCGCCCGCCTCCAGGAGCTGGCGGACGAGCTCCGGGTCCCGCGCAGCTCGATGTACGCCCTGCTCCAGACCCTGGTCGGCCGGGGCTGGGTGCGCACTGACACCACCGGCTCCCTCTACGGCATCGGCATCCGCGCCCTGCTCACCGGCACCAGCTATCTGGACTCCGACCCGCGCGTACGCGCCGTACGGCCCTACCTCGACGAGGCCTCCGAGGCGCTCGGCGAGACGATCCACCTGGCCCGCCTCGACGGCATGGACGTCGCGTACCTGGCGACCCGCGAGTCCCACGAGTACCTGCGCACCATCAGCCGTGTGGGCCGCCGCCTCCCCGCCCACGCCGGCGCCCTCGGCAAGGCACTCCTCGCCGAACGCCCCGACACGGACCTTCCCGAGGGCCCCTACGAGGCGCTCACCCCCCGCACCCACACCACCCGCGCCGCCCTCGCCGCGGACCTCGTCGCCGTCCGCGCCCGCGGCTACGCCGTCGACCGCGAGGAGGGCGTCCCCGGCATCGTCGGCTTCGGCTTCGCCCTGCGCACCGACACCCCCGCCACCGACGCCATCAGCTGCTCGACCCCGGTTGCCCGCCTCACCCCCGAGCACGAGGAACGGATCGTGACGGTGATGAGAGAGATCCGAACGAAGATCGAGGCGACGACCCCGGGAGCGGCCGGCTCCGCTGTGTGGCGCTGAAAGGCAGGGGGCGCAGCCCCCGCCTTTCAGGGGCGCGGGGAACTGCGCGAGAAGCCCCACCGGGCCGCGGACCGCAACGCACAAGTGGACCCGAGCTCCCCCCGGTAAAAGCCCTACGGCACTGTCACCGCCGCGTCGTACCCTGGGAAAGGGCAACACGAGCCCCACGGTCAAGAGGAGGACCCGCGGCCTACAGAGCCGGCCCATGACTCAGACACGCACAGCTCACACCCCCGCGCAGGGCAAGGCGAGAGCGCAGTTCACCGTCCCCGCGGCGCACCCCATGGTGACCGTGCTGGGCTCCGGCGACTCCCTCCTGCGCGTGATCGAGAAGGCCTTCCCGGCGGTCGACATCCATGTCCGGGGCAATGAGATCAGCGCGGTCGGCGACGCCCCCGAAGTCGCTCTCGTCCAGCGCCTGTTCGACGAGATGATGCTGGTGCTCCGCACCGGACAGCCGATGACGGAGGATGCGGTGGAACGCTCGATCGCCATGCTGAGGGCGAGCGAGAACGGGAAGAGCGAAGGCCAGGAGACCCCGGCCGAGGTGCTGACACAGAACATCCTGTCCTCGCGTGGCCGCACGATCCGCCCCAAGACGCTCAACCAGAAGCGGTACGTCGACGCCATCGACAAGCACACCATCGTCTTCGGCATCGGCCCCGCCGGTACCGGCAAGACGTACCTCGCCATGGCCAAGGCGGTCCAGGCCCTGCAGTCCAAGCAGGTCAACCGCATCATCCTGACCCGTCCGGCGGTCGAGGCCGGCGAACGCCTGGGCTTCCTCCCCGGCACCCTCTACGAGAAGATCGACCCCTATCTGCGTCCGCTGTACGACGCGCTGCACGACATGCTCGACCCCGACTCGATCCCGAGGCTCATGGCCGCCGGGACCATCGAGGTCGCGCCGCTGGCGTACATGCGCGGCCGTACGCTCAACGACGCCTTCATCATCCTCGACGAGGCGCAGAACACCTCGCCCGAGCAGATGAAGATGTTCCTCACCCGCCTCGGCTTCGACTCGAAGATCGTGATCACGGGTGACGTGACGCAGGTCGACCTGCCGAACGGCACGAAGTCCGGTCTGCGCCAGGTGCAGGACATCCTGGAGGGCCTGGACGACGTGCACTTCTCCCGGCTGTCGTCCCAGGATGTCGTCCGGCACAAGCTCGTCGGCCGTATCGTCGACGCGTACGAGAAGTACGACACCACGCACGGTACGGAGAACGGCACGCACAAGGGCGGCCGGGGCAAGGCCGGGCACAAGGGGAAGTAGACAAGCACCGCACCATGTCGATCGACGTCAACAACGAGTCCGGAACCGAGGTCGACGAGCAGGCGATCCTCGACATCGCCCGCTACGCGCTGACACGGATGCGCATCCACCCCCTCTCCGAGCTCTCGGTGATCGTGGTGGACGCCGACGCCATGGAGCAGCTGCACATCCAGTGGATGGACCTGCCCGGTCCGACGGACGTCATGTCCTTCCCGATGGACGAGCTGCGGCCGCCGTCGAAGGACGACGACGAGCCGCCGCAGGGCCTGCTCGGGGACATCGTGCTGTGCCCCGAGGTCGCCGAGAAGCAGGGCAAGGAAGCCGAGACGCAGCACTCCATGGACGAGGAGCTCCAGCTCCTCACCGTCCATGGGGTGCTGCACCTGCTGGGCTACGACCACGAGGAGCCGGACGAGAAGGCCGAGATGTTCGGCCTCCAGGCCGCCATCGTGGACGGCTGGCGCGCGGAGAAGGGCTTCACCGGCCCCTCCCCGGCACCGACCGTGTCATGAGCGCGACTCTCATCGGTGGTGCCGTCGCGCTGGTCGTCGTCGCCTGGCTCGCCGCCTGCGCGGAGGCGGGCCTCGCGCGCGTCTCCAGCTTCCGTGCCGAGGAGGCCGTACGGGCCGGGCGGCGCGGCAGCGCGGGCCTCGCCCAGATCTCGGCCGACCCCACCCGCTATCTGAACGTCGCGCTGCTGGTGCGCGTGGCCTGCGAGATGGCCGCCGCCGCGCTCGTGACCTACGCGTGCCTGAAGGAGTTCGACGCGACCTGGGAGGCCCTGGTCGTCGCCATCGGGGTGATGGTCCTCGTGTCGTACGTGGCCGTCGGCGTCTCCCCGCGCACCATCGGCCGCCAGCACCCCCTGAACACGGCCACGGCGGCGGCGTACGTCCTGCTGCCGCTGGCCCGGATCATGGGCCCGATCCCGAACCTGCTGATCCTCATCGGTAACGCGCTCACGCCCGGCAAGGGCTTCCGCCGGGGCCCGTTCGCCTCCGAGGCGGAGCTGCGGGCGATGGTCGACCTCGCGGAGAAGGAGTCCCTGATCGAGGCCGAGGAGCGCCGCATGGTGCACTCCGTCTTCGAGCTCGGCGACACCCTCGTCCGCGAGGTGATGGTCCCGCGCACCGACCTGGTGGCCATCGAGCGGTACAAGACGATCCGTCAGGCCCTCACCCTCGCCCTGCGCTCCGGTTTCTCGCGCATACCGGTCACCGGGGAGAACGAGGACGACATCGTCGGGATCGTGTACCTGAAGGACCTGGCCCGCAAGACGCACATCAGCCGGGACGCCGAGAGCGAACTGGTGTCCACCGCCATGCGCCCGGCCGTCTTCGTCCCCGACACCAAGAACGCCGGTGACCTGCTGCGCGAGATGCAGCAGGAGCGCAACCACGTCGCCGTCGTCATCGACGAGTACGGCGGCACCGCCGGCATCGTCACCATCGAGGACATCCTGGAGGAGATCGTCGGCGAGATCACCGACGAGTACGACCGTGAGCTGCCGCCGGTGGAGGAGCTGGGCGACGACCGCTACCGCGTCACCGCCCGCCTCGACATCACCGACCTCGGCGAGCTGTACGGGCTCGACGCCTACGACGACGAGGACGTGGAGACCGTGGGCGGCCTCCTCGCCAAGGCCCTCGGCCGGGTCCCCATCGCCGGTGCCTCGTCGGTCGTGGCCCTCCCGGACGAGCGCGAACTGCGGCTCACGGCGGAGGCCGCCGCCGGCCGCCGGAACAAGATCGTCACGGTGCTGGTGGAGCCGATCGGCCCCGCCGGGCCGCCGGAGGAGGAGAAGAAGTCCGAGTGACACCACAGGAGTTGAGAGCCCTCTGCCTCTCCTTCAACGAGGCCGTCGAGGACTTCCCCTTCCGCCCCGAGATCTCCGTCTTCAAGGTCCTCGGCAAGATGTTCGCCCTGAGCTGGATCGACCAGCGGCCCCTGAAGGTCAACCTCAAGTGCGACCCCGAGGACGCGGTCCGGCTGCGCACCGAACACCCCGGCCTCATCACCCCCGGTTACCACATGAACAAACGCCACTGGAACACCGTCGCCCTCGAAGCGGGCCTCCCGGACCGTCTCGTCGAGGAGCTGATCGAGGACTCGTACGACCTGGTGGTGGCGGGTCTGCCCCGCGCGGAGCGCCTGCGTCTGGACCGGGGATGACCGGACCCCGGCGCGCGGCGGACCGGCCGGGTCTCCGTATGCTCGGCTCATGACCGACAGCAGCGCGCACGACCTCGACCCCGAGGACCGGAAGATCGTCACCCTGGCCCGTTCCGCGCGGGCCCGCAACGGGGTGCCCGAGGGGGCGGCCGTACGCGACGAGACGGGCCGTACGTACGTCGCCGGGACCGTGGCCCTCGACTCCCTGCGACTCAGCGCGCTGCGCACGGCCGTCGCCATGGCGGTGGCCTCCGGCGCGAAGTCCCTGGAGGCGGCGGCCGTGGTGACCGCCGAGGAGACCGTCTCCGACGAGGACCGGGCCGCCGTACGTGACCTCGGCGGGCCCGGGACCCCGGTCCTGCTGGCCGGGCCGGACGGGTCGGTGCGCGCGACGGTGACGGCGGGCTGAGCGCCGCGCCCGCCGGAAAGTCCCGCTAGTTCTTCTGCAGGGTGCGGGTCACTCCCGCGATGACGGCCGTGGTGAGGATCCAGCCGAGGGCGATCAGGGCGTAGGCCAGCCACTGGAGGGTGGCGTCCGTCCAGTACCAGGCCGTGCGCTGGCCCAGGCCGCCGATGGGGACCAGCAGGTCGAGGGTGTAGACGAGCGGCTGGAAGGGCGCGCTCTCGCCCCGTTTCACCGGGGTGGGCGTGTCGGTGTCGAACGCCGTCGTCCCCAGCAGGACCAGCGCGAGCAGCCAGACACCGGCCAGCCAGGGGCGGTAGCCGTAGCCGACGGTCGCGTCGAGGAGGTGGCCCCAGACGCGGGCAACCGGGGAGAGCGTGCTCCGCCGGTGCCGTTGTTTGGCCAGCAGCACCCGGCGGGCGTCGTCGTCGTGCCCGACCTTGCGGTACCAGGCCGCGAGTTGCTCGTACGGCTGCGGGCTGTAGCCCGGGCTCCGGCGTATCCACTCCACGCGGCGCTTCACGGCCGTCGGACCGCTCACCGCCTCCCGCCGCTCGCCGTCCGGCTCCGCGGTCTTGATCGAGCCGTAGACGAAGCCGTCCAGCTCCACGACCTCCGGCCAGCTGTGCGCGCTCTCGTGGAGGTACGAGACCTGGGCGCCCCGCAGATCCACCGCACCCGTCGGCCGCCTGGCCAGGGCGAAGTCGAAGTCGGCGGCCTGCATGAGCATGGCCATCAGGGCCGGGCCGGTGCCCGCGCCGTCGCCGGGTGAGCCGTTCAGGACGGCGCCCTCGAAGGTCAGGTTGTCCGTGATCTGGGCGCCCCGCAGGCGGATGGTGCCGTTGGAGACGAATCCGTCGGAGCAGTCGACCGTCTGGGCGACGGCGTTGTCCAGGGCGAGGGTCACCCCGTGCGGGCCGGGCCGTTCCAGTCGGGCCCCCTGGAAGAACAGTCCGCCGGGCAACTGGGCGCCCAGCAGCCGGATCTCGCCGTCCGCGACGAAGCCGCGCCGGCAGAAGAGGCCGCCTTCGACGACCAGGCCACCGGCGGCCATCGCCCAGCCGCCGGGTGCGATCAGCCGGGCCTTGTTCAGCATGATGCCGCCGGCCACATGGGCGTTGACGAGCGACAGGGCGGTGCTCGCGCGGTGGAAGGGGGAGGAGGGCGGCCCAGCCTCCACCTGGGTGCTGTGCAGGTCGAGCCGTCCGCCGATCCGGCTCGCCCCGGCCTCCAGCCGGGGCACCCGGCTGCTCATGATCGCGACCGTCCGCGTCTCCGCCCCGTAGAGGTTCACCTCCTGCTCGAACCAGCACCCTTCCAGCCACAGGGGATGCTCGATCCGGGCACCGGCCAGGTCGACATGGCCGGAGATCCGTGCGCCGGCGAGGGAGAGCGAGCCGACCGCGCCGGGCCGCTGGGCTGCGTTGGCGCCCAGCAGCAGCGCCACGATCACCGCCGCCCGCACCGTGCGCTCGGGCCCCCAGCCCGCGCCCCCGGCGACCCGGTCCTCCTCGGGCACCCCGGTCCGCAGATCGACCCGCCGTCCTTCCGGAAACGCGTCCCACAGCTCACGTTCCGGCCCCGTCAACTCCTCGTAGGTGAGCACCGATACAGGGTAGTGATCTTCGGGTCCCGGGGGGATGGGCGGGCGCTCGCGATATAGTGTTACGGCCGGTAACAGCCCTCCGAGCTGCGTGAAAATCTTGCGCGGGCGAGTGGACACCCGGCCCGCGCTACCGGCGAAACCGTGCGGCGCGGGACAGATCGGCGCCCGCCGCCACCTCGGCGCTCAGCCGGCCGACACCGTCGGCGAACGGGTTCGGCCACTTTCGCCGACCCTTGCCGCAACCACCAGAGCATGTCTTGCAATCTCGGCCCGCGCACGTCTCAATGGAGCCGTTCTCTTGGCGGACCGTCACATTCCGCCGCGCGGCCGCGCATTGCACGCCCCCACATGGCAACGCCCGTACCGGGACGTACGGGGCTTCCCCAGGCCCCGTGCACCTCCCGTACCAGGGAAGGGAATTCGCTCGATGACACGCATACGACTCGGAGTCGGCGCGGCGCTCGCGGCAGGGACGCTGGCCGTCACCGGACTCGCGTTCGCGCCGACCGCCCTCGCGGTCACCCCCGAGACCGCGACCATCAACGCCAGCTGCACCATCGGCGGCGCCGGCGCGGCCACGCTCACGGCCACGCAGAGCGGTACGACCGCCACGGTCACCCTGACCTCCGAGGAGATCACCGCACCGATCGCCCTCGCCGAGGACTCCATCCAGTCAACGCTCACCTTCGTCAAGGCGAGCGGCGGCACGACGGCCTTCACCGGCACCGAGAACCCGGCCCTGGCCGCCGGTGACGGCATGGTGGTGGGCCCGCTCACCGGCACCGTCGCGCCCGGTGACAGCCTGGAGGCGTTCGGCGGCTCCCTGCAGATGGTGGTCTTCGGCATCACCGTGACCTGCACGGCGAGCGGACCGCAGTCGCCGGGGCCGTTCGTCTTCGACTGAGCCGAGCGCCCATGAGTGAGGGGTGGTGCCGCCCGCCGGCCGCACCACCCCTCATGTCGGTTCCCTCGCCTCAGAGCGCGTCGGGACCCCGCTCGCCGGTCCGGACCCGTACCACCGTCTCCACCGGCAGGGCCCACACCTTGCCGTCGCCGATCTTGCCGGTCTGGGCGGCCTTGACGACGGTGTCGATGACGTCGTCGCACACCGCGTCCTCGACGACGATCTCGATCCGCACCTTGGGGACGAGGTCGACCTGGTACTCGGCACCCCGGTACACCTCGGTGTGGCCGCGCTGCCGGCCGTAGCCGCTGGCCTCGCTGACGGTCAGACCGTCCACACCCATCTCCTGGAGTGCGGTCTTGACCGCGTCGAGGCGGTACGGCTTGACGATCGCGGTGATGAGCTTCATGCCTTAAGCCTTGGCCTTCTGCGTGGGGGACGTGGACGGAACGGACGCGCCGACCGGGGCGCCGTGGCCCAGGACGCCGTGATCGTATGCCGTCTCGGCGTGCACCGTAAGGTCGAGACCCGTGTGCTCGTGCTCCTCCTCCGCGCGGAAGCCCAGCACCTTGTCGATCAGCTTCCCGATGCCGTACGTCACGAGGAACGCGTACGCCCCGACCGCGACCACGGCCACCAGCTGCTTGCCCAGCTGGCCGAACCCGCCGCCGTACAGCAGCCCCTCGGCCCCGCCGGTCAGCTGCCGGTCGGCGAAGACGCCGATCAGGACCGTGCCGATGACTCCGCCGACGAGGTGGACACCGACCACGTCGAGCGAGTCGTCGTAGTTCAGCCGGAACTTCCAGCCCACGGCGTAGGAGCAGACGACACCGGCGGCCAGGCCGATGACCAGCGCGCCGAGCAGCGAGACCGAGCCGCAGGACGGGGTGATGGCGACCAGGCCCGCGACCGCGCCGGAGGCCGCGCCCAGCGTCGTCGGGTGGCCGTCGCGCCGCTGCTCGACGAAGAGCCAGCCGAGCAGACCGGTGCAGCCGGCGGCGAGGGTGTTGAGGAACGCGGTGGCGGCCAGACCGTTGGCGCCGAGTGCGGAGCCGGCGTTGAAGCCGAACCAGCCGAACCAGAGCAGACCCGCGCCAAGCACCACCATCGGCAGGTTGTGCGGGCGCATCGCGTCCTTCTTGAAGCCCAGGCGGGGGCCGAGAACCAGGCAGAGGGCCAGGCCGGAGGCGCCCGAGGTCACCTCCACCGGCAGACCGCCCGCGAAGTCCAGGGCGCCGAGGTCGTCGAGGATCCAGCCGCCCGGCCCCCACACCCAGTGGGCGACCGGAACGTATACGAGCAGCGCCCACACCGGTACGAAGACCAGCCACGCCCCGAACTTCGCGCGGTCGGCGATCGCACCGCTGATCAGCGCGGCCGTGATGATCGCGAAGGTCAGCTGGAAGGTGGCGAACAGGACGGTCGGGACGGTGCCGTGGACGCTCGCCGGACCGACCCCGCTCATCCCGAGGTGGTCGAGGCCGCCGATGAGCCCGCCGAAGGCGTCGTCGCCGAAGGCGAGCGAGTATCCGGCGGCCAGCCACACCACGGTGACCAGCGCGATCGAGACGAAGCTCATCATCAGCATGTTGAGGACGCTCTTCGTGCGGACCATGCCGCCGTAGAAGAGGGCGAGGCCCGGGGTCATCAGCAGGACCAGGGCGGTGGCGGCGAGCAGCCAGGCGGTGTCGCCGGTGTCGACGGCCGCTGCGGCGAGGGGCGCGGCCAGGGGCACGGTGGGCACGGTGGACTCCAACGGGTGCGGGGGCTCGTCAGAGGGTGATCGGCGTGCGTTTCCGGACGCCTACGGGTGTGTTTCCGTGACGTTTCGTTGCGTGAGGGTTTCGGAAAGCTCACGGTCCGTGGTGGGTGCGGCGGGGCTCCGGGGATCAGGGAGAATGGGCGCCATGAGCGTCCGTACCCAGTCATCCGAGCAGCCGGCCGAGGCCGCCCACCGCGCCGGCTTCGCCTGCTTCGTGGGCCGCCCCAACGCGGGCAAGTCCACCCTCACGAACGCTCTGGTCGGCCAGAAGGTGGCGATCACGGCGAACCAGCCGCAGACCACGCGGCACACCGTCCGGGGCATCGTGCACCGGCCCGACGCGCAGCTGATCCTGGTCGACACCCCGGGGCTGCACAAGCCGCGCACCCTGCTGGGCGAGCGCCTGAACGACGTGGTCCGCACGACGTGGGCCGAGGTCGACGTCATCGGCTTCTGTCTGCCCGCGAACGAGAAGCTCGGCCCGGGTGACCGGTTCATCGCGAAGGAACTGGCGTCCATCAAGAAGACGCCGAAGATCGCGATCGTCACCAAGACCGACCTGGTGGACAGCAAGGCCCTCGCCGAGCAGCTCATCGCCATCGACCAGCTGGGCAAGGAGCTGGGCTTCGAGTGGGCCGAGATCGTGCCCGTCTCGGCGGTCGCCGACAAGCAGGTGGACCTCCTGGCCGACCTGCTCGTCCCCCTCCTCCCGGAGGGCCCGGCCCTCTACCCCGAGGGCGATCTCACCGACGAGCCCGAGCAGGTCATGATCGCCGAGCTGATCCGCGAGGCGGCCCTGGAGGGTGTCCGCGACGAGCTGCCGCACTCCATCGCCGTCGTCGTCGAGGAGATGCTCCCCCGCGAGGACCGCCCCGCCGACCGGCCGCTGCTCGACATCCACGCCTTCGTCTACATCGAGCGCCCGAGCCAGAAGGGCATCATCATCGGCCCCAAGGGCAAGCGCCTGAAGGAGGTCGGCATCAAGTCCCGCAAGCAGATCGAGGCGCTGCTGGGCACGCCGGTCTTCCTCGACCTCCATGTGAAGGTGGCGAAGGACTGGCAGCGCGATCCGCGACAGCTGCGGAAGCTGGGGTTCTAGGGGCCGCGAGACTCCGTGCGAAGGGCGACCGTCCACGCGGTCGCCCTTAAAGCGGTCGCCTCTCTGGTCAAGTTTGACTAGCGTAGGGGCATGGGCGAGAAGACGATTCCGATCCTTCCGTGTCAGAGCCTCAAGCCGCTCCTCGACTTCTACACGGCCCTCGGCTTCGAGGTCACCTTCGAGCAGCGCAGCCCCAACCCGTACGCCGTGGTGGAACGCGGCGGCATCGAGCTGCAGTTCTTCGGGCTGAAGACCTACGAGCCGACCGCGTCGGTCAGTACCTGCTACGTGGTCACCGACGACGTCGACGGCCTGTACGCCGCGTTCCGGGCCGGGCTCAAGCGGGCGTACGGGCGGGTACCGACGCGGGGGCTGCCCCGCATCGGGCCGCTGAAGGACATGTCGTACGGCATGCGCCAGTTCCTGATGACCGATCCGGGCGGCAACTGCGTCCGGGTGGGGCAGCCGACGAGCGAGGACCAGCACCACCGGCCCGCCCCACGGGAGACCTACGCGCGGGCCCTGCACCACGCCTCCCTGCTGGCGGACTCCCGGGACGACCCGGCGGCCGCGGCGAAGGTCATCGACCGGGTGCTCGGGCCGAAGGCGGACGGACCGGACGGACCGGCTCCCACGGCGTCACAGCTGGTGCGGCTGCTCGTGCTGCGCGCCGATGTCGCCGCCCGCACGGGCGACGAGGAGACGGCGGCGGGTGCGCTGGCGCGGGCGGCGGCCGTCGAACTCACCGACGAGGACCGGCGCACGGCGCACGACGCGTTGGTGCGGCTGGAGGACCTGCGGGGCCGGGAGCGGGCATGAGAAAAGCCGCCGCCCCGGTGCTCCGGGGCGGCGGCCGTCAGGTCGTGCGGGGGCGGGCGGTCGCCGGGGTCAGCGCGTCCACCAGGCCGCGGAGGTGTTCCGCAGGGTGTTCGTGCCGCAGTGGATCTCGCCCATGCCGAGGTGGTACGTCTCCCAGTCGTCCAGGTACGACACCTTCATGCCGGCGCTCGTGTACGCCGCCGTCACCGCCTCGCCGAAGATGTCCTTGCCGCCGATGACCGGGCCCCACTGGCGCGGCGCCAGGTAGTGCGTGCGGCTGAGCACGATGCCGTTGACCGCGCCGGGGACGTACGCGCTGGTCATCACCGAGGGCGCGGGGGCCGCGGGGGAGGCGGCACCGAAGCCCTCCCGGCCCTTCGAGCCCTGGTCCGCCGTCGTGTCGTCGAGGCGGCGCTGCTGGCCGTAGTCCCGTGCCACGTCAGGGAGTTCGGCGCCGGCGCCGAGGCGGGTCAGACGGGGGAGACGGGTCTTGTCGTCGCCGCCCGACTGGGTCTCGCCGACCATCTCCGTGCCCTGGGTGTAGAGGGCCGGGACCCGGACGACCTCGGCGTCGGTGACGCCCGTCTCGCGCTTGAGCACCGCGAGGTTGGCCTCGATCCGGCGGGTGGCGAGGTTGTTGTCGGAGACCAGGGTCTTGGAGGCGAGGGCCTTGTTGATGGTCTCTGTCGGGCCGAGCTTCAGGGAGAACATCTTCGTCGAGCCGTGACCGGCGGCCTTCGCGTCACGCAGCAGCTTGAGCCCCGCCTCGGGGTCCGCGATCGCGATCTTCCAGCCGCGCGGGGTGTCGGCGGGCAGGAACTGCACGAACTCGTCGACGTGGCCCACGTGCAGCCAGGACGTGTCGAGGAACAGCGGGTCCTGCATGCCCTGCGACTTCAGGAACGTCCGCATCACCTTGGCCGGCTTGGAGCCGACGTCCGGGCGCTGCCCCATGATGATCCGGCCGGCGGGGAAGGAGCGGTCACCGTGGGCGTACGGCGGAATGGTCTCCAGGTTGCCCATGGAGTTGAGCGTCCACTCCTCCGAGTCCTTCGCGCCCGTCACCTGCACGGCACCGATGTTCGGGCCGCGCATCTTCTCGAACAGTTCCCGGCCGGAATCCCGGTCCAGCTGGGCGGAGCGCAGCATCACCCGCATGGCCTGCCGCTTGCCGTTCGCGCCGGTCATGCTGACGTACGCGGGCTCGACGAAGTCCTGCGCCCAGATGTCCCCGTACTTGGTGAAGTTCACCGTCGGCTGGGTGATGCCGGCGTCCTTGGCGGCCTTGTCCAGGCCCTTGCGGAAGGCGGCGTTGAGCTTGCCGTAGTTGCCGCCGGAGATCTTGGTGACCAGCAACTGCTGGGCGTTCTGCAGGTGGTGGTGGGTGAGGAGCGGGGCCACGCGCAGGGTGACGGAGTCGGCGGTGGTGCCCTTGGAGGACTTCACGGTCAGCCGGACCCGGGCCGTCCCGTCCCACTTCGCGGTGTCCCGGATGACGTCGCGGGCCTCGACGCCGAACTCCACGCCCGCCTTCAACTCGGCCCGTGACAGGCGGGTCTTGCTGGTGACGGGCTCCCACTTCTTGCCCCGCTTGACGAACACGCGGCTCTGCGCGGCGCCCGCCGTGACCTTCACGGTGCCCTGCGCCCCGGCGGGGACGCTCGCCATCGGCACGGACCGGACGCGGGCCAGGTCGGCGGCGTCGGCGGTGCCGTTCACCTTGGTGTCGGAGGCGTCGTTGCAGGCGGCCAGCTTGGCGTCCGACAGGGGCTTGCCCTTGGGGCCGGTGGCCGGGCAACGGCGGGTGTCGTCGTCGATGTTGGGCAGCATCAGGGCGCCGCGGGCGACGGTCCAGCCGTTCTCGCCGGAGGTGTCGGTGGTGCCGGTGACGTCGACCTTGCCGTCGCGGTTCGTGTCCACGCGCAGATCGGTCGGGGGCGCCCCGGCGGCGAACGCCGAGGGCACCGCCAGCGAGGGCGTCGCGAGGAGCGTGCCGGACACCGCCAGCACGGCTATCGCCTGCCGTGCGGGGCGGGTTCGGGTGGGTCTGGTTGAACGCGTAGGCACAGAGCGTCCCTTCGGCGGCGAGCGTGGTCAGCACTGAAGACGGAGAAAAGCGCGAATCCGTTGTCTGTGCGCCCGCTGTGAAACACGTGATCTGCCGCACGCCAGGTGTGAACGGCGCCGGACGGGTGCCTCCTCCACGCCGCGGTCGGTGCGCGAGCTACTCCACGCCCCGGATCCGCCCCACCAACACCGCCCCCGCCAGCCCGATCACCGCCGCCACCAGGTACAGCGCCCGGTAGCCGCCGGCGTACGTCACGATCGGGGCCGCCAGGACCGGAGCGGCCACCTGGGGCAGGGCGTTGGCCACGTTGATGACACCCAGGTCCTTGCCCCGGTCGAGGGCCGTCGGCAGGACATCGGTCATCAGGGCGAAGTCGACCGAGGTGAACACACCGAAGCCCAGGCCGAGCAGGGCGGCGGCGACGATCGTGCCGGGCCAGGTCGGCCAGAGGGCGATGAGGCCGGTCGCGGCCGCCATCAGCAGCCCCGACCAGTACACGAACGGCTTGCGCCGCCCCACCCGGTCCGACCACACCCCGGAGACCACCACCGTCGCCAGCAGCGTCGATGCGTTCACCACGGTGAGGATCAGCACGCCCTCCTCCGGGTCGGGGTACCCGACCCGGTCCCGCAGGTAGAACAGCAGGTAGAGCAGCCCGATGCTGTTGGCGAGATTGATCAGGAAGCGCGTCAGCCAGGCCCACGCGAAGTCCGGATGCCGCCGCGGGCTCAGCCAGAAGCCCGCCAGGAACCTCCGCCACGACCACGGCGGCCGGGCCTGACGGGGCAACCGCGGTTCCCGGTGGCCCAGCACATACGGCAACACGCCCACCAGCGTGAACACCGCGCACGCCGCGTACCCCGCGCCGACGCCCCCGCCGAGCGTCGCCAGCCCGGTGCCGCCGACCACGCCCAGGATCTGCGCCGCCCCCAACCAGCCGCCCACCGAGCCCCGTTGGAGCCGGGGCACCCGGTCAGGGACCGCCGCGGTGACCGCCGCCCAGGACGCGTTCAAGGTGAGCTGCACCAGACACCAGCCGGCCGCCATGGTCCACAACCCGCCCGCGCCCGCGAGCAGCAGCAGCGACACCGCCCCGCCCGCCGACCCCACCACGATCCACGGTGTACGGCGGCCCCAGCGGGACGTCGTCCGGTCCGACAGCGCCCCGAACAGCGGCGTGGCCAGCAGCGAGACTACCGCCCCGGCGCCGGTCACCCACGCCAGCACCGACTCCTTCGACATGCCCGCGCCGGGCGCGAAGTCCTCCGCCTGCGAGGCCAGCAGGATCTGCAGCGGGCCGTACCAGCCCACCCAGATCGCCCCGTTGGCCAGCGCCAGGGCGGAGGTCCAGCCACCGTTGACCCGCTCGACGGGCTCGGCGAGGGCGTCCGTCGGCCGTGTCGTCGTCATCCTCTGCTCTGCGCCCGCAGCAGCTCCCGATACCAGGCGTACGACGCCTTCGGGGTCCGCTCCAGCGTCTCGTAGTCCACGTGGACCAGGCCGAACCGTCGCGCGTACCCCTCGGCCCACTCGAAGTTGTCGAGCAGGGACCACACGAAGTAGCCGCGGAGGTCGACGCCCGCCTCGGACGCCGCGTGCAGGGCGCGCACATGGCCGTCCAGGTAGGCGATGCGCTCCTGGTCGTCGAGGCCCTGGTAGGAGCAGCCGTTCTCGGTGATGACCACGGGCGGCAGCCGGTCGCCGTAGCGGTCGCGGAAGGTGGTGAGGAGTTCGGTGAGGCCCTCGGGAACGACCGGCCAGCCGAAGTCGGTGGTCGGGACGTTCTCGATCTGCTTGACGGTGAAGGGGAGTTCGGCCGGGATGGAGACCCCGCCGAACTCGATGTCCTCCCCCTCGGGGGCCCCGACCCGGGTCGGGGCGTAGTAGTTGACGCCGTACCAGTCGATCGGCTCGGAGATGATCTTCAGGTCGGATTCGATGTCCGTGCCGGGCATCAACTCGCCCAGCCCCTCCGGGTATTCGCCCAGCAGGACCGGCTCCGCGAACAGGCGGTTGAGGAGCAGGTCGTAGAAGCCGGCCGCCTCCACGTCCGCCTGTTCCTCCGACGCCGCCCACGTCGGCCCGTGCGAGTTGGCGATGCCGATGTCCGTGACTCCCGCCGCGCGCAAGGCCCGTACGGCGAGGCCGTGGCCCAACAGCTGGTGGTGGGCGGCCGGGAGCGCGTCGAACATCAGCTGCTTGCCGGGCGCGTGGGTGCCGAGGGCGTGGCCCAGCAGCGTGTGCTCGGCGGGCTCGTTGATGGTGATCCACTTGCCGACGCGGTCGCCGAGCCGGGCGGCCACGACGGCGACGTACTCGGCGAACCGCTCGGCCGTGTCCCGGTTCAGCCAGCCGCCGCTCTCCGCCAGCGACGACGGCAGGTCCCAGTGGAAGAGGGTCGGGACGGGGCGCACGCCGGCGCCGATCAGCTCGTCCACCAGACGGTCGTAGAAGTCCAGGCCGTTCGGGGTGTTCACCCGGGGCCAGGAGATCGAGAAGCGGTACGCGCCGACACCCAGGTCACGCAGGAGGGCCACGTCCTCCGGGTAGCGGTGGAAGTGGTCGCAGGCCACCGCCGCCGTCGAGCCGTCCTTGATCCGGCCCGGCTCGGCCGAGAAGGCGTCCCACACGGACGGCTCGCGCTCGCCCGCGGCCCCCTCGATCTGATGCGCGGAGGTCGAGACGCCCCACAGGAAGCCTGCCGGGAACTGGGGTATCGGGTTGGTCGCGTTCGTCGCCATGGGCGGATCATCCGTACCACGGGTAACGGAAGTCAACGCCCGAGGGTGAAGTGCCCGTTACGCGCCCCCGGCGCCCCTGCGGGGCTGCTCACGCCCCCTCCTTGAGCACCCTTCTGATCAGCTCGCGCTGCGCCTCGGACAGCCGGGGGTCCGCGCAGTGCACGGTCCGGCCGTCCACCGTGATCTCGTACGAGAAACCGTCCGGCACCCCGAGCGGCGGTGAGCCCCGGCCGGCGGCGAGGGCCCGCTCGGCCAGGGTGTGCCATTCCTGGGCATCGGGTCGTCCGGCGGTGTCGACCACCGCGTGCCGCTCGATGCCCGCGAAACCGCCCGTGCGCCGCACTTCGATACGCATGCGTCATGTGTAGTACGGAACGGGGTCGCGGCGCAGCACCGCCCCGCCGCCGCGCTCCCCTACAGCGTCCGTACGCCCACCTGCTCCCAGGCCTTCAGCACCGCCGTCAGCTCGTCGCCCTGCCCGTAGCGGTCCTTCGCGGCCTTGACCGTGAGCGTGGCGAAGTCGACGAAGAGGGCCTGCTTGTCCAGTTGGCCGCCGGTGAGGACGTCGTACCAGATCTGTCCGGCCCGCTCCCAGGCGTGGCCGCCGAGCGCGGTGGCCACGAGGTAGAACGCGTGGTTGGGGATACCGGAGTTGATGTGCACGCCACCGTTGTCGCGGCCGGTGCGGACGAAGTCGTCCATGGTCGCCGGCTGCGGGTCCTTGCCGAGGACGTCGTCGTCGTACGCCGTGCCCGGGGCCTTCATCGAGCGGAGCGCGACCCCCGTGAGGCGGGGCGCGAGCAGGCCGGCGCCGATCAGCCAGTCCGCCTCCGCGGCGGTCTGGCCGAGCGTGTACTGCTTGATGAGAGCGCCGAAGACGTCCGACATCGACTCGTTGAGCGCGCCCGGCTGGCCGAAGTAGGTGAGGTTCGCCGTGTACTGGGTGACGCCGTGGCTGAGTTCGTGGCCGATGACGTCGATCGGGATGGTGAAGTCGAGGAAGATCTCGCCGTCCCCGTCGCCGAACACCATCTGTTCGCCGTTCCAGAAGGCGTTGTTGTAGTCGCGCTCGTAGTGCACGGTGGCGTTCAGCGGTAGGCCGTTGCCGTCGATCGAGTCGCGGGCGAAGGACTTCCAGAACAGTTCGTACGTGGCGCCGAGGCCCGCGTACGCGCGGTTGACCGTGGCGTCCTTGCCGGGCGCGTCGCCCTCGCCGCGGACTTTCCTGCCGGGCAGGTCCGTGCCGTGGCGGGCGTCGTGGATCGTGCGGTGCGGTGTGCCGGCCTCGGCGCCGACGGGTGCGGTGATGCTCGGGGCGCCGATGACCGTGGTCAGGCGGCGGTGGGTGCGTTCGAGGGCGTCGCGTTCGAGAGTTTTGCGCGCGGCGCCGGCGAGCACCGGGTCCTCGGCCTGGGAGAGCTTGTCGAGGACGTGGGGTGGGACGACTGTGCAGAAGACGGGCTCGTGGCCCCCGTTGGTGGTCATGTCTCGCACGATCGCACTCCGTTGGGGACCTGTCACTGGGGGCAACCATGATTGGTGAAATGTCGCCGTATGGGTTGCGTTTCGTCAGCGCCGTGTTACTCAGGGTTGAGGGCGGGGTTTCCCTTCGTGGGGCTTCTTGCGCAGTTCCCCGCGCCCCTGGCGGGGCGCTGCCCGTACCCGGTGTGGTATTGCGCACCTTTTGTCCAGATGGGTTCCCTGGTCCCGCATACTGATACGACCCCGCACGGCAGAAACGGCTCGGCTAGGCTGCTCCGCATCATGCGTTTCGGGCTGCTTCTCCTTAGCTGCCGCGGCGAGGGCCTGTAGTCGAGGCCGACCCCCTCCCCGCGGTGCTTTGGCGTTGCGTCGTCGGCCGTCCTTTCCGGACCATCGAGGAGCCCACGCACCATGGCGAACCGCCAGCAGCCCACGTCCATGCCGATCCACAAGTACGGGCAGTACGAGCAGGTCGACATCCCCGACCGCACGTGGCCGAACAACCGGATCACCGTCGCCCCCCGCTGGCTCTCCACCGACCTGCGCGACGGCAACCAGTCCCTGATCGACCCGATGTCGCCCGAGCGCAAGCGCCGGATGTTCGACCAGCTGGTCAAGATGGGCTACAAGGAGATCGAGGTCGGCTTCCCCGCGTCGGGACAGACGGACTTCGACTTCGTACGGTCGATCATCGAGGAGCCGGGCGTCATCCCGGACGACGTCACCATCTCCGTACTGACCCAGGCCCGTGAGGACCTGATCGAGCGGACCGTGGAGTCGCTGAAGGGCGCCAAGCGGGCGACCGTTCACCTGTACAACGCCACCGCCCCCGTCTTCCGCCGGGTCGTCTTCCGTGGCTCCAAGGACGACATCAAGCAGATCGCCGTGGACGGTACGCGGCTGGTGATGGAGTACGCGGAGAAGCTGCTGGGTCCCGAGACCGAGTTCGGGTACCAGTACAGCCCCGAGATCTTCACCGACACCGAGCTGGACTTCGCGCTGGAGGTCTGCGAGGCGGTCATGGACGTCTGGCAGCCCGGTCCGGGCCGCGAGATCATCCTCAACCTGCCCGCCACGGTGGAGCGTTCGACCCCGTCCACGCACGCGGACCGCTTCGAGTGGATGGGCCGCAACATCTCCCGCCGCGAGCACGTCTGCATCTCGATCCACCCGCACAACGACCGCGGTACGGCCGTCGCCGCCGCCGAACTGGCGCTGATGGCCGGCGCCGACCGCGTCGAGGGCTGTCTGTTCGGGCAGGGCGAGCGCACCGGCAACGTCGACCTGGTCACCCTGGGCATGAACCTGTTCTCGCAGGGCGTCGACCCGCAGATCGACTTCTCCGACATCGACGAGATCCGTCGCGTGTGGGAGTACTGCAACCAGATGGAGGTCCACCCGCGCCACCCGTACGTGGGCGACCTGGTCTACACGTCCTTCTCCGGCTCCCACCAGGACGCCATCAAGAAGGGCTTCGACGCCATGGAGGCGTCCGCGAAGGAGCAGGGCAAGACGGTCGACGACATCGAGTGGGCCGTTCCGTACCTGCCGATCGACCCCAAGGACGTCGGCCGGTCCTACGAGGCCGTCATCCGGGTCAACTCGCAGTCCGGCAAGGGCGGTATCGCCTACGTCCTGAAGAACGACCACAAGCTGGACCTGCCGCGCCGGATGCAGATCGAGTTCTCGAAGCTGATCCAGGCGAAGACGGACGCCGAGGGCGGCGAGGTCACCGGCTCCGACATCTGGGCGGTCTTCCAGGACGAGTACCTGCCGAACCCCGACAACCCGTGGGGCCGGGTCCAGGTCCGCGCCAACCAGTCGACCACCGACAAGGACGGCGTGGACACGCTGACCGTGGAGGCCGAGGTCGACGGCGTGGAGACCACCCTGGTCGGTACCGGCAACGGTCCGATCTCCGCGTTCTTCCACGCGCTGCAGGGCATCGGCATCGACGCCCGCCTGCTGGACTACCAGGAGCACACGATGAGCGAGGGCGCCTCCGCGCAGGCCGCCTCGTACATCGAGGTCGCCATCGAGGACAAGGTCCTGTGGGGCATCGGGATCGACGCGAACACGACGCGTGCGTCGCTGAAGGCGGTCGTCTCCGCCGTCAACCGCGCGGCCCGCTGACCAGCCTGACCGGCGGTTTGAACGCCCCGTTCGCCGGATTCCGGCGGGCGGGGCCCGTCGTTTACCGGCCAAACCCTGTGCGGGTCGCGGGTAGGCCTCGTCCGGAGTACTGACTGCGCCTCACCGATGTGGCTAACATCACGCAAGCGCGGCGACGATGCCGAGGGGGCACTTCCCGCGCCCATGGGGCCGTGTGTGGGGGAGTTACGGAGGTGCGACGTGCTGCCAGGACGGGACCCGATCGGCCGTGCCGCCGCGCTCGCCCGGGACGGGCGGACCAGCCGTGCCACCGGCTTCTCGCGGGTGCTGGGCACCCGGATCGCGTGGACGGGCGTCGGCGACGGTGAGTTCTTCTGCCCCGGCTGCGGAGGCGACCGCAACTACCAGCGCCTCACCGGGCGCCGCCGCTTCACCCTCCTCGGCGTCCCCGTGCTGCCCCGCGGCGAGACCGGGCCCGTGGTCGAATGCGCGGCCTGTCGCCACCACTACGCCGTCGACGTCCTCGACCACCCCACCACCACCCGCTTCTCCGCGATGCTCCGCGACGCCGTCCACACGGTCGCCCTCGCCGTCCTCGCGGCCGGCGGCACCTGCTCCCGCCCCTCGCTGAGCGTCGCCGCCTCCGCCGTGCGCTCCGCCGGGTTCGACGACTGCACGGAGGACCAGCTCGGCGCCCTGGTGGAGGCCCTGGCCGCCGACACGGGCCGCGTCCACGGCGCGCCCTGCGGCCCCGGGCTGGCCATAGAGCTCCACGAGGCCCTGGACCCGCTGGCACCGCACCTCGCCCCGACCGGCCGCGAGGCGATCCTGCTCCAGGGCGCGCGCATCGCCCTGGCCGACGGGCCGTACACCCCGGCGGAACGGGACGCGCTGGCCACGGTGGGAGCTGCCCTCACCATCTGCGCGGACGACGTGACCCGCCTCCTCGCGACGGCCCGGACCCCGTCGTAGCCGGGCCGTTCCCCGACGGCACTGCGAGGTCCTCGACCGCCGGACCGACCGCGCCCCCTGTCAACGCGCCGGGCGTACTCCCCGGGGAGTAGTACGGCCGCCGAACCGCCCCCGGCAGTACCGCTCAACTCGCCCTCACGCGCGACGAATCGGCCCTCCCGCACCGGAAGTCTGGTGACGTCCGGCAACGCCCGCAGAGGGAGGGGGGACCCCGCCATGGGGCCCGTAGAGACGAACGTACGTACGCGGCGGCGAGCCGTGCCCTGGCTGGTGCTCGGGTTGTGGGTGGTGCTGCTCGCCGTGGTCGCGCCGTTCGCGGCGAAGCTGTCCGAGGTGCAGAACGACCGGGCCGTGGACTATCTGCCGGCGAGCGCGGACTCCACGCAGGTGGCGAAGATCCAGGACCGGCTGCCCGGCGGCGAGACCACCGAACTGGTGCTGGTGTACCACCGCGACGGCGGGCTGACGGCCGCCGACCGGGGCACCGCCGAGCGGCAGGTCGCCGAGATCGGTGAGCGGGACCGGTTGGCCGCCGAACCGGAGGGTGTGCCGTCGGAGGACGGGACCACCCTCATGTACCCGGTCGCGAGCAACGGGCCCGGCACCGACGAGAAACTCCGGGACGCCTTCGTCGAGCGGGTACGCGCGGTCGCCCACAGCGAGGGAGGGATGACCGTCGAGGTGGGCGGGCCCGGGGCCCTCGCCACCGACGCGGGCAAGGTCTACGAGTCGCTCGGCGGGCCGCTGCTCTACACCACCGTCGCCGTCGTCGCCGTCCTGCTGATCATCATCTACCGCAGCCCGGTGCTGTGGCTGGTGCCGCTGGTCGTCGCCGGTATCGCCGACTTCATGTCCATGGGCGTCTCCTACGGGCTCAACCAGGCCTTCGGGACGACCGTGTCCGGGCAGAGCTCGGGCGTGATGACGATCCTCGTCTTCGGCGCCGGCACCGACTACGCGCTGCTGCTCGTCTCCCGCTACCGCGAGGAACTCCGACGCGTCGAGCGGCCGTACGAGGCGATGAGGGTCGCCCTGCGCGGCTGCGGGCCCGCCGTGCTCGCCTCCTCCGGGACGGTCGCCGCCGGACTGCTGTGCCTGCTGGCCGCCGACCTCAACAGCAGCCGGGGCATGGGCCCGCTCGGGACGGTCGGCGTCCTGTGCGCCCTGCTCGCCATGCTCACCCTGCTCCCGGCCCTCCTCGTCCTGCTGGGGCGGCGGGTGTTCTGGCCGCTCGTCCCGGTGTACGGCAGTGCGCCCAAGCGGCGCAGGAACCTGTTCTCGGCGATGGGATCCTCCGCCGGGCGGCGCCCGCTGACCGTGCTCGCGGGCGGTGCCGTCCTGCTGGGCGCGCTCGCGCTCGGCACGCTCAACCTGCCCGGATCGTTGAAGCAGGAGGACTCCTTCGTCGACAGGCCCGAGTCGGTCGCCGCCATGGAGACCCTCGGCGATGCGTATCCCGGCCTGGGCACCCAGCCCCTCTCGGTGATCACCCCGACCGGGCGGGCCGACGCCACGCTCGCCGAGATCGAGGCGCACGACGGAGTCGCGACGGCCGAGCGGGGCCGCACCGGCGGCGGCTGGACCGAGATCTCCGTCATCGCGCGGAGCGCGCCGCAGTCGGCCGCCGAGACGGCCACCATCGAGTCGTTGCGGCAGGCCCTGCCGGAGGCCTACATCGGCGGGCCCAGCGCCGAGCAGATCGACCTGAAGGACACCAACGCCCGGGACCGGCTCGTCGTCGTGCCCCTCGTGCTCGTGTCCGTGCTGCTCATCCTCGTCGCCCTGCTGCGCAGCCTGGTCGCGCCGCTGCTGCTCGTCGTCGCCGTGGTCGCCGTGTGGGCCGCCTCGCTCGGCATCGGCGGACTGCTCTTCGGGCCGGTGTTCGGGTTCGAGGGGACCGATCCGGGGCTCGGGCTGCTCTCCTTCGTCTTCCTCGTCGCCCTCGGTGTCGACTACGGCATCTTCCTCATGCACCGGATGCGCGAGGAGTCGCTGGCCGGCGCCGAACCGGCCGCCGCCGCGCTCACCGCGCTGCGCACCACCGGCGGGGTCATCGCCTCTGCCGGGCTCGTCCTGGCCGCGACCTTCGCCGTGCTGCTGAACATGGGCCTCGTCCAGCTCGTCCAGCTGGGCTTCGTCATCGCGGTCGGCGTCCTCCTCGACACCTTCCTCGTCCGTACCTACCTCGTGACCAGCGCGAGCGTGGCGCTGCGACGAAAGGTCTGGTGGCCCGGACGGCTGTCCCGAGAGCCGGCGCGTGCCGTGCGGCCCCCGGGGGAGTCCCCGGACCGGGAGCGGGTGGCGGTCGGCTGACGGTCGACGGCCGGTATCGACGACCCGGGCGCCCCTCCCTCCCGGAGGGGCGCCCCTCTGACGGAGGATGAGCCCGTGACGGGGAACACGAGTACGGACAGGGCGGAGGCCACCGGGGTGGGCGCGGTGTGGCCGGCGTTAGTGGAACGACTGCGTACGGCCGGCGGGAGCACCGCCCTGCGGTACGACGCGTACCTCGCGGCCGCCTTGGCCGTCTTCGACTGTGTGACCGCCACGGCGGTCACCGGGGACGGGCGGGTGCCGGACCCGCCGGGCTTCGCCCTGCTCCTGGCGGTCCACGTGCCCCTGGTCTGGCGCCGACGCCGGCCCGTGCTCGCGCTCTGGGCGCTGGTGGCCGTCGTCGCCCCGTATCACGCGCTCGACTACAACCACCCGGCCGCCGTGGCCCCGGCCATGCTCGCGCTCTACACGGTCGCGGTGAGCGGCACGGCCCGCCGCACGCTGCTCAACGGCGCCGCCGTCGTGGCGCTCACCCTGGCCGTCAACGCGCTGTTCACCCCCCACCAGATCCCGGAGTTCCTGCGGATCTCCGGCTGGATCGTCTCCGTCCTCGTCTTCGGCGGGTACGTGCGGGTGCACCGCCAGTACGTCGACTCCGTCGTCGAACGCGCCGAGCGGGCCGAACGCACCCGGGAGGAGGAGGCGCGGCGCAGGGTCGCGGAGGAGCGGCTGCGCATCGCTCGCGACCTGCACGACCTGCTCGCCCACAGCATCACGCTCGTCGGTGTGCAGACCTCCGTCGCCGCGCACGTCCTGGCCGCCGACCCCGACCGCCTCGACCGCGCCGCCGTCGCCAAGGCCCTGGACGACATCGCCGAGACCTGCCGGACCGCCCGCGGTGAACTGCGCGGCACGCTGGAGGTGTTGCGCGAGTCCGAGTTCGCGCACACCGGTGTCGGGGCCCGAGGCCCCCTGCCGGGCCTCGACGGCCTCTCCGACCTCGTCGGCGCGGCCCGCTCGGCGGGCGCCCGCGTCGAGGTCACGGTCACGGCGGACGGGGTGCCCCCGGGGGTGGGGGCCGCCGCCTACCGGATCGTGCAGGAGGCCCTGACCAACGCCGTACGGCACGGGGGAGAGAACCTGGTGATACGAGTGGAGGCGCGGGCCGGGGGAGGGGCCCTGCGGGTGCGGGTGACGGACGACGGGGTGGGGGGACGGGGAGCGGTGGGGAGACCTGGGGTGGGGGCCGGCTCCGGAGGGTCCGGGCCCGGGTTCGGCGGCGGCGGTTTCGGGATCCTCGGGATGCGTGAGCGGGCCCGCAGTGTGGGCGGCACGGTGGAGGCCGGGCCGCGGGCGGACGGCGGCTTCGAGGTTGAGGCGGTGCTGCCGCTCGGCGGGGCGGGGGCACGGCACGCGGCTGCCGGTGATGCACTCGAACCCGGCGCACCCAGCGTTCCCGATGCCCCTGGCGTCCCCGGGGCCTCGGGCACCTCCCCCGAGCGAAAGGCGGCCCGATGAGCGACCGTACGATCCGTGTCCTGCTCGCCGACGACCAGACGCTCGTGCGTGCCGCCTTCGCCATGCTCGTGGAGTCGGCGCGGGACATGGAAGTGGTGGGGCAGGCGGGGACGGGTCGGGAGGCGGTGGAGCTGGCGCGCACCGCGCGGGCCGACCTGGTCGTCATGGACCTGCGTATGCCCGACCTCGACGGCATCGAGGCCACCCGGCTCATCGCGGCGGACGAGGACCTCGCGGGCGTACGCGTGCTGGTGCTCACCACCTACGACACGGACGAGCACGTCGTGGAGGCGCTGCGGGCCGGTGCCTCCGGATTCCTCGTCAAGGACACGCGGCCGGCGGAACTCCTCGACGCCATCCGTACGGTGGCCGCCGGCGAGGCCCTCCTCTCCCCGGGCCCCACGGCCCGTCTGATCGCCCGGCTGCTCCGCGCCCCCACCGCGCCGACCGCCCTGCCCGAGAGCGGCCCGGACTGTCTCTCCGACCGGGAGAAGGAGGTCCTCACGCTCGTGGCGCGCGGCCTCAACAACACCGAGATCGCCGACACCCTGGGCCTCAGCCCGCTGACCGCCAAGACCCACGTCAGCCGCATCATGGGCAAGCTGGGCGCCCGGGACCGCGCCCAGCTGGTGATCGTGGCGTACGAGTCGGGGATGGTGACCCCGCGAGCGATCTGACCCGCGGTGGGCCGAGGGAACCCCTCAGAGCAGGCCCGCCGCTGCCAGGTACTTGCCGACCTGTTCGGTCTCCGCCTCCGACAGGGGGATCTGGGGGGCCGCCGTGGCCGGGCAGGCGATGACGCCGCGCAGGTGCAGGGCGGCCTTGAAGGCGCCGAGGGCGGAGGAGGAGCCGCCCATGCGGGCCGGGTCTCCGACGCCGACCATGGCGAAGAGGGCGCACAGGCGTTCCTGTTCGGCGCGGGCCCGGTCCAGGTCACCGGCGCGGTGGTGGCGGTGGAGGCGGACGTAGCCGGCGGGGTCGACGTTCGCCAGCCCCGGCACCGCGCCGTCGGCGCCCAGGGCGAGCGCGGCGTCGACGAGCAGTTCGGAGCCGGTGAGGGCGCTGAAGCCGGTGACGGCGGGGTCGGTGCGGGCGCCGGTGACGACCCTGCGGAACCCGGCCAGGTCGCCGCTGGAGTCCTTCAGGCCGGCCAGCACCCCGTCCGCCGCCAGCTCCAGGACCACGTCGGCGGGCAGCCCGGTGTGCACGGCGACCGGGATGTCGTAGGCGAAGACCGGGACGGGGGAGCCCGCGGCGAGCAGCCGGTAGTGGCGGGAGATCTCCGCCGGGTGGGTGCGCGTGTAGAACGGGGCGGTCGCCACGACGGCCTGAGCTCCGGCGGCGGTCACGGCACGGACGTGGTCCAGGACGCGCGGCGTGGTCATGTCGATCGCGCCGGCGAGGACGGGGAGCTGCCCGCCGACGTGACCGACCACCGTCTCCACGACCCGTCGCCGCTGCGCGTCCGTCAGGAAGGCCGCCTCCGACGACGAACCGAGCACGAACAGCGCGTCCACACCGCCCGCCACGAGATGGTCGACCAGCCGCACCAGCGAGGGGACGTCCACCTCGCGGTCCGGTGTCAGGGGCGTGCAGACGGGCGGGATGACACCGGTCAGCGGGGCGGGGAAGGTCATGGCGGCTCCCTGGTGCTGGACATTGCTGGGCATCGCTAGGCGTCGGGCACGGAGTCCGACGCCTGCGCGGCCACCGCCTCGGCGACCAGGTCCCGCGTCGAGTCCGTCTCCTGCACAGGATGGTGGCAGCGGAAGCGGTGACCGGGGGCCGACGCGGCCGCGAAGTCCGGCATGATCTCCGCGCAGACGTCGTCCGCCTTCCAGCAGCGGGTGCGGAACGGGCAGCCGCTCGGCGGCCGGGTCGCCGACGGGACGGGGCCCACCAGGGGGATCGGGTCGATCGGGTCCAGCAGTCCGGGCGTGGCCGAGAACAGGGCCCGGGTGTACGGGTGCCGGGCGCGGCCGGTGACCAGGGCTGCCGGGGTCTCCTCCACGATCCGGCCCAGATACATGGTGATCACCCGGTCACTCATCCGCCGTACCGTCTGGATGTCGTGCGACACGAAGACCAGCGCCAGGCCCAGGCGTTCCCTGAGGTCCAGCAGCAGGTTGAGGATCTGCGCGCGGACCGAGACGTCCAGCGCGCTCGTCGGCTCGTCCGCCACCACCAGCTCGGGATCGAGCGCCAGGGCCCGCGCGATCGCCACGCGTTGCCGCTGGCCGCCGGAGAGCTGTCCGGGCAGACCGTCCGCGAGCGCCGGGGGCAGACCGACCAGCGCCATCAACTCCCTCACCCGGTCCTCCCGTTCGGCCGGGGTGCCGCGCCGGTGCACATCCAGCGGGTCGCGGAGGATACGGCGGACCGTCAGCCGGCGGTTCAGGGCCGTCGACGGGTCCTGGAAGATCATGCCGGTGCCGCCGCCGACGGTGGACCGGCGCTCGCCCGGCGGCATGGACCACAGGTCCCGCCCCCGGAACGCCACCGTCCCCGCCGTCGGCCGGTCCACGCCCACCAGCAGCTTCGCCAGCGTCGACTTGCCGCACCCGGACTCGCCCACCACGCCCACCGTCTCACCGGGCGCGATCACCAGATCGGCGCCGGTCAGGGCGTACACCCGGTCCCGGGTGAACACCCCGCCGCTGCGCGCCCGGTGCACGACATGGGCGCCGGAGACCTCCACGAGCGCGTTCACCTCGTCACCTCCATGCCGTCCATGAGGTCCACCGCCGGGTGGTGGCAGGCCGCCGTGTGCGTACGGGTGCCCAGCAGGGCGGGAGCCGTCGTACGGCAGACCCCGCTCGCCCGGGGGCAGCGGTCGGCGAAGCGGCAGCCCGCCGGGAAGTCGGCGGGGGAGGGGACGACACCCCTGATCTGGGTCATCCGCTCGGCCGCCGACTCCAGGGACAGCACGCTGCCCAGCAGCCCGCGTGTGTAGGGGTGGGAGGGCCGCTCCACCAGGTCCGCCGTCACACCCGTCTCGACGATCTGCCCGCCGTACATCACCACCACCCGGTCGGTCACGTCCGCGACCAGGGCCAGGTCGTGCGAGACGAGGATCAGCGCGAAGCCCAGTTCCTCGCGCAGCCGCAGCAGCAGTTCGATGATCTGCGCCTGGACGGTCACATCGAGCGCGGTCGTGGGCTCGTCGGCCACGATCAGCCGGGGGTCGCGGGAAAGGGCCATCGCGATGAGGACGCGCTGGCGCTGGCCGCCGGAGAGCTCGTGCGGATAGCTGCGCAGGGTGCGGTCGGGGTCCAGGCCGACCAGGCGCAGCAGTTCGGGCGCGGAGCGCCGGCCGCCCCGGCGCACCACCTGCTTCAGCTGGGCGCGGATCGTCATCGCCGGGTTCAGGGAGGACAGGGCGTCCTGGTAGACCATCGCCATCTCGTGGCCGAGCAGCCGGCGCCGGGCCCGCATCGACTCGCCCACCAACTGCCGCTCACCGAACAGGACCTCGCCGCGCACACGGGCGCCCTTCGGCTGCAGGCCCATCACCGTCAGCGCGGTCAGCGACTTGCCGCAGCCCGACTCGCCGACCAGGCCCAGGACCTCACCGGGGCGGACCTCGAAGCTGATGCCGTCGACGATGTCCACGCCCCGGTGGCGTGCGTCGAAGCCGATCGCCAGGTTCCGCACGGACAGCACCGGCGGGCCCTCGGGGAGGGGGCGGGCCCGCGAGCGCAGTCGTACGGCAGCCTCGCTCAGGCCGGGCAGCTCCGTGATCTCGCCGCCGTCCTGCTCCCGCTCGTCCGCCCCGGGGCCTTCCAGCAGCTCCGCCCGCTCCTGCGGCTCCACCCCGCGCGGCCCCGTCTCCCGTGCGACCGGCTCCGTCTCCCGCCCGACCGGCCCCGTCTCCCGTGCGACCGGCGCGGCCCACGCGTCGGAGACGCCCTCGGAGAGGATGTTCAGGCAGAGCACCGTGACCAGCATCAGCAGGCCGGGGAAGACGGTCGCCCACCAGCCGCCGGTCAGCACCATGTTCTTGCCGTCCGCGATGACACTGCCCCAGGACGGGTCCGGCGGCCGTACGCCCGCGCCGATGAAGGAGAGCGACGCCTCGAAGACGATGGCCTCGGCGACCTGCACGGTGCAGAACACCAGCACCGGGGCGGCGCAGTTGATCGCCACGTGCCGGATCACGATGTGCGGGGTGCGCGCCCCCAGCACGCGCTCGGCGGTCACATAGTCCTCGCCGTACTGGTCGAGGACGTTGGCCCGGACGACCCGGGCGACCGGCGGGGTGAACAGGAACGCGATCGCGCAGATCAGCACGGTGATCCCGCCGCCGAAGACGGCCACCAGGACGGCGGCCAGCGCGATGCCGGGGAACGCCATGACCACGTCCAGGCAGCGCATCAGGGTCTCGTCGACCGCCTTGCGCGAGGTCGCCGCGACGGCCCCGATCAGGGCTCCCACGAGCAGGGCCAGCCCGGTCGCGCCGAGCCCGATCGCCAGCGACCAGCGGGCCCCGTACATCAGCCGGCTCAGGATGTCCCGGCCGAGGCTGTCCTGGCCCATCCAGTGGTCGGCGGAGGGCGCGCCGGTGCCGCCCACCAGAGCCTGCTGGTCGAGCGGGTCGTGCGGGGCGAGCCACGGGGCGAGGAGCGCGGTGAGCACCACGACCGCCAGGAAGCAGACCGCGATCCGGGAGAGCGGCGGCAGCCCGCGCCAGGAGCGCGGCCGGACACCGGGCCGGGAGAGGGCCTCGGTCAGGCGCTTGCGCGTGGTCACGATCAGACCGAACATCAGGGCATCAGCTCCCGTCCGGGCGTCGGGGCATCGGCCCGCATCCCTCGATGGGCGTCAACTCGCCTCCCTGAGGCGGGGGTTCACCAGCAGATAGAGGACGTCGATCACGAGGTTCACGACCACGAAGCCGGCGGCCGTGGTCAGCACGACCCCCTGGACGACCGCCGGATCGCCGTTCTTCACGGCGTCGATCATCAGCTTGCCCATGCCCGGCAGCGAGAAGATCGTCTCGATGACGACCGCGCCGCCGAGCAGATAGCCGACGCGCAGGCCGAGCACGGTCAGCGGATTGATCAGCGCGTTCCGCAGCACGTTCCGGCCGACCACCACCCGGGGCGGCAGGCCGCTGCCGATCGCCGTCCGCACGTAGTCCTTGTCCAACTCCTCGACGACCGCCGTCCGCACGATCCGGGTGAGCTGCGCCGCCACCGGCAGCGACAGCGCGAGCGCCGGCAGGGTCATCGTCTCCAGCCAGCCGGTGAAGGAGTCCGCCGGATTGACGTACCCGCCGGTCGGGAACCAGCCGAGGTCCACCGCCAGGTACTGGATCATCAGCAGGGCCAGCCAGAACCCGGGCGCGGCCACCCCGGTCAGCGACACCACCCGGATGAGCTGGTCCGGCAGCCGGTCCCGGTGGATCGCCGCCGTCACCCCGCCGAGCAGCGCCAGCACGACCGCGATGCCCAGCCCGAGGAAGGTCAGCTGGAGCGTGAGCGGCAGCGCGGTCATCACCTGGTCGACCACGGGCGCCCGGGTGAGCGCGCTGATCCCCATGTCCCCGTGCAGCAGATCGCCGACGAACCCGGCGTACCGGACCGGCAGCGGATCCAGCAGCCCGTTCTCCTCACGGAACTCGCGCAGTTGCTCCGGTGTGGGATTGGCCCCCTGGAAGAACGCGGACGCCGGGTCGACGTCCGAGAACCGCATGACGACGAAGACGAACAGGATGATCCCGAGCAGCAGCGGGACGAGCAGGGCGATCCGCCGCAGCAGGATCCGCAGGACGGCGACCACGCTAGACCCACTTGGCCTGGAGCAGGTTGATCCCCGGATACGGCTGTGCCCTTATCCCCGACAGCCGCTTCGGGTTCCACGCGGTCATCAGCTCGTTGTGCACCACCGGATAGAGCACGGCCTGCTCGGCGACGATGTCGATGTAGTCCTGGACCATCGCCTTCTTGCGGTCGGCGTCCGGTTCCCGCGTCGCCCGGTCCATGTCCTTGAAGAGCGCCTTGGCCACGGGGTCGTCGGCCCACCGCGCGTACTGCATCCACAGGTTCTGCGGGCCGTAGTTGTACCGCATGATCAGATCGGCGTCGAGCCCGAACTGGTTGGGGTTCGAGGCGGCGGCGACCACCTGGTAGTCCTGCTTCTGGTCCATCTTCGTGAAGACGGCGGTGGTCTCCTGCGGCGAGAGCGTCGTCTCGACGCCGATCGCGTCCCAGGACGCCTTGATCGTCGGCAGACAGTCCACGACCCAGCTGACGTTCACCGCCAGGATCTCGATCCGCAGCCCCTTCACCCCGGCTTCGGCCAGCAACGCCTTCGCCTTGTCGGGGTCGTACGCGTACACGTTCTTCGCCGGCCGATAGCTCGGATTGCCCTCGTTGAGGAAGGAACTCGCCGGTTTCCCGTGGCCCTTCAGCGCCACCTCGATCATCTTGTCGCGGTCGATCGCGTGGTGCAGCGCCTGCCGTACCCGCACGTCGTCGAAGGGCTTCTTCCGGGTGTTGAACATGAGGAAGAGGTTGTTCATCCCGGAGCCGCCCTGGACGGACATGCCGCCCTTCTCCAGCTGGCCGATGTTGGCGTACGGGATGTTGTCGGCGATCTGCGCGCCGGCGCTCGCGCCGGAGATCTTCGCGACGCGCGGGGCCGCGTCCACGATGGTCAGCCAGTTCATCTTCTTGAACGCGGCCGGGCGGGGCCCGTTGTAGTCGGCGTACGCCTCGAACGTGGTGTTGGACTTCGGGTGGTGCGCGGTCTGCCGGTACGGCCCCGAGCCGATCGCCTTGCCCTTGATGGCGTCCTCCCAGGCACCGGGCCGGGAGAAGACGTGCTTGGGCATGATCTTCGCCAGCGTCAGCCGCGCGATGCCGTCCGGGAACGGGAACCGGAGCACCAGCTCGACGTTCCGCGCGTCGATCTTCCTGACCTCCTTCAGCCAGCTCGCGAAGAAGCCCTTGGCGAGGGTCTGGGTGCCGGGGTCGAGGATGCGGTCGTAGACGAAGACGACGTCGTCGGCGGTGACCGGTCTGCCGTCGTGGAACGTGGCGCCGGGCCGCAGCTCGAACCTCCAGGCCGTGCCGTCGACATCGCCCGGCACGGCCGTCGCGAGCGCCGCGTACGGCTCTCGCGAGATGGGGTCCGTGTCGAGGAGGCCCTCGTAGATGTGGTTGTTGGCGGCCATGCAGAAGGCGGACGCGGTCTGGGTCGGGTCCCAGCTGCCGTCGTTGCCGTAGCCGATGACGGCCGTCAGGGTGCCGTTCCCGCCGCCTGTGCCACCGGTGTCGTTGGTGGACTCCGGCCCGGCCGAACAGGCGGCCAGCGACGAGGAGACGGCGGCGGCCGCACCCAGCGCGCCGGAGTACTTGAGGAGCGATCGGCGGCTCGGCGCCGGGGCGTCACGGATCACGTCGCGCACGGTTCCTCCAGACAGGGAGAGGAGATACGACGTCCTACGTCCTACAGGGAGCAGCGTGACCTTAGGAGCGCCCGTGGGGGCGGTCAAGAGATCGCACACGAATGGCGTACGTGCCAGAGGTGCGACCAATGGCGGATCAACACCGGTGTGACATAACGACAGTTGAGGGTCCGTTGGGCAAGGGTTTCCCAGGGTGATCACGGGGCGTTAACCTGGCGTTCCCCTGATCGGTTCACGTGGTTTCCGTCCGGAGGTGGGACGTCGGATGTCCGGCGAGCGTACGATGCGGCGCATGTCTCAGGAGAGCGGGAGCCGGCGCCGGCCCGAGCGGCGGGTGAGCAGCCAGATCCAGCGCGAGGTCATGCAGCTCATCCTCGACCGCAGGCTCCAGGCGGGCGCGCCGCTGCCCACCGAGACGGAGCTGATGGAGGACCTCGGCGTCAGCCGCAACTCCGTCCGCGAGGCCCTCAAGGCCCTCCAGGCCCTCGACATAGTCGACATCCGGCACGGCTACGGCACCTACGTCGGCGAGGCCTCCCTCACCCCCCTCGTCGACGGTCTGACCTTCCGCACCCTGGCCCGGCCCGACGGCGACACCGCCGCGCTCGCCGAGATCCTCCAGGTCCGCGAGGTGCTGGAGGAAGGCCTCGTACGACGGGTCGCGGGCACCCTCACGGACGACGAGCTGGACGCGCTCGCGGCCGTCGTCGACCGGATGGAGGCGGCCGGGAAGGCGGGCGAACCCGTCGCCGAACTCGACCGCGACTTCCACGAACTCCTCTACGCCTCCCTCGGCAACGCCCTCGTCCCCCAGCTCCTCGGCGCCTTCTGGACCGTCTTCCTGCGGGTCGCGGGCGTCCGTGGCTGGACCGACGACCCCACGCCCGAGCTGACCGTCCGCCGCCACCGGGACATCGTGGCCGCCCTCCGCGCCCACGACGTCGAGGGCGCCCAGCGGGCCATGTCCGACCACTTCAGAGGCATCGAGGCGAGGGCGGCGCAGGCCTCGCGGGGGGTGGGCTGAACCATGGGGAAGTCTCCGACCGAGCCGTGGGACCCCGCCGACGCCGGCGTGCTGCGGCTGCCCTCCGGGCGGCTGGTGCGCGGCCGGGGCCTGCGCCGGCCGCTCCCGGACGGCAGCGTCCCCACCTACGCCGTGTACCTCCTCGGCAAGCAGCCGCCCGAAGTCCCCTGGGAGTCCCGCTGGCTGCGCTGGCCCGACTTCCGGCTGCCCGGCGACCGGGCGGAGGCGGCCCGGGTGCTGCGCGACGTGTGGGAACGGGCGGCCGTCGACCGGGTCGAGCTGGCGTGCGGCGGCGGCCGGGGCCGCACCGGCACCGCGCTGGCCTGTCTCGCGGTGCTGGACGGCGTACCGCCCGAGGAGGCCGTGGCGTACGTACGCCGGCACTACGACCGGCACGCGGTGGAGACGCCGTGGCAGCGGCGGTACGTACGGCGGTTCGGGGAGCCGGCGGACCGCACCCACCCGCCGGCCTGAACGCTCACCGTGCCGTGCGTGCCGACCCCGCCACCCCTGCCCGCCCCATCCACAGGGTGCTGCCCCTGACCCCCGCTACGGGGTTCGCCGCCGAGGCGGCACGGAGGACGGGGTGCAGCCCTCGGGGATGGGACGGGTAGGGGCGCCGGGGGCGGGAGCCCGGGGTGCTCGGCGGCCGGGTGTGGTGGCGGCCCGGTGTGGCGGCGGGCGCCGGCTAGGAGGGGGTGCTCGCCGGGCCGTACAGCGCGTTCGGCGCGCCCGTCATCAGCGCCCAGTACCGGTCCCCGTACGACCAGTGCCACCACTCGGTGGGGTAGTTGACCAGCCCGGCCGTGGTGAGCGCCGCGGAGAGCGTGCGCCGGTTGCGGCGGGCGGTCTCGGAGATGTTGGGCGCGTCGGTGTAGCAGGCGTCGTCGCTCTCCTCGGGGCTGGCGTCCAGACGCGTGCCCATGTCGAGCTCCTCCCCGGCGGCCGTGCACAGGGTGAGGTCGACCGCGGCGCCCGCGACATGCGGCCCGATCTCCGGCGGGGAGAGCGAACGGCTGGTCTGGACGTGGAGGTACTCCTCCGACCAGTCGGGGTTGGCGAGCCGCAGCTCGGCGGCGTACCGCTCGAAGTACTCGATCTGCAGCGACAGCGGCCGGTACCCCTCGGTGACCAGCAGCCGCAGCCCGTCCGGCAGCAGCCGGGCGGCCCGCGCGAGACGCCAGGCGACGCCCTCGCGGAGGTGTGCGTACGCCCCCTCGGGGTCGGCCTGACGGGAGTCGACCACCACGAAGGGCAGGTCCCTCAGGTCGACGAGTGGTTCACCGCACTCCCGGACCGGAACACCGGCGACCTCGGGGTCGCTCATGAGGATGATCGAAGGCATGCGTCGTCTTCCACCGGGCGGGAGATGCGATGCGTCGGGGTGTTCGGCAGCACCCCGGGGAGGGACTTGATCCCCTGATGTCCCTCCCCGGGGGCTTCCCCCCTTGAGTGGTGGTTCGTGGCCTGGCTCCGGGCGTCCCCCCAGCCCGTCGTGCTGCTGCGATCCCACTGTTGTCACGTTCCCACCGGTCCGTCCCCTGTGCGCTCCGGTGGGCCGACCGGCCGGGCGGTGGTCGCCCGGCCGATCCGTTGTTCCCCCGAGAACAACGAGAATGGCGCACTCCGCTGGAAGTTCTCTGCAAGTCCGCCGCAAGCGGGTTTCGGCCGGGCCGACCGTCCGGAACACGCCTCACGCACCCGTGTTTACGTATCCGCGTACGCAATTCCACGGATCCCGTGCCGGGTTGGGCGCGCGGATGCTGATCTTCCGCAGCAGAGAGGGGATACCGGTGGCCGGTCGCACCGACGTTTCACCGCTGGCCAGGGCCGTCAGGGCCTGTCCGCGGCTCATCGCGTGGCTCGTCGCGGGCTTCGTGCTGGCGCTGCCGGTCGCCCTGGCCGATACACCGGCCGGCCGGTACACCCTGCCGCAGCAGCCGGCACCCGCGCAGGCGGCCGTCGTGTACGGCGCGCCCCTCGCCGTCGCGCTGGGCGTGGCCGCGTACACCAGGTGGTCCCGGCCCGGCCCGTGGTGGGCCTACGCCGCCCACGCGGCGGTGGTCCTCGCTGCGGCCCAGGCGGCCGTGGTCTGGACCGAGGCCCGGCTCGGCCTGTCGGGGTGGGACTCCCCGGGCCTGGCCCAGAGCGGCGTGGCCGCCCTCACCGCCTACCTCTGCCACCGGGCGGTGCGCTGGTGGGACGACGGCGGCCTCAACGGCGGCCGCAGGCGCCCCGCCCCGGGCGAGATCTGGCACGCGTCGGTGCCGTTCCGGGAGTCCGCCGGCGAGAAACCGCACTACTGCGTGGTCATGCGGCCCCGCCTGCGCCACGTCGAGGTCCTGCAGATCACCAGCCAGGACAAGGACCACCGCGTCGACTTCGTCCGGATCCCCAACGACGGCTGGGACTCCTCCTCCGGCAGGGCCCACTGGGTCGAGATCGGCCTGCCGCCCCGACTGGTCCCCTACGGCAACTTCACCAAGGCCCGGCCGAAGGGCCGCTGCCCGAAGCCGACCTGGCGACAGCTGCGGGCGCGGCGACCGGCCGCCGGCCCGCTGCGCGCCCTGCGGTCCCGCCTCAAGGGGACCACTCCCACGGCCACGGCTCGTGCCGTTCGCGGGCCTCGCAGGCGTTGAACACCGCCATGGCCTCGGCCCGCAGCGCCTCGGCGCCGGCCCGGTCCCCGAGCGCGGCCCGGACCACGGACAGGTTGCGCAGGGCGCGGGCCCGGGGGAGGGGCAGGGCGAGGACGCCCCAGAGCGCGGCGGAGGCGGTCAGTAGCCCCTCCGCGTCCGTGAGCCGTCCGTCGGCCAGCGCGCACTCGCCGAGCGTGCGCAGCGTCAGGGCCTCGCCGAAGCGGTCCTCGTGGGTTCGGCAGACCTCCAGGATCTCGTGCAGTTCCGTCTCCGCCTCCCGGACGTGCCCCAGCCGCAGCCGGGCCTTGGCGCGGGCCCGCAGGGCGTACGCCGCCATGTGCGGGTCGCCGAGGTCGCGCAGGATCCCCAGCGCCTGCTCGGCCACGCGCGCGGCCTCCTCGTACGCGCCGAGCGAGCGGTGCACCAGGCTGAGCGTGCGCAGCGCCAGCGCCTCGCCGCGCCGGCTGCCGAGGCGCCGGTAGGCCCGCAGCGACTCGTCGAGCAGCGGGAACGCGCCCTCCTGGTCGCCGAGTTCGAGGCGTACGGAACCGCCGTAGCGGCAGGCGACGCCGACACCGGTGTCGTCGCCGATCCGGCGGAACCCGTCGGCGGCGTCGGTCAACGCCCGTTCCGCCTCCCGGAGTTCGCCGACCTCGCGGCAGGCGCTGCCGAGGCCGGCGAGCGCGGCGGAGCGGCCGCGGACGTCGCCGAGTTCGGTGCAGACGCGTTCGGCGGTGCGGAAGTACTCCTGGGACTCGGCGATGCGGTCCTGCTCGTAGCGGAGCTGTCCCAGGCCGATGATCAGCAGGGCCTCGCCCGAGCGGTCCTCGGCGCGGCGGGCTGCCGCGAGGGCGGCGTCGTGGCTGCGCCACCAGGCGTCGAAGCGGTTCTTGATGGCGAAGGAGGAGGAGCACAACGCCGCTGCCGCTTCACAGGCGAGGGTGTGCAGGCCCATCGCTGCCGCGCGCTCGACCGCGGTGGTGAGGGTGTCGGCTTCGGCGTCGAACCAGGCGAAGGGGTCTTCCAGGGCTCGGCGTGTGGTGGGTGCGCCTACTGGGGTGGGGGCGTCTGTCGGTTCGCGGCTTTCGGTCCGTCGTGGTTGCTCGCGTAGTTCCTCGCGCCCCTTTGGGGTGAAGCCCTGTCTCAAAGTGACCGCGCCCGATGGGGACTTCTCCGTGACCCTGTCCATCAGCCACAGGCCCGCGCTCAGGGCTCTGCCCACCGCCGCCGTGCGGTCGTCGGACGGGTCCTCCGCCTCCGCGCGTTCGGCGGCGTAGACGCGGACCAGGTCGTGGAGGCGGTAGCGGGGCTGGCCGACCTGGTCCCGGCCGGGGCAGGTGATCAACTGGGCGTCCAGCAGGCGTTCGAGGAGCTCCTCGGCCTCGTCCTCCGAGGTGCCGGAGAGCGCGGCGACCGCCCACACGGCGACGTCGGCCGAGCCGAGCGTGGCGATACGGCGCAGCACACGCCGGGCGCACGCGTCGAGGGCCTGGTAGCTGAGGCCGAGACCGGCGCGGACCTCCAGGTCGCCCACGGACAGCTCGTCGAGGCGGCGATGTTCGTCGGCGAGGCGCTCGGCGAGCACGCTGGGCGTCCAGTGCCGCCGGGTGGCCAGCCGGGCGCCGGCGATCCGCAGGGCCAGCGGCAGCCCGCCGCACAGCTCGACGATCCGGCGGGCCGCGGCCTGTTCCCGCGGGTCGTCCGGGGTGCGTTCGGGGCCGGTGACCCGGGTGAGCAGTTCGAGGCCGCGGGCGTCGTCCAGGACGTCCAGGTCGGTGCGCCGGGCCCCGACGAGCCCGCCGAGCCGGGCCCGTGAGGTCACCAGGACCCCGCAGCTGGCGCTGCCCGGCAGCAGCGGCCGCACCTGGGCCTCGCCGTTCGCGTCGTCGAGGACCAACAGCATCCGCCGTCCGGCGACCAGGCTGCGGAACAGGTCGCCGCGCTCGGCCGTGTCCTCCGGGGGGTCCGCGCCGAGCGCCCGCAGCAGCCGGCCCAGGACCTCGGCGGGCGGTACCGGCTCGCTGAAGCCGTGCAGTTCGGCGTAGAGCTGCCCGTCGGGGTAGTGACCGGCGACCCGGTGCGCGGCCTGCACGGCGAGCGCGGACTTGCCGACCCCGGCGGCCCCCGAGACCACGACGACGGGCATCGCCTCCCGCACGCCGGTCAGCCCTGCGACGACCCGCGCCAGCTCCTCCTCCCGGCCGGTGAAGTCGCCGATGGCGGGCGGCAGGAGAGAGACCGGCCGGGGCGGGGCGGAGGCGGCGGGCTCCACGGGCGCGGGCGCCGTCGGGGCGGCGAGCAGGGCCGGGTCGGCCCGCAGGATGGCCTCGTACAGGCGGTTCAGCTCCGGGCCCGGGTCGAGCCCCAGCTCCTCGGCGAGCACAGCCCGCCCCTGCGCGTACACGGCCAGCGCCTCGGTCTGCCGCCCGAGCCGGTACAGGCCCAGCATCAGCTGCCCGCGCGGCCGCTCCCGGGCCGGATGCGCGCCGACCAGCGCGGTCAGCTCGGTGACCAGCTCCGCCTCGTGCCCGCCGGTCTCCAGCTCGGCGGCGATGCGTTCCTCCAGGGCCGCCTGCCGGGCCTCCTCCAGCCGCCCTGCCTCACCCCGCAGCGCCTCCCCGACCCCGCCGAGCGCCGGGCCGCGCCACAGCTCCAGCGCCCCGCGCAGCAGCCGTGCGGCCTCCGCGTGGTCGCCTTCGGCGGCGGCCCGCCGTCCGTCGGCCGTGCGTGCCTCGAACTCCGCCAGATCGACCCGGCCGACCCCGGGCCGCATCACATAGCCCGGCGGCCGGGTCTCGATCGCGTCGGCCGCCTCGGGGGGCAGCGCCCGGCGTAGCGCCGACACATACGTCTGCACCAGCGCCCGTGCGGTGTCCGGGGGTTCGTCCCCCCAGATCACGTCCACCAGTGCGTCGGCGGGCACCACCTGGCCGGCCCGCAGCAGCAGTACGGCCAGCAGCGCGCGCGGTTTCGGGCCGCCCAGCCGCAGGGGTCTGTCACCGTGCCATGCCTCGACCGGGCCGAGCAGTCGGAATTCCAGCTCCACGGGTCCCCATCTTCCGTGCTGTCGGACCGCCGGGACAGCGGTTGCTCACGCACCGTTCGACGCTCGTGCACGGCGCGTGGTTTCCCGTGACACGTGATGCGCCACAGCGTTGTCGGAAAACGGGGCAACCGAAGGGAATCTTAGGTGGACGACGAGGAGATTCCCCACGTAGGTGAGGACCCTCTGTGGCGATGCTGTGAGAACCGCCGTGGCCGTGCGCGGCCGTGCGTGGCCGTGCGGCGCGGGCCGCGGCCGGGCCGTGGGTGCACGCGGTACGGCGTACTCGTCGGTCGAGGCCAACGCTTGTGTGCCTGCCCGGAGTTGTGCGGGACAGACTCCAGCCGAGTTTAGACACAGCGGGTCATCGAGGAGATGCGAAGAGTGAAATTCGGCGACGCGGGGGAGCACCGTGAAGGCAGGTGGAGAAGGGCTCGGGGGACGGCAATCGGCGGGCGCGTCGAAGAGGCGGAGGAATCGGTGGAGGAATTGCGGCGGACGGCCGAAAGGGCGGGAATTATTCTGCCGTCACCGGTCTTTTCGGCGGCGGCCCTGCGGTGAGCGGGAACGGGAAGAAGCCGGCGATCGGCACCTACGCCGTCGACACCCGCACCGGGAAGGTCGGCCGCGTCATGGGCCACGAGGGGCCCTACGTGCAACTGCGGCCGGTCGGCGGAGGGAGAGAGTGGGACTGCGCCCCCGAGGTCGTCCGGGCCGCCACGACCATAGAACGCCTGCGCGCCGCGACCGCCTACGAGAACGCCCGAAGCCGGGGCGAGGTCCCTTGAAGAGGTGACCATGGGCCGAGGTCCCGCCGTGCCCCGACCGTAGGCGAGAATGGGCGGCATGAGCCTGTTCCGCGACGACGGCGTCGTCCTCCGCACCCAGAAGCTGGGGGAGGCGGACCGGATCATCACGCTGCTCACTCGGGGGCATGGGCGGGTGCGGGCCGTGGCGCGGGGGGTGCGGCGGACCAAGTCGAAGTTCGGGGCGCGGCTCGAACCCTTCTCCCATGTGGACGTGCAGTTCTTCGCGCGGGGCAGCGAGTTGATCGGCCGCGGCCTGCCCCTGTGCACCCAGAGCGAGACCATCGCTCCGTACGGCGGCGGCATCGTGAGCGACTACGCCCGCTACACCGCCGGGACGGCCATGCTGGAGACCGCCGAGCGGTTCACGGACCACGAGGGCGAGCCCGCCGTGCAGCAGTACCTGCTGCTCGTCGGCGGGCTGCGCACCCTAGCCCGCGGTGAGCACGCCCCGCACCTGGTCCTCGACGCCTTCCTGCTGCGCTCCCTCGCCGTCAACGGCTACGCCCCCACCTTCAGCGACTGCGCCAAGTGCGGCATGCCCGGCCCGAACCGGTTCTTCTCCGTCGCCGCCGGGGGCTCCGTCTGCGTGGACTGCCGGGTGCCCGGCAGCGTCGTACCCTCGCCGCAGACGCTGGAACTGCTCGCCGCGCTTCTCACGGGAGACTGGGAGACCGCGGACGCGAGCGAGCCGCGGCACGTCCGGGAGGGCAGCGGGCTGGTGTCCGCCTACCTGCACTGGCATCTGGAGCGCGGCCTGCGCTCCCTTCGGTACGTGGAAAAGTCGTAGGCACGACCGACCCACGAGCACCCAGACCGACGAGCACCACAAGCACCACAGAGGAGACGAGAAGCACATGGTGGTACGCGGGTTCCTCGGGCGTCAGCGCCGCGAGTACAAGGCACCGACGCCCCACCCGTCCGGCGCCCGCGCGCCCAAGCTCCCCGGCGAGCTGGTCCCCGAGCACGTGGCGATCGTCATGGACGGCAACGGCCGCTGGGCCAAGGAGCGCGGGCTGCCGCGCACCGAGGGCCACAAGGTCGGCGCCGAGCGCGTGCTCGACGTGCTGCAGGGCTCCCTGGAGATCGGCGTGCGCAACATCTCCCTCTACGCCTTCTCCACCGAGAACTGGAAGCGCTCGCCCGACGAGGTCCGCTTCCTGATGAACTTCAACCGCGACTTCATCCGCAAGACCCGCGACCAGCTCGACGAACTCGGCATCCGGGTCCGCTGGGTGGGCCGGATGCCCAAGCTGTGGAAGTCGGTCGCCAAGGAACTCCAGGTCGCCCAGGAGCAGACCAAGGACAACGACCTGCTGACCCTGTACTTCTGCATGAACTACGGCGGCCGGGCCGAGATCGCCGACGCGGCCCAGGCCCTCGCCGAGGACATCCGCGCGGGTCGCCTCGACCCCTCCAAGGTCAATGAGAAGACCTTCGCGAAGTACCTGTACTACCCGGACATGCCGGACGTCGACCTCTTCCTGCGTCCCAGCGGTGAGCAGCGCACCTCCAACTACCTGCTCTGGCAGAGCGCGTACGCCGAGATGGTCTTCCAGGACGTGCTGTGGCCCGACTTCGACCGCCGTGACCTGTGGCGGGCCTGCCTGGAGTTCGCCTCCCGCGACCGCCGTTTCGGCGGCGCCATCCCGAACGAGGAGCTGCTCGCGATGGAGGGCCGGACGGAGGGCTGACCGTTGGCGCAGGCCGGTGGGGAGAACGTCGAGCTGGTGTACCGGGCGGCGGTCGGGGACTTCCGCGAGGCGGTGCGCGTGTCCGCGCGCGCCTCGGTAGCCGGCCGGTGGGGGCGGGGTCTGCTGCTGTTCTGCGCCGGGGCGGGACTCTTCGTCACGGTGGTGGCGCTCGCCCTGGGCGGCACGCCCGACGCGCAGGCGTTCGTGATGCCGGTGGCGGCGGTCGGTGGCCTCGTCCTGCTGCCCCGGCTCCAGGCCCGTCTGCTGCACCGGCGGGCGGCGGCCCTGGGGCTGCACCGCGCCGTGCTGGACCCGTGGGGCGTCACCGTCGCGCACGACCACGGCACGGAGCGCCCGGCCCGCTGGTCCCAGGTCTCCCGGTACGCGGAGACCCCGCACACCTTCGTCCTCCTCAGCGGCGTCCACGCGCCCCGCCTGACCGTGCTGCCGAAGCGGGGCCTGGCGACCCCCGCCGACGCCGACCGGCTCCGCGCCGTCCTCACCCGCGAGGGCCTGACCCGGCTGTAGGGGAAAGGCACGGGGCGGAGGCCCGGCCCTTCAGGGGCGCGGGGCTGTATCGACATGCGGCTCCGCCGCGTGGGCGCGAGAAGCCCCACGCACCCGCACCTGCCGGCGCATCCTGGGCGCGGGAGATGGGCCCGGTAAGCCCAGGGCGCGCTACGACGCCTTCGCCGCGCACTCCTCGCAGGTGCCGAAGATCTCCACCGTGTGCGCGACGTTCACGAAGCCGTGTTCCGCCGCGATCGCGTCGGCCCACTTCTCGACCGCCGGGCCCTCCACCTCCACGGCCTTGCCGCAGATCCGGCAGACCAGGTGGTGGTGGTGCTCGCCGGTCGAGCAGCGGCGGTACACGGACTCGCCGTCGGAGGTGCGCAGGACATCGACCTCGCCCGCGTCGGCGAGGGACTGCAACGTGCGGTACACGGTGGTGAGCCCGACCGAGTCGCCCTTGTGCTTCAGCATGTCGTGGAGTTCCTGCGCGCTGCGGAACTCGTCGACCTCGTCCAGTGCCGCGGCCACGGCCGCCCGCTGCCGGGTGGAACGACCTCGTACAGGTCCGGCGGTCGTCACCGTTGCCTCCTCACGTAGCGGTCTTGCGGGGGCCATTGTGCCAGTCCCCGCCGACCCCGTTCAGCGGCCGGTCACCCCGCGGACCCCTCGGTGGAGCCCCGGGTGGCCGGAACCGTGTCCTTCGAGGCCCCCGTCCCGGCGGCCTCCCGGGCCTTCGGGACCACACACTCCGCCGGGTCCCCGACGGTCGTCTCCAGGGCCCTCGCGCGGCGCCTGGCCAGCGGGGTCGCCAGCGCGGTCAGCACCATGAACGCGGCGATGGCGAGCAGCACGATGGTCGCGCCGGGCGGTACGTCCTGGTAGTACGAGGTGATCGTGCCGCCGATCGTCACGGACACCCCGAGGGCCACCGCGATCGCGAAGGTCGCCGCGAAACTGCGGGTGAGCTGCTGCGCGGCGGCGACGGGCACGACCATCAGCGCGGACACCAGCAGCAGTCCGACGACGCGCATGGCGACCGTCACGGTCACCGCCGCCGTGACCGCCGTCAGCAGGTTCAGCGCCCGCACCGGCAGGCCGGTGACGCGGGCGAACTCCTCGTCCTGGCTGACCGCGAAGAGCTGCCGGCGCAGCGCCAGCGTCATCACGATCACGAACGCGGCGAGGACGCAGATCGCGGTGATGTCCTCCTGTGACACGGTCGACAGCGAGCCGAAGAGGAACGACATCAGATTGGCGTTGGTACCGCCGGGCGCGAGGTTGATGAGCATCACACCGCCCGCCATGCCGCCGTAGAAGAGCATGGCGAGCGCGATGTCGCCGCGCGTCTTGCCGTACCAGCGGATCAGCTCCATCAGCACGGCGCCCACGACGGACACCAGCGTCGCCATCCACACCGGGGACCACGAGAGCATGAAGCCGAGGCCGACGCCGGTCATCGCGACGTGGCCGATGCCGTCGCCCATGAGGGCCTGACGGCGCTGGACGAGGTAGATGCCGATCGCGGGGGCGGTGATGCCGACGAGGACGGCGGCGAGCAGGGCCCGCTGCATGAAGGCGTAGTCGAGGAATTCCATCGTGGTGCCTTCTCAGCTCAGCAGGCCCGTACGGACGGGCTCGGCGCCCGGTGCCGCGTGCGGGTGGACGTGGTCGTGGCCGGGCAGGGCGTGCTGGCCGACCGCCTTCGGGGGCGGGCCGTCGTGGGTGACACAGCCGTCGCGCAGGACGACCGCGCGGTCGATCAGCGGTTCCAGCGGGCCGAGTTCATGGAGGACCAGCAGCACGGTCGTGCCCTTCGCGACCTGCTCGCGCAGGGTCCCGGCCAGCACCTCCTGGCTGGCCAGGTCGACGCCGGCCATGGGCTCGTCCATGATCAGCAGCTCGGGTTCGCAGGCGAGGGCGCGGGCGATCAGGACGCGCTGGTGCTGGCCGCCGGAGAGGGCGTTCACCGAGTCCTTGGCGCGGTCCGCCATGCCGACCATGTCCAGGGCGTGCCGGATCGCCTCGCGGTCGGCCCTGCGGAAGATGCCGAGCCGGGTGCGGGAGAGCCGGCCCGAGGCCACGATCTCCGTCACCGTCGCCGGGACCCCGCCCGCCGCCGTGGTGCGCTGCGGCACGTACCCGACGCGCCGCCAGTCGCGGAAGCGGCGCCGGGCGGTGCCGAACAGCTCGATCTCGCCGTCGCTGACCGGTACCTGCCCGATCACCGTGCGTACGGCGGTGGACTTGCCGGAGCCGTTGGCGCCGAGCAGCGCGACGACCTCACCGCGGTGCACGGTGAGGTCGATGCCGCGCAGGACGGTGCGCGAGCCCAGTTCGGCGCGGACGCCGCGCAACGCGATGACGGGCTCGGTCATGCCTGCTGCCTCCGGATGATCAACAAGGTCACTTGGCTCCCAGGGCCGCCTGGAGGGCCTTGAGGTTGGCTTCCTGGACCGCGAAGTAGTCCTTGCCGCGCGACTTGTCGGTGATGCCCTCGATCGGGTCGAGGACGTCGGTCTTGAGGTTCGCGTCGGCGGCGATGGTCTTCGCGGTCTTGTCGCTGACCAGTGTCTCGTAGAACACCGTGGTCACACCGTCGGCCTTCGCCATCTTCTCAAGATCCTTGACCCGGGCGGCACTCGGCTCGGACTCGGGGTCGAGACCGGAGATGGCCTCCTCGGTCAGGCCGTAGCGCTCGGCGAGGTAGCCGAAGGCGGCGTGGGTGGTGATGAAGACCTTGGTGTCGGTGTTCTTCAGACCATTGGTGAACTGGTCGTTCAGCGCGCCCAGCTTCTCGACCAGGGCCTCGGTGTTGGTCTTGTAGGTGTCCGCGTGGTCCGGGTCGGCCTTCTCGAAGGCGGCGCCGACACCCTTGGCGACCTCGGCGTACTTCACGGGGTCGAGCCAGACGTGGGGGTCCTTGCCCTCCAGCTCCTCGTTCTCGTGGTCGTCGTGCTCGGCCGAGTGGCCGCCGACCTCGTTGCCGTGGTGCTCCATGGTGGTCAGCGTGGCGGCGTCGATCTTCGTCTCGTGGCCGGACTGCTCGACCGCCTCGTCGACGGAGGGCTGCAGGCCCTTGAGGTAGAGCACGGCGTCCGACTCCTGGAGCGCGGCCGTCTGCTTGGCGCTGATCTCCAGGTCGTGCGGCTCCTGACCGGGCTGGGTCAGACTGGTGACGTTCACGTGCTTCCCGCCGATCTGCTCGGCGAGGAAGGCCATCGGGTAGAACGACGCGACGACGTCGAACTTGTCGGTGTTGCCCGCGGCGGCGGTGTCGCCCCCGCAGGCCGTGAGAGTGGTGAGCCCGAGGGCGGCGGCCGCGGTCGCCGCCGCGGGTATCAGAAGTCGTCGTCGTACTGCGTTCATGACAGTCATTTTCATCTTTTCTGGAAACGATTGTCAACAAGCCTGGTGGTAAGCCCTTGGTAAGGCCTATGTCCGGTCTGGCACCGAACCGATTTGATTGCAGGGCAGCCTCCGCCGGTAACCTGAAGCATTCGCTCTGAAGCGCGTTCGCTTCCCTCCAGGGGCGCATCGCTTCGTCGCCCGTCGTCGTAATGAAGAGAGCACCGTGGCCGCCGACAAGATCGACACCATCGTCAGCCTGAGCAAGCGCCGTGGCTTCGTATTCCCGTGCAGCGAGATCTACGGCGGCCAGCGTGCCGCCTGGGACTACGGACCGCTGGGTGTCGAGCTCAAGGAGAACATCAAGCGTCAGTGGTGGCGCTACATGGTGACGTCGCGCGAGGACGTGGTCGGTATCGACTCGTCCGTCATCCTGGCCTCCGAGGTCTGGGTGGCCTCCGGCCACGTCGCCACCTTCTCCGACCCGCTCACCGAGTGCACCGCGTGCCACAAGCGGTACCGCGCGGACCACCTCGAAGAGGGGTACGAGGAGAAGAAGGGTTACGCCCCGGCGAACGGCCTGGCCGACATCAACTGCCCCAACTGCGGCAACAAGGGCCAGTTCACCGAGCCCAAGCAGTTCTCGGGTCTGCTCTCCACCCACCTCGGCCCCACCCAGGACACCGGCTCCATCGCCTACCTGCGTCCCGAGACCGCCCAGGGCATCTTCACCAACTTCGCCCAGGTGCAGACCACTTCGCGCCGCAAGCCGCCGTTCGGCATCGCCCAGATGGGCAAGTCCTTCCGCAACGAGATCACGCCCGGCAACTTCATCTTCCGCACCCGCGAGTTCGAGCAGATGGAGATGGAGTTCTTCGTCAAGCCGGGCGAGGACGAGAAGTGGCAGGAGTACTGGATGCAGGAGCGGTGGAACTGGTACACCGGCCTGGGTCTGCGGGAAGAGAACATGCGGTGGTTCGAGCACCCGCAGGAGAAGCTCTCGCACTACTCCAAGCGCACCGCCGACATCGAGTACCGCTTCCAGTTCGGCGGCAGCGAGTGGGGTGAGCTGGAGGGCGTCGCCAACCGCACCGACTACGACCTCGGCGCGCACTCCAAGGCCTCCGGCCAGGACCTGTCGTACTACGACCAGGAGGCGAGCGAGCGCTACACGCCGTACGTCATCGAGCCGGCCGCCGGTGTCGGCCGCACGATGCTGGCGTTCCTCCTCGACGCGTACACCGAGGACGAGGCGCCCAACGCCAAGGGCAAGCTGGAGAAGCGGACGGTGCTGCGCCTCGACCACCGCATCGCCCCGGTGAAGGTGGCGGTCCTCCCGCTGTCCCGCAACCCCGAGCTGTCCCCGAAGGCGAAGGGGCTCGCGTCGGCGCTGCGGCAGAACTGGAACATCGAGTTCGACGACGCGGGTGCGATCGGGCGGCGTTACCGCCGCCAGGACGAGATCGGTACGCCGTACTGCGTGACGGTGGACTTCGACACGCTCGACGACAACGCGGTGACCGTGCGTGAGCGGGACTCGATGAAGCAGGAGCGGGTGTCTCTCGACCAGATCGAGGGCTACCTGGCTGCTCGGCTCGTGGGCGCGTAGGCGTTTTTCGGGCCAGGCGTCTGCCTGGCTCGGGTTGAGGGCCGGCCGCGGGTCGTTCGCGGCTGGTCGCGCAGTTCCCCGCGCCCCTTACGGGGCCGGGGAACTCGGCGTTTACAGGTCCAGGTCGGCGAAGAACCTTCTCGCCGATCGAATCCCAGCCCATGGCGGGCAGTAGGAACTGGTGGACGTCGCGGGCCTTCAGCTTCTCGTCAGCGGCAAGGGCCGGGGCCGCTGCGGGTCCTTCGTCGTCAGCCAGCCGCTCTTGCTGGACAGCGCCGCACGGTTCATCGGGGCTCGGCCTCATCCCCGACGTAACGGGCCCGGCAGGCCCCGCCCCTCGGAGCGCTCCGTCGGTGCGGCACAAGCCGCGCAGCCCAGAAGGATGATATTCCCGGAACTTCCGCCATCTGCCTTCCTGTTACTGGTAGAAGAAGCCACACAGCGCGGGCCGTGGGACGCGGCCCCGGTGGGGGAAGGCGGGGGAATGGGGCGCAGGCATCTGGTGTACGTGCTGCCCGGGATCGGCGGCAGCGTGCTGGAACGGCCCGGAGGCGGCGGCAAGCCGCCGGAGGTGGTGTGGGACGCGGGCTTCGGCGACATCGCCGGCCTGCTGCGCCGGCCGGACCGGCTGGCTGTGGACGAGCCGCTGCGGGCGACCGGTCTGATCCGCTCGAAGCGGCTGCTGCCGGGCTGGACCGTCGTCCCCGGCTACGAACGGCTGGTGGCGAACCTTCAGGCGCTGCCGGGTACGGTCATCGACACCGGGCAGCCCGAGAAGCGGAACCCGGCCGCGAACGTGGTGCTGTTCCCGTACGACTTCCGCCTGGGTGTCAGGCATGCCGCGGAGCTGCTCGCGGCCGATGTCCACGACCGGCTGAAGGACCTCGCACCGGCCGAGCGGGCCGGCCGGGTCGTGGTGGTCGCCCACTCGATGGGCGGTCTGGTCGCCCGGCACTGGCTGGGCCCGCTGGAGGGCTGGCCGCTGTGCCGGGCCCTGATCACCCTCGGCACCCCCCACCGCGGCGCCCCGAAGGCCCTGCACCTGCTGGCCGACGGCGTACGGGTGGCGGGAATCCGGCTGGACGGGGTGAGCGACCTGCTGCGCCAGTGGCCGTCGGTGGCCGAGCTGCTGCCCCGCTACCCGATGGTCTGGGACACCGCCACGGCGGCTCCCCTCTACCCCCACGACGTGCCCCTGGAGCACCTGCGCTCCCCGGCGAAGCAGGGTTTCGCCCTGCACGAGGAGATCGAGCAGACGTGGCAGGCCATGCCGCGCACCGGCGCCGAGCCGCAGGTGGTGCCCCGGCTGGGCTGGAGTCACCGCACCCCGGGCTCGGCGGTGTGGGACGGCCGCACGCTGAAGGTCGGCAAGAAGCTGCCGGCCTGGCTGGACCTGGCGGGCTGGGAGAAGGACCACGGCGACGGCACCGTACCGGCGATCTCGGCCGTGCCGGTGGAGATGGACGGCCACGACACCTCAGGCTGGCGGGCCCGCGACCGCCACGGCCCCATCGTCTCCGCCGACTGGATCCCCGGCCTGGTCCAGGTCTACGAGGAACGACAGCGGCTGACCGCGGCCCGCGGCGCGGAACGCGAGGCCGCCCTCGGCCTGGACGTGGACGAACTCCACGCCCGGGGCACGACGATCCCGCTGGAGACGCGGTTGCGCGGGGACAACCTGCCGCCGGAGGCCACCGCCGACCCGAGCGGGCTCGCGGTCTGGGCCACCCTGCGCCCGGTGCACGGCCCGCGGGCAGCGGCCGCGGAGGTGCGGCTGGAGTGGGACGGCGACCGGGGCGGCTACGTCACCGAACTGCCCGGCCAGGAGCCCGGCCTGTACGACGTGCGCGTGAGTGTGCGGGCCGTGCCCGGCGTCGGTGACCTGTCCGCGTCCGACACCCTCGCCGTGGTGGCCCCATGAGTCCCGTCGGCTCCTGGCCCCGCTGGTCCCTCGACGGGGAACCGGCCGCGCTGGCCAAGTACGTGCTGCCCGACGAGGTCGCCGCCCTGCTGCACCTGCCCGGGCCCCCGGCCGACAGCCGCATCGGGCAGACCCAGGCTGTCTACGAGGCGCTGGCCGGTGCCGGGATCACCTACTCCCACGAGGCACCCACCGACGATCCGGGGCGCCAGGTCGTCCGCCAGCCCGGCGAGGTGCTGTGGTGCCCCCGGCACGCCACCTGCCTCGATCTCGCCCTGATCCTGGCCGGCGCCTGCCTCCATGCCGGCCTGCACCCCTTCGTCCTCATCCTCGACCCACCCGAACCCGGACGCGCCGCCCACGCCCTGCTCGGCGTGTGGATCGACGACGTCACGTCCGACGAGGACGACGACATCCAAATGCCGGACGCGGACGTGTGGACCAGCCGCCCCGACGGCTTCGACGACCTCGTCCAGACCGACCCGACCGGGCCGTCGAGACCACTGCTGCTCCTGGACCCGGTCGGCGCCGCGCACGCCCTGCCCCACTCACCCATCCTCGGCACCGGCGCCGCCTTCGCCGACGCCGTACACGCCGGAGCCCGCTACGCCCGTGAGTGGAACTGGCGCCTGGCCGTGGACATCCGCCGCGCCTGGCGCAAGCAGGACACCCACACCCCCGCCGACCGGCCCACCGACGAGCCGCTGCGTTCGCCGTACGTGGCCCTGGACCCGCTCGTGCACCGGCCCTTGCAGGTGCTGCGGGCCGAGCACGCGGTGGTGCCGTTCCAGGCCCGGGACGAGCTGACCATCCTCACCGACTGGTGCCGCACCGTGGCCACGGGGCCCTACACCGGCGTCACCGTCATCCACGGCGCCGGCGGCGCGGGCAAGACCCGCCTCGCCCTCGAACTCGCCCACCAACTCGCCACCCGCCACGGCTGGTACACCGGCTACCTGCGCGAACACCCCACCGGGCGGGACTGGCTGGGCACCGTCGTCTCCCCCACCCTCATCGTCCTGGACTACGCCGACGCCCGCACCGCCGACGCCGAACAGCTCCTGGCCCTCCTCAAACGCCGCACCGACCGAGGCGCCGCACCCGCCGTCGTCGTCATGACCGCCCGCGCCGTCAACGGCCAGTGGCTCACCGCCCTGAGCAAGGCGTGGAACAACGACGGACATCTCGTCCGCATGCGCGACCCCCTGCACCTGCCGCCCGAACACCCCGCCGGCGCCGCCCTCTTCCGCCGCGCCGCCCGCGTCTTCCACCACGGTCCCGACGACGAACTCGACCTCGATGCCGCCGACCGGGCCGCCCCCGCCGACTGGACCACCCTCGACTACATCCTGCTGGCCCTGCTCGCCGCCCGCGGTTCCGGCCGGCTGCCCACCACCCGTGAGGACCTCTACGAAGAAGTCCTCACCCACGAACGCGCCTACTGGGCCCAGACGTACAGGAAGAACGCCGGCCTGAACCGAGACGCCGACGCGCCGCTCGATGTCCTCAACCGGGCCGTCGCCAGCCTCACCCTGCGCGCACCCACCACACGCAAGGAAATCAACGCCGCACTACGCGCCGTCGAGGAACTGTCCGACGACGCGCCCTGGCGTGAGACCATCCGCACCACCCTGGCCACTTGCCTGCAACCCGGCCCCGGCGAACCCCTCGTCCTGCGCCCGGACCCCATCGCCGACCACCTCACCCTCCACGAACTCCACGACGACGAAGACCTGCTCCCCGCCGTCCTGGACGGCCTCGACGGCGATGGTCTCCTGGCCGCCCTGCGGCAGCTCAACCGCGCCGCCGCGGCGGCGCCGGACAGCGCCACACGCATGGTGCAGGCATGGATCAGCGCTGGGGCGGACCGCTGGCAGCCCGTCCTCCAGGTCGCCGCGGATCAGGGCGGTACCGCGCTGGCCGCCCTCCGGCAACTGATCGACGACGAGCCGCCCGTGCCCTGGCTCGCCGACCTCTCCCGCGCCATCCCCTTCACCACGATCGGCCTGCCCGAGCTCGGCCTGCACACCGACCTTCGGCGCCTGTCGGTCCTGCGGGCCGATGCCACCACCCAACCCGCCGACCTCGCCGAGCAGCTCCAGCGCACCAGTCACCGCCAAGGCGCCATCGGGGACTGGCAGGCGGCGCTCGTCTCGATCACCGAAGCCGTCGACCACTACCGCGCCCTCACCCGGGCCAACCCGGCCGCCCACCTCCCCGACCTCGCCGTCTCCCTGAACAACCTCTCCGGCTGTCAGAGCGATACCGGAGACCGACAAGCGGCGCTCGTCTCCATCACCGAAGCCGTCGAGATCCGTCGTGTCCTCGCCCAGGCCAACCCCGCCGTATACCTTCCCGACCTCGCCGGCTCCCTGAACAACCTCTCCAACCGGCAGAGTGAGACCGGAGACCGACAAGCGGCGCTCGTCTCCATCACCGAAGCCGTCGAAATCCGCCGTACCCTCGCCCAGGCCAACCCCGCCGCCCACCTCCCCGACCTCGCCATGTCCCTGAACAACCTCTCCGTCCAGCAGAGCGGGACTGGGGACCGGCAGGCAGCGCTCGCCTCCATCACCGAAGCCGTCGACCACTACCGCACCCTCACCCAGGCCAACCCCGCCGCCCACCTCCCCCACCTCGCCAGCTCCCTGAACAACCTCTCCAACCAGCAGAGCGATACCGGAGACCGACAAGCGGCGCTCGTCTCCATCACCGAAGCCGTCGAAATCCGCCGTACCCTCGCCCAGGCCAACCCCGCCGCCCACCTCCCCGACCTCGCCATGTCCCTGAACAACCTC